>CAIYZJ010000206.1 GCA_903930675.1 uncultured Hyphomicrobiales bacterium
GGGCCGTTTGGCCTGTGGTCGTCATCCATTTGGGTGATTTACACGGCGGGGCAACTTGCTAATCTCCGCTTAAGGGCATCGGTGATCGGTCTGGTGAAGTTGATTGCGCCACGGCCATAGTCACTGTCAACTGATAGAACAGCGAATTTGGTAAAATTCTTTTGCTTGGTGGCATAGTCGAGCACCACCAGAGAGCGCACTTCGTCAGTCGGGTAGTTGCGATAGGTCCATTTGAAGCCACCAACACCCGCTTTGTAGGTAATCGCCGGATTGGACGAGGCCGCATTGACCAGCAAGACTTTGGCATTTTCGACAATTGGCTGCATCGCCAATGTCACCGAAGAGCAAATATCGCCGATGATAAAGCCGACTTTATCTTCCTGGATCAAACGCTGTGTGGCCGACACACCTTCAACAGGTGTGCATTGGCTGTCACCGGAGAAAATCTTGATCTTCTTGCCGTTGATGCCACCCGCGCTGTTGATTTCTTCAACAGCCAGTTGCGCACCGCGCAAGGCAAATGAGCCATAACGCGCATTTGAACCGGTATTGGGACTGACGATGCCTAAGCGGATATCGCCATCCTGGGCTTGTGCCTGGCCTAAAAAACCACCCGTCAAAGCCAGTGCACACAAGGCAGCGGCTTTCAGCGGAAACCCTTTAAACATTCCTGATAGTGTCATGTGACCCCCCTTGTGTCGCAAATACAGAAAAATGCAAACTACAGTCACGCCCTATCAATGGCACGACCATAGAGGAGAGTTTATGACCTCACTGTCTCTTTGCCTAAAACAAGCACCCTCTAGCGCTATAGGATTTTTGCATAACAAGTATCTCTCAGGCATGACCTGCATTACGCATGCGTGACAGCCGATCAACAACATTCAACAGCACGGCGCGGGCTGCGACAGCAGGTTCCGATAGGGGCATATGGTCTGAAATACAGAGATAAACACCTGCTTCAATCGTCGGGCGCTTGAGGCGGAAGATCAGCGCTCCCGAATTCTGTGCCGTCGTTGAGGCAATCGAATGCGGTAAAATGGTTGCGCCTAAGCCCTCTTTGACCGCCGCTGCAAGGGTTGCAGTTGACTCGATCTCTGCAAACACATGCGGGGTGACTTGCGCTCGGGCAAAAGAGTCATCAATCAACCGTCTCAAAAAATGCCCTTTGCTGGGTAGTAACATTTTCATTCCGGCGAGTTGCGCCAGCGACAGGTTTTCGCTCCCCTGGAAGGGTTGAGCCATGTCGGGATGGATAACAAGGCAGAGTTCCTCGCGAAACAGCTGGGTCATCTCCACACCCTTGATCGCACCGGAGCCATAAATCACAGCAATATCCATGCGGCCTGACATAATCAGTTCACTTAAAACCTGTCCGAAACTGTCATTGATATGCACCATGATTTCGGGATGGAGATGGTTCATTTCCTGCAAAAACGGCAATGCAAGGCTGGCCGAATTGCTGTAGGTCGCCAATCCGATTGACACATGCCCGACTACGGAGCGGGTCGATGTAGCAACCTCGGTTTTGGCTTGTTCCATTTGCTTGAGCAACAGCTGTGCATGGCGATACAGCACCATACCGGCTTCAGTCGGCGCAATCCCGTGATTGCTGCGGATCAGCAGCTTGGTTTTAAAATAGGTCTCCAAAGCTACGATCTGCTGGCTTAACGCGGGTTGTGCAATCCGCAACAAGCTTGCCGCGCGAGATACGCTTCCAGCATCGACAATTTTGACAAAGCTTTTGAGCTTTCTGAAATCAGCACTCATCTCGACCCACGATCATCCCACCCAAAGGACAGTCGGATATGCGACCCCTAAATGATTTTCGCATATCCAGCCCGGTTTTCGATCATGGCTGAAAAGTTTAGCGGAGGCCAGACATGGTTTTATAAGCCACCAACCAGCGCGTCACAGGCTCGCTCAATCCTGTCGCAAGCCTCCTTGATGATATCCATTGACGTGGCAAAGGACAGACGGAAATAGGGTGATAATCCATAGGCTGCCCCATGAATGGTGGCCACGCCGGCCTGTTCTAGCAAATAAAGCACAAAATCCAGATCATTATTGATGGTTTTGCCTTCTGGGGTGCTTTTACCGATCACTCCCGCACAGTTTGGAAACAGATAAAAGGCACCATCTGGCAAGGAGCATTGAATTCCGTTGACGGCATTCAACCGTTTGACAGCGTAATCACGACGTTTTCGATATTCCACGCCTGTCTCGGAAATGAAGGGTTGATCTCCAGTCAATGCTGCAACAGTTGCAGCTTGCGAAATCGAAGACGGGCATGATGAAATTTGCGACTGCAATTTGTTGATGGCCTTGATGACATCAACAGGGCCAAGTCCAAACCCTATGCGCCAACCTGTCATGGCGAATGATTTGGACATACCGTTGACGATCAAAGTCCGGTCCTTCAATTCCGGCGCTACAGTCACGATGCTTGGGCAGGGCGTTTGCCCGAACCAGACCTGATCATAAATCTCATCACACAGCAGCCAGACTTGCGGATGCTTGGCCAGCACCAGCGCCAACGCTTTGAATTCTGCTTCTGTATAAGCAGCACCTGTCGGATTGCTCGGGCTGTTGATGATCACCCAGCGGGTATGGGCAGTGATGGCTTGTTCCAGCGATTCCGGCGTCAATTTGAAACTCTGTTCCTCGCCGCAAGGTACAATGACCGGCGTTCCGTCATTGGCCATCACCATATCGGGATAGGACACCCAATAAGGAGCAGGAATGATCACCTCGTCGCCCGCATCCAGACTGCCCATCAAAGTCAGAAAAATAATCTGTTTGGCACCGCCGCCAATGCAAACTTCGTCATCCTGATATTCAAGATGCAACCGACGCTGTACATCAGCCCGGATCGCAGCACGCAAGGCGGGCGTACCGTTGACGGCAGTATATTTTGTCTCACCCCGCCCGATTGCCGCGACAGCTTCTGCTTTGACATGGTCGGGCGTATCAAAATCAGGCTCGCCAACCGTCAGGTCCACAATATCACGTCCTTGGGCCTTGAGTTGCCGCGCGACAGAAGCGGCTGCCACAGAGGGTGAAATCCTGATCCGGTTGACCCGCATCGCTGTCTTGAAAGTGCTCACATTGATCCCCTGATCCATTGCAGAAAGCCGAATAATCAAATGGCCTGCATCGTCAACCAAGTCCCACAAAGATACCAGAGACTGCTTTGATCTGGCGTTATCGTATTTTCTTATATCTAAAGAGAGTGTAATAATGCTTATTTGATTACAATAGATCATATATTAAATAACGAATGTTCGATTTTTAGTGTAATTTTCAACACTTACGGAAAGTTTATCGTCGGCCTGGTGATTTTAGAACCCCAACCCTATCTTTCTGGTTGCCCATAAGTATCTCTCGAAACTAACGTTTTCGTATAAAACGTGAGGTTTTGAGATGGCACAGGCAAAGGTTTTAAGCGAACAAGAATTCAAACGTGCACTGGCTTTGGTGGCTAAGCGTCGCCATCATGCCAGGGACAGACTGGCACTGCTGCTGACCCATTGGGCAGGTATGCGGGTCTGTGAGGTGGCAGCTCTTACAATTGATAAGGTGATCGGCCCGGCTGGCGAGGTCTTGGACGAATTCCGCCTCGATACGGAACAAACAAAGGGCACTCGTGGGAGGGTGGTGTTGGTCAATCAAAGGCTCAGACGCGAAATCGCAGCCTATCTCAAAACCAATCCGCCCCTGCTGGGAACCGATCCACTGCTGCTCAGCCAGAAAGCCAATCGACGAGCACGGGGCTTTTCAGCCAATACGCTCTGCCAGTTGA
>CAIYZJ010000207.1 GCA_903930675.1 uncultured Hyphomicrobiales bacterium
TCCATGCTCTGGCGCGCGGCAAGACGGCGCTGGACGAGTTGTCGAAACGCACGGGCTGTATCAGCCATGCCATCGATGTCACCGATACCGAGGCCCTGACCGCCCTGACCCGATCCATCCCGTTCGACGTGCTGGTCAACAATGCAGGAGTTGATCGCCCGCGCTCGTTTCTGAATGCGCAGGAAGACGATATTGACCTGCTGGTCGATGTCAATTTGCGCGCGGTGTTGCACCTGTGCCGTCTGGTGGTGCCGGGCATGGTGGCGCGTGATCGCGGCCATGTCATCAATATCAGCTCGATTGCCGCAGCCTATCATTTCGGCGGCAATTCCACCTATCACGCGACCAAGGCGGCGGTCAGCATGCTGTCGGGGCAGTTGCGGGTGGATGCTTTCGGCAAGCGCGTGCGGGTAACCGAGATCTGCCCGGGCCGCGTGGCCACCGATATTTTCGCGCATGTGCATGGCGACAGCCCGGAAACCTATGAACGCTTCATCAAGGGGTTTGAATTGCCCGAGGCCAAGGACATTGCCGATGCGATTGCCTTTGCTGTCTCCGCGCCGATTGCCGTCAATATCGGCCATATGGAAATCACCCCGACCATGCAGGTACCCGCCGGTCTGATGACCACGCGGCCGGAAGCTCCGCAGATTCAGGCACCATCACCTTCCCCCTCAAGGACGTAGAATGAAGGGATTTGACCTCCTCGCTGTCCTGACCCACCCGCAATTCAGCCAGATGCTGCTGAGCGGAATGAAAATGACGCTGATCATTGCTTTGGGGTCGTGGATGCTGGCGATGAGTCTTGGCTTCGTCCTGCTGGTGATCCGCATGCTGCCTTCGAAGGCGGCTGACCAAATGGTTGCAGCCTATGTCTCCTATCACCGCAATGTGCCGACGCTGGTCCAATTGATGCTGTGGTATTTCGGCATTGCCAATATCCTGCCCGCCGGATTGCAAACCTGGCTCGGCGACCACAATGGCGAGGCGATTTTTGCGATTGTCGGATTGGGCCTGTGTCAGGCCGCCTATTTCAGCGAGGATTTGCGCTCCGGCTTCCGCTCGATCCCGCCCGGACAGGACGAGGCCGCCCGCGCTTTGGGACACAGCTATCTCGGCGCGATGGCCTATGTGCTGCTGCCGCAGGCGTTCCGCAATGCTTTACCTGCGCTGGTCAACCACACCGTGTCGCTGTTCAAAAACAGCTCGCTGGCCATGGCCATCGGGGTGGCGGAATTGACCCATGCGGTCAAAGAGGTCGAAAATCTCAGCTTCCGCGTGTTCGAAGCCTATCTGATTGCGACTGTCGTCTATCTGGCCTGCTCATTGTTGCTGATGGCTGTGGGGGCATGGCTGAGCCGCGATCCTGCCAGTGCGGAGGCATCATGAGCATGCTCTCCAATATGATCACCATCATCGAGGACAACTGGCTGCTTCTGCTGATCGGCCAATATCCGAACGGCCCGTTGGGCGGGATTGCCTCGACGCTGATCCTGTCGGTTCTGGGGATCGTGCTGGCTTTTCCGCTCAGCGTATTGATTGCGCTGGCGCGCTTGTCGCAGTGGAAAGTGCTGAACTGGCCCGCCACCGCCCTTGTCTATATCGTGCGCGGTGTGCCGCTGCTGATGCTGATCCTGTGGGTTTATTTTCTGGTGCCCCTGCTGATCGGCGACAGCGTGCCGGGCTTTGTCACCATGCTGTGCACACTGGTGATCTATGAAGGCGCATTTTTGAGCGAGATCGTGCGCGGCGGCATTATCGCTTTGCCTTCCGGGCAGATGGATGCGGCCCGCGCTTTGGGCCACAGCCATGTCGGGGCCATGCGCTATGTGATCCTGCCTCAGGCTCTCTACAATATGATGCCGAGCATCCTCAGCCAGTTTGTTTCCACCATCAAGGAAACCACGCTGGGCTATGTCATCAATGTTCCGGAACTGACCTTTGCCGCCAGCCAGCTCAACAACCGCCTGTTGACCAAGCCGTTTGAAATCTTCGCCATTCTGGCCATCGTCTATTTCATCGTGTGCTGGAGCCTGTCGGAACTGGCCAACCAGCTTGAGCAGCGCATCGCCAGGCAACGGCTGGGGGATGATCAATCAGGTACGGGCATGTTGCCGCCCGACGCCCCCAAATTGCAGGGGGCCACATGACAGTCTGCCCCAATTCGAACGGACATCTGCCGATGCCTAAAGACAAGTCCATAACAGGAAATTGCACATGATCCGGTTTTCCCATGTGAACAAATTCTACGGCAGTTACCAAGCCCTTGTGGATGTGAATGCCACGGTCAACAAAGGCGAGGTTGTGGTGGTGTGCGGTCCTTCGGGTTCGGGCAAGTCGACGCTGATCCGCACCGTCAACCGGCTGGAGCCGATCCAGTCGGGCGAAGTGCTGTTTGACGGGCAGAATGTCCATGCCGGCCTCAAAAGCGCCGAGTTGAACCGGCTGCGCGCCCGCATCGGTTTTGTGTTCCAGAATTTCAATCTGTTTCCGCATCTCTCGGTGCTCGAAAACATCATGCTGTCACCTGTCCGCGTCAATGCCGTCAAACGCGGTGACGCCAGCCAGACCGCGATGCGGCTGCTCGACCGTGTCGGTCTGGCACACAAGGCCAAGGCCTATCCCGCGCAATTGTCGGGCGGCCAGCAGCAGCGCGTCGCCATTGCGCGCGCTCTGGCGATGGAGCCGCCGGTGATGCTGTTTGATGAACCCACCAGCTCGCTCGACCCCGAAATGGTCGGCGAAGTGCTGGCCGTGATCCGCTCGCTGGCTGCCGATGGCATGACCATGATGTGCGTCACACACGAAATGAATTTTGCCCGCGATGTCGCGGACTGCGTCTGGTTCATGGATGCGGGCAAGATCCTCGAAATTGGGGCTCCGGCTGATTTTTTCTCGAACCCCCAACATCCGCGTGCGCAGCGCTTTTTATCGGATCTGCATGTGCGGTGACCTACCGTTCAAACAACACTCAGGAGGACGCAATGACTGTTAAAAACCATCTTTCAAAAATCGGATTGCTGATCGGACTCGGTCTGATCGGCATGGGTGCGGCACAGGCTAACCAGTTGCAGGATATCATGGCCCGCAAAGAGCTGCGTTGCGGCACATTCTCCGATGTGCCGCCTTTTGCGGCTCCCGATGCCAAGACCCGTGAAATGGTCGGCTTCGATGTCGATATGTGCAACGCCGTTGCCAAACGTCTGGGCGTAGCGGCCAAAATCACCCCGCTGTCGGTGGAAGCCCGCGTGCCGGAAGTGAAGCTGGGTCGCGTCGATGTCACCATCGCCAATCTCGCTTACACACTGGGCCGCGCCGAACAGATCCAGTTCAGCGACCCCTATTATCTCGCCAAGGAAATGCTGGCTGTGAAGGCAAGCGATCCGGGTTCGACCAAGGCCGATTTCAAAGGCAAGCGCATTGCCTCGACCAAGGGTTCGACGTCCGAACTCTCGATCAAGATGAATGAGTCCGAGCCTTTGACCTTCCAGGATACCGGTTCGGTCTATATGGCCGTGCAGCAGAACAAGGCTGTCGGCATGGTTGCCAATACCATGACCATCACCAAGCTGGTCAACGAATCCAAGACTTCGGGCATCGAGTTGAAGATGATTCAGGAGCCAATGGCCTTCCAGCCCATCGGCGTCGGCATGAAAAAGGACGAGCCTGCCTTGCTCGCCAAGATCAACGAAACTCTGGTGGCAATGGACAAGGCCGGCGAAATCAACGCGCTGTGGGACAAGTGGCTTGGCCCCAACACCGAGTTCAAAATGGTGCGCACCGACAAGGTCGTGCCTTTGACCGAGCTGAAATTCACCCCGCTCCCATAAGCGGACGTGATGACCAGTCCGGAACCGGCCTAATCAAGAAGCTGTCCTTGCAAAAGGGCAGCTTTTTTTATGGATTAAACTTGCCGCGACAGCGGCACAATCTTGTTGCCGCCGGACTCGATGACCGTGCGGATGGTTCTGGCCAAGTTCAATGCGCCTTCGGTATCACCGTGCAACAGGATCGAGCGCGAGGGCATGGCCAGTTTTTTGCCGGTGATGGTGATGACATGGCCGTCATCGAGAATCCGTTTGACGCGTTCGGCAATCGCCGCCCCGTCATGGATCACCGCCCCGTTCAACTTGCGTGATACAAGCAAGCCGTCATCATCATAGGCGCGGTCGGCCAGAAATGTGGTGGCAACCCGCAAGCCCTGTTCGGCTGCCGCCTCCTCGATGGCGCGGCTGCTCGAAGAGACCACCAGCAGGTCTTTGTCGAATTCCGCAACGGCCTTTAACAAGGGCTTGGCCAGCACCGGATCGGCCGCCGCCATATTGCCGAGCGCACCATGGAAACTCATATGCGTCATCGAATGGCCGACCGAGCGGGCAATGCCGTCAAGCGCACCCAATTGATAGATCACCATCGCTGCCAGCTCGTTCGGTTCAATCTGCATCACACGGCGGCCAAAGCCCTGCCGGTCAGGAAAACCGACATGCGCGCCGACATCGACACCGAGCGACAGCGCCTGCCGCACCCGCTCGCGCATGATCAGCGGATCACCGGCATGATAGCCGCAGGCGATATTGGCGGAAGAGATCAACGGCATCAGGGCCTCGTCCTGCCCCATCGGCCAGGGACCAAACCCCTCCCCCAGATCGGCATTCAGATCGATATCCATGGGCAAACCCTTTGCCGCTAGAGCGGGCGCAATTCGAACAATGGCGTTGCATAGCCGACCAGCGACCGGTCAGCACTCAAATAATGCACAAACACCCCGTCATGGGGTGCGACAACCGGCAACAGCAGCACGCCCGCTTGCAACAGACCGACAATCTGTCCCTGTTTGACAACTGTTTCGGGCTGGACCAAACAATGGTTTTGCAGGGGATGATGCGTCAGAAATACTCCCGAATGGGATGCGGACACAGCCAAGGCCGGACGCGTGGAGCTGATTGTCAACGTGGTTTTGCCGCCCTCATTGCGGATCAGCCATTGGCCATCCGGCCCGTTCAATTCCAGCAGCGCGATATCGGTGGCAGCAAGCCAGCCTGCCACCAGTGCGGCCTGATCATTGGTCATGGCCAGCCCCCTTTTGCGCCGTCCGGCCCAAAGCGACCATACGGCGCACCTCTTCCAGCCAATCCGTCACATCCTGCAAGGCTTTGACGGCCTCTGGCCAACTGACTTCGACGAAGCGCACCGAACTGCCGATCTGCACCTGACCGAGCCGCCACAAATCGGCATCGATTACCGTGCCGATTTTCGGATAGCCGCCGGACGGCTGGGCATCGCGCATCTGGATGATCGGCTGCCCGCCATGCGGCACTTGAATGACCCCCGGCACGATCCCGTGCGAGCGCAATTCGAGCGGCACTTTCGACTCGATCATCGGCCCCGCCAAGCGATAGCCGTAACGGTCGCTTTGCGAGGTGATTTTCCAGTTCTTCGCCCAGAATTCGGCACAGGAGTGATCGGTAAAGGCCTCGTATTCGGCAGCCCACAACACGCGGATTGCTTGCGTGCCTTCCACCATCAGCGGCATCGACAAAGCCGGCGGCACCACGCCCATTCCGGCGGGGCAGTGCACATCAGACGCAACCCCGACGGGCAGGCGATCACCCTGCTGCAAAGTCCGGCCTTGATAACCACCGAACTGGCCGCGCAATTGCGTGCTGCGCGATCCCAGAGCCAAAGGCACATCAATGCCGCCCGCCACGCACAGATAGACACGGCTGGCCTGCCAGCGGCTTGATCCGCCGCGCTCGACCGTCAACACCTGCCCCGCCTGCACAGGAGCAACCAGCCAAGGCTGCAATGGCTGGTCATCAAGCCGCGCCAGATGATCGGCCCCTGTCAGAACGATATTGCAGGCATGGTGAAACCGGACCCTGAACGGAAAAATCGGAATTTCGACAGCGGCAGAATTGTCGTCATTGCCGAGCAGAATATTGCCTGCCGCCAGCGCGAGCCGGTCCATCGCACCGGAATGACTGACGCCCCAGCCCAAAGCGCCGAAACGGCCGAGATCCTGCACGGTCGCCAAAGCGGTTGATGACAGCACTTCGATCATCCGACCACCCTCTCGATCCGGAAGCGGATGGAATCGCCGGGCTGCAACAGGGTCGGCGGCTGTTTGGTGACATCGAAAAACGACATGCTGGTCGAGCCGATGGTGTTCCAGCCACTCGGCCCGTCGGACGCAGAAACGCCGGTCTGGAAACCGCCGATCGACACCGCACCGCCGGGGATTTTCAGCACCGGTGTTTTGCGCCGCGGCGTGGCAATCCGGTGATCCATGCCGCCGAGATAGCAATAGCCGGGATGGCTGCCCAGCGCATAGACCGGATAGAGCGGCGCGCTGTGGATTTCGGCAATCTGTTGCGCATCCAATCCCGTATGGGCCATCACATCGGCCATATGCGGACCCGCCTCGCCCCCGTAAACCACCGGCAGCTCGATGGTGCGGCCTTCAACCGCCATCGGTTGGACAATGCGCCATGCGTCGCAAAGCCGCGTGATCAGCGGTTGCGGATCAAGCGGCGGCTTGCGAAAGCACACCATCAGATTGTTCATGCCCGGCACGGCCTCCAGCACTTCGGGCCAGCTGCAGACCTGTGCGGACAGCGACCAGATTTTCTGCTGCGTCGCGAGCGTGGTGTCGCCATGGGCCTCCAGCAACAAGGCGGTGGTTCCCAGCATGCTGATGACAGGATCATGCGCCATGCTGCTGATCCCTGGTCCGGTTGGCCTGTTTCAGCCAGTTTTCGAGCGCGTGGATATCGACCCCGCCACGGATGAATTGCGCATCGCGCACAAAGGCCCGATGCAGAGGCAGGTTGGTTTTGATGCCTTCGATCCGCATTTCATCAAGTGCCAAAGCCAGACGGCGCAGGGCGATTTCGCGGGTGTCGCCATGCACGATCAATTTGGCGATCATCGAGTCATAATGTGGCGGCACCCGATAGCCCGCACAGGCATGGCTGTCGATGCGCACACCCGGCCCGCCCGGCATTTGCCATGCGGTGATCACACCGGGCGAAGGCGCGAAGGTTTCGGGGTCTTCGGCATTGATCCGGCACTCGAAAGCATGGCCGCTCTGGGTGATATCGGTCTGGCGCAGTGTCAAAGGCTCGCCCAGAGCCACACGGATTTGCTGTTCGACAATATCAAGCCCGGTGACCATTTCGGTGACGGGATGCTCGACCTGCAACCGCGTGTTCATTTCGATGAAGAAGAAGGCGCCATCCTCCATCAGAAATTCGAACGTCCCCAACCCGCGATAGCCGAGCCGCTCGCAAGCCGCCACACAACGCGCGCCGATCCCGTTGATCACATCGGGTGCAATCGCGATGGCGGGGGCTTCTTCCAGCATTTTCTGGTGGCGGCGCTGCGGTGAACAATCACGGCTGCCGAGCCACAACGCGTGGCCCTTGCCATCGGCCAGCACCTGAATTTCGACATGGCGCGGATGGGCCAGATATTTTTCCATATAGATCTCGGATGCGCCGAAAGCACGCCGCGCCTCTTCGCGTGTCAGCGACAAGGCATCCTTCAATTCCGACTCTTGCGCGACAATCCGCATGCCCTTGCCGCCACCCCCGCCTGCCGCCTTGATGATAACGGGATAGCCGATCCGGCGGGCTGTGGCGCAACTGCTGTCATAATCGGCATCAAGCGCGTGGTCGGGTCCGGGCACGCAGGGCACGCCCGCTTCCATCATCAAGCGTTTGGCCGAAATCTTGTCGCCCATATCCCTGATATTGTCCGGCGTCGGTCCGATGAAGACCAGACCGGCCTGTTCGACACGGGCGGCGAACTCGGCATTTTCCGACAAAAAGCCGAAGCCGGGATGGATGGCTCCGGCACCGCTGGCTTTGGCGGCCAGCAACAGGGCCGTCTGGTCGAGATAGCTCCGGCTGGCGGGCGCGGGCCCGATGCACAGCGCCTCATCGGCAAGGGCGACATAACCGGCATCCCGGTCGGCCTGCGAATAGACGACGACCGTTTCCAGCCCCATGCTTTTGCAGGCGCGCAGAATCCGCAGCGCGATCTCGCCGCGATTGGCAATCAGCACCTTTGTGAATGCAGGCCCGCTCATACGATGCTCATCAGCATTTGTCCCGCATCGACCTCCTCGCCATTGCCGATCACAATGGCCTCGATGGTGCCTGCACGCTCGGCGGTGACGTGGTTGAAGACTTTCATCGCCTCGATCACACAGAGCGGCGCGCCGATGGCGACCTGCTGGCCTATCGCGACAAACGGCGGCGCATCGGGAGAAGGCTGCAAATGCACAATGCCATAAAGCGGCGAGGTGACCTTGACTGATCCGTGCTCCGCCGCCTCACTCAACTCAGCCTGCGATTGCGTTGCCGACGGCGGCAAAGCACGGGTGAGTTTGAGTGTCCACGCCCCTTCCCGACATTCGGCCTCGGGGCGGGAGGATCCCGCCATGCTGTCGATCAGTGCTTTGATTGTGTCGAGATCCATGCGCATCCACCCGATATGGCTACGCAATTTGGTCACGCATCCATCTGGTTTTGCACTGTATCGGCGCACCGGCGGCTAGGCTAAGATGGAATGTCTTTGTCCCAATAAGAGTGGCTTATGCCACGCCGCGCTTGCGGCTTTTTCCCGGTGCCAGTGCATGATGGGGCAATTCGGCGATCAGTTCGAGCAGAATTTCCTTGATCGCCTGCGCGGGCTCCGACAGGGGCAGATAATCGGATTGGCACAGAGCCAAAGGGGCAACAATCGTCGGCCCGACCAGCCTTGATTTCCATGCCGCGCAGGAAGCCAACACCTGATTGGCCATGGATTCGGGCAAAATCGTCATGCCCAACCCGTCCGAGATGACCGAGGTCAGCGTGCTGGCCGATTCAATTTCGGCCACCACATGCGGTTTCAGATTGGCGGCGGCAAAGGCCTCGTCCACCATCCGGCGCACGACATTATAGGGACGCGCCAGATAGAGTTCGAGATGGGCGCATTGGGGGATCGACACCTCGTCGGGATAGGCACCCAATCGGTCGGGACCGACCAGATAAAGCTCCTCATTGAGCAAAGGCAGAAATGACAGGCCATGCACCGGCACTTTGCCGCCATACAATACGGCCATATCCATGCGGCCATTCATGATCATTTCCGACAGGGTGCTGCCATAGGTCTCGTTCAGATAGAGCAGAATTCCGGGGTGGCGGGCTCTGGTGGTGCGCAGCAAGGGCAAAGCCAGCCCCGCAGCCGCCGTGCCCGGGGCCAGCCCCACCGATACCGCCCCGTTGATGCCCGCATTGGACGCGCTCATTTCGGATTTCGCCTGCTCGCACTGGCGCAAGATCAACTGGGCATGGCGATAGAGTACTTTTCCGGCCTCGGTCGGCGTGACGCCCCGCGTGGTGCGCAACAGCAACTGCTGGCGTACCTCGGCCTCCAATGTGGCGAGTTGCTGGCTCAGCGCGGGCTGGGCGACATGCAGCACATCGGCGGCTTGGGTCAGGCTGCCGATGTCGACGATTTTGACGAAATACTGCAAACGCCTGATATTCACCACATCATCCCGCTGTTATCGCCTGCCTGCCGCACCAGCGCGTGAGGACCAGACCAAGCTGTCTATTTGTAGAAAAAAACCATACCCATAAGCAATCCCTATAAAGGCAGAATGATTTCGTCTTGGTCAGCCCTTCATGCGGCAATTATGCAAAGTTGTGCATCTTTTTCGTTTTGTGGGGGCCTCATGGACCAGTCTCGTATTGCTTCGCGCATCAAACGCATCAAGCCTTCACCCAGCACTTTTGCAGCCGATCGCGCCAACGAGCTGAAGCGGCAGGGCCGCAGCATCATCAGCCTTGTGGTCGGCGAACCCGATTTCGACACCCCCGCCCATATCCGGCAAGCGGCTTCGACCGCGATGGATCAAGGCCAGACCCGCTACACGCCGATGGCCGGCACCATTGCCCTGCGCGAAGCCATCATCGCCAAGCTGAAGCGCGAAAACCAGCTCGATTACGGCATGAACGAGATCATTGCCACCAACGGGGCCAAAAGCGGCATTTATGCCGCCTTTGCCGTAACGCTGGAACCGGGCGACGAGGTGATCGTACCCACGCCTTATTGGGTGTCCTACACCGATATGGCGATTGCCAATGACGGCGTGCCTGTCACCATTGCCTGCCCCGAGGCGCAGGATTACAAATTGCTCCCCGCCCAGCTGGAAGCCGCCATCACCGGCAAGACCCGCTGGCTGTTGCTGAATGCGCCGAGCAATCCGACCGGTGTCAGCTATACGCTTGAAGAATATCGTGCTTTGGCGGATGTGCTGTTGCGCCATCCGCATGTCTTGGTGATGACCGATGATATTTACGAGCATATCCGTTTCGACAACACGCCCAATCCGCATTTTCTCAACGCCGCACCCGAATTGAAAGACCGGACGCTGGCGATCAACGGCGTCTCCAAAACCTATGCGATGACCGGCTTCCGCATCGGCTGGGTGGCCGGTCCCAAAGATCTGATCCTCGGCATCAATACTTTCCTGTCGCAATCGGCGGGCAATTGCTGTTCGGTCAGTCAGGCGGCCGCCGCCGCCGCGCTCAATGGCGACCAGTCCTTTATCCATGAAAGCGTCGAAACCTATCAAAAGCGCCGCGACCGGACCGCAGCCCATATCAATGCCATCGAAGGCCTGAGCTGCCGCGTGCCGAAGGGGACCTTCTATCTCTATGTGAATTGTCAGGATGTGATCGGCAAAACCACACCCGACGGCACAGTTCTGGCCACCGATGACGATCTGGTCATCTATCTGCTCGACAGTGTCGGCGTCGCCGTTGTCGCAGGCACCGCCTACGGGTTGTCGCCCTATTTCAGAATGTCGATTGCCACCTCGCTCGACACGCTCGACCAAGGCACCGCGCTGATCGCCCAAGCGATTGCCCAACTCCGCTAACCCTCAAAATCAATACGAAAGAGGAAACCCCATGTCCGGTTCAAGCATTCAAAAGCACCCCTCCGCCCCGCAGGTCGACCCCGCAATCATCGCCGCCTTGATGGATCTTCCCGTCGCCCTCTTGAGCGACAATATGCACCGCAATACAGGAAGTGTCGGGCTGACCCCCTATCACAAGCCGCATCACATGGTCGGCACCGCTGTCACCGTCAAAACCAGAGGCGATGACAATCTGGCGATTTTGCGGGCCTTCGAATTCTGCCGTCCGGGCGACGTGATGGTGATCGATGCCGATGGCGGCCTCAAAAATGCGGTGGTCGGCGGTATCCTGTCGTTTTACGGCGCGACCATCAGACTCAACGGCATGGTGATCGACGGCTCGATCCGCGACGTGGCCGAAATTGCCGCCCGTCCCTTTCCGGTCTATGCGCGCGGCGTCAACCATCGCGGCCCCTACAAAGACGGCCCCGGTGCGATCAATGTGCCTGTGTCCATCGGCGGCATGGTGGTCAATCCCGGCGACATCATCGTCGGCGACCAGGACGGCCTGCTGGCCTTCTCGCCCGCGATTGCCGCAGAGGTCATCAAAAAGGCCCAAGCCCAGCACGCCAAGGAAGACGCCACCATGCAGGCCATGCGCGACGGCACATGGGACCGCTCCTTCATCGACGCACTGGAAGCCCGCTGCATGAATTGATGATTTCGATCCCCCGGATCAATCCCCGAACCCGCGCGAGCGCCTCTGCCCTCGCGCGGGTTTTTTAAGTTCATTCAAGAAAACCGGTATGGCATCTGCCACATGCCCTTTCATTTTTTAAGCGGTCAAATCACATCTCAATCATTGACA
>CAIYZJ010000208.1 GCA_903930675.1 uncultured Hyphomicrobiales bacterium
CGTTTCCAGAATATGCAGCAAAGATAAACGTCCCAGATAGAGATTCTTGATGTCCTCCAGCTCCTCGCGGAACATGATCGAGGAAATCTGCCGATTAGCATAGACCAGCGTAAAGCGTGATTTCGGCTCGCGGGCCAGCACCGTCTTGATGATCGACAGCAGCGGCGTGATCCCGCTGCCTCCAGCAAAGCCCAGATAGTTTTTGGATTGGTCCGGTTCGATCGGCGTATGGAAATTGCCCATCGGCGGCATGGCTTCGATGACCTCACCCGCCTTCAGATGCTCGTTGGCCCAGGTGGAAAACGCCCCGCCATCGACCCGCTTGATCCCGACTTTCAACACGCCTTCGTCCTTGCCCGCACAAATCGAATAAGAGCGGCGCAATTCGGTGCCGTCGAACTGGCGGCGGAAGGTCAGATACTGGCCTTGGGTGAAATCGAACAAAGCGCACTCGTCCTTGCGCGGTTTCAGGGTGAGCACGACAGCATCACGCGTTTCGTTCCGCACATCGGTCACTTCAAGAGAATGAAAACGTGCCATCGGCAGCCGCTCCTTCCGGATAGTGGATCGTTAGATACATTTGAAATAGTCAAACGGCTCGAGACATGCGGTGCAGCGATAGCTGGCCTTGCACGGCGTCGAGCCGAACTGGCTGATTTTTTCTGTGGCCGTCGACCGGCAACGCGGACAGGCCATCACCAGATTGCGTCCCGTAGCCATCGCATCAAGCCTTGCCAGCAAACGCCCGTCGGCGGCGGTGCCGTCGATGGGGGGCACAATGCCATAGGCCAGTAGCTTGTCGCGACCCGACGGGCTGATCCAGTCGGTTGTCCACGGCGGCGACAATTGCCGCTCCAGCCGCAACCGTTCCACGCCATGCCCGCGCAAGGCGGTTTCGATATCCAGATTGATGATGCCGGTGGCCGGACAGCCCGAATAGGTCGGCGTCACGGTCACAACCAGCTCGTCATCCTGATAACGCACGGCGCGGATGATCCCCAATTCCGTCAGCGAGATCACCGGAATTTCCGGATCCTTCACCTCGTCCAGCCACTGCCAGACCTGATCGAGCGAAGGAGATGGGGTCATATCGCGCACGCCCCTTACCAGACCGCGCCGGGATAAGCACGCTGCAGAAACTGCATCTGGGCCAGAATAAATCCAAGATGTTCAGTATGGATACCGCGCTTGCCGCCTTTATGTACAAAGGTCCCGGCCGGCACCGTCAGGGTCGCCTCACTCAGCACCCGCAAAACCGTCTGCTCCCATTTCGGTTTCAGATCGGCCGGATTGGGGGCAATGCCCGCTGCAGCCAGCCGCTCGTCATAGGCATCAGCCACAAACAATTCGCCCGCATAGGACCATATATCATCCAGAGCAGCCTGCATGCGGCGGTGGCTTTCATCGCTGCCATCCCCCAGACGGATCACCAGATCGGCAGAGCGCTCGACATGGTAATAGACTTCCTTGATCGCCTTGGCGGCAATTTCGGCGATCCGCGGATGGGTCGAATTCTCCAGCGTTTTCAGCAATTCCAGATGCCATGCATCAAATAGAAACTGCCGCATCAAAGTCTGGCCGAAATCGCCGTTGGGCCGCTCGACCAGCAAGACATTTCTGAACTGGGCGGCATCGCGCAGATAGGCCAGTTGATCGGCCGTGCGCGCTTGCCCGTTCATCAATGCTTCCAGCTCACCTGCCAGCCCCAACCAAAGCTGTGTCTGGCCGATCAGATCGAGGGCCGAATTGGCCAGCGCGATATCTTCTTCCAGCACGGGGGAATGGCCGCACCATTCCGACACGCGATGGCCGAGTACCAGCGTATTGTCGCCGGTGCGCAGCAGTAATTCGATCACATCCGCTGTTTCGGATGGGGGGCGTGATTGTTGGGCCATCACATATGCCCCACTTCTTCGGGAATATCGAAAAATGTCGGATGCCGGTACACTTTGGCATTGGCGGGCTCGAACAGCGGGCCCTTGTCGGACGGGCTGGATGCGGCAATCTCGTTGGACTTCACAACCCAGATGCTGACGCCCTCGTTGCGGCGGGTATAGACATCGCGGGCATGCTTGATCGCCATCTCGGAATCAGGAGCATGGAGCGAGCCGACATGACGGTGGTTGAGGCCATGCTGGCCACGGATAAACACTTCCCAAAGAGGCCATTCACTCGACATAGGGGTTCCTCCCGTATGATGACAGGACGGCAGAGTGCCCGCCGCCGGGATTGATGACTTATTCGGCCGCAAGCGGCTGGCGGGCGCGGCGCGTCTCTGCCTTTTTGGCATAGACGGTGAGGCCGTCATGGAACCATGCCCCGTCGTCCCATGCCTTCACGCGGGCCGCCAGACGTTCCTTGTTGCAAGGCCCGTTACCGGCCAGCACCTCGAAAAATTCCGTCCAGTCCGGCTCTGAGAAGTCATGGCCCTGCTTCTCCTCGTTCCATACCAGATGCTCGTCGGGCACGGTCAGACCCAGATATTTGGCCTGCGGTACGGTCTGGTCGACGAATTTCTGGCGCAACTCGTCATTGGTGTTGATCTTGATCTTCCACGCCATGGATTGGGCCGAATGCACCGATTCCTTGTCGGACGGGCCGAACATCATCAGAGACGGATACCAGAAGCGGTTCAACGCATCCTGCGCCATCGCCTTTTGCTCGGGCGTGCCCTGCGCCATCTTAATCATGATGTCGTAGCCCTGACGCTGATGGAAACTTTCTTCCTTGCAGATGCGGACCATCGCGCGGCTGTAAGGGCCGAAAGAGGTGCGCTGCAGCGGCACCTGATTCATGATCGCCGCGCCGTCCACCAGCCAGCCGACCGCGCCGATATCGGCCCAGGTCAGCGTGGGATAGTTGAAAATCGAGGAATATTTCATCTTGCCCGAATGCAGAAGGCCGATCAGCTCGTCGCGGCTGACGCCCAGCGTTTCGGCTGCGCAATAGAGATAGAGCCCGTGGCCTGCCTCGTCCTGCACCTTGGCCAGTAAAATCGCCTTGCGCTCCAAAGTCGGGGCGCGGGTGATCCAGTTGCCTTCGGGCAATTGGCCGACAATTTCGGAATGGGCGTGCTGCCCGATCTGACGGATCAGGGTTTTGCGATAGCCTTCGGGCATGTATTCCTTTGGCTCGATTTTCTCGCCCCTATCAATCCGCTCCTGAAAGGCGCGGTCCTCCGGCGACATTTCGCTCAGGTCTTTGACCCGGTCACTGTCGGTCTTGATCATTTGTGCATACATAGCCAAACCCTCCGAAGTGGTGTTAGACGCGTTCGAGAATCAGGGCAATGCCCTGACCCACACCGATGCACATGGTGCACAGGGCATAGCGTCCGCCCTGCCGGTGCAATTGGTACATGGCGGTTGTGACCAGCCGCGCACCGCTCATACCGAGCGGATGACCCAGTGCAATCGCCCCGCCATTGGGGTTCACATGGGCC
>CAIYZJ010000209.1 GCA_903930675.1 uncultured Hyphomicrobiales bacterium
GATATGGCTTGGCAAACAGTCAACGTACCGAGTTGCTGGAATGTCCTGAAACCGCAATGGTTTTATTTCGAAGGTAGTGCCTGGTATTCTCGCGAGATAGATTATACGCCTCATGCTGAAGGGGAGCGTCCTTTTATCAGATTTGGAGCGGCCAATTATGAGGCGCGTATTTTTCTAAACGGCACGTTGATTGGCAGCCATCGAGGAGGCTCTACCCCCTTCTGTATTGAATTGACGCAACACATAAAACATGGCCCCAACCAGCTTTTGGTGCAAGTGGACAACCGCCGCAAAGCCGAACGTGTTCCTATGGGGCATACAGACTGGTTCAATTATGGCGGCCTCTATCGGGATGTTGATCTCTTCCGATTGCCCAAGGTCTATATCAAGGATTGCTCGATTGCACTGAAGCCCGGCAGCAATGGGCAAGTTATTTCAATTTCCGTGAACCTGTCCGATCCCATCGATAGGATAGCACATATCGATATTACAGAGTTGAAAGATGGCATTACAGTTACAATCGAAAACGGAGCAGGATATTGCGAGATTGGGGCTGACCCACAACTCTGGTGCCCGGACCGCCCCCACCTCTATGATGTACGGGTGCGTATTGATGGCGATATAATCAATGAGCGGATAGGTTTTCGGGAAATTATCCAGCAGGGAACCAAATTGTTTTTAAACGGGCAGGAGCTTTATCTGCGTGGAATCTGTGTCCATGAAGATGATACAATCCTCGGCAAGACCAGTTCTGAGGCTGACATTCGCCGTCGCTATGCACATGCCAAAAGCCTCAATGCCAATTTTTTACGCCTGTCCCATTATCCCCATGACGAGCGCGCAGCGCAAATAGCGGATGAAATGGGCTTTCTGCTATGGCAGGAAATCCCGGTCTACTGGGCTATTGCTTTCGATAACCAAGACACGCTGGATGATGCCGAAAATCAATTGCTGGAAATGATACGACGGGACCATAACCGTGCCAGCGTGATCATATGGGGTATCGGCAATGAAAACGACGACACGAATTCTCGCCTGCATTTCATGAAAAACTTGGCAGTGAATGCACGCAAAGCCGATCCGACACGTTTGATCGGTGCAGCTTGCTTGATCAATCGCGGAGAATTTAGGATCCAGGATCGTTTGGCCGAATATCTGGATGTGATCGGGATCAATGAATATTTCGGCTGGTATGAACCCTCCTTTGAGGGATTAAAGAAGCTTTTGAGCAATTCTTCTCCAGAAAAGCCCGTTATCATTACAGAAACAGGCGCTGATGCGCGTGCCGGAAATCACGGGCCAAGCCATGAATTGTTTACAGAGGAACATCAGGCCGAAACCTTCCGTCAACAATTGGCACTGGTTGACCAGGCACCTTATATTCGCGGATTCTGTCCCTGGATTTTATACGATTTTCGTTCTGAACGCCGACAAACCGGCATCCAGAAAGGTTATAATCTCAAAGGCCTCATTGACGCCGACAAAGATACAAAAAAAATAGCATTCGGCCTCATTGCGAGCCACTATGCGATGCGTGCAATGTCTGAAAGGGAAGCGTAAAATGACTGAGAAGCCTCTTATTATCATTGATGCCTTCCCGCGCAGCAAAGAGATGATTTTAAACCCAGAGACCGAGGCGCGATTAAAACAATGTGCCGAGGTGATCGAGCATTATGGTTCGAGGATGCCTGATGAGATCATTGAGAAAAATCTGGATCGCGTTTCAATCATCATTGGGCAAACCCCGATGGATGCAACGCGGTTAAGCAGGGCGAAAAACCTCCGCGCTATCATCAATGTCAAAGGGAATTGGGAGCCGGTGATCGATTATGCAGAAGCTCACCGCTTAGGTATCCATGTTGTCAGTATTGCTCCTGCAATGGCCCCCGCTGTAGCTGAAATGTGCGTTGGCATGGCAATTTGTCTGGGTCGCGGGGTCATTCACAATGATCAATTGTTCAGGGCAGGAACCGAGCGCTACGGGGTTGCTGGAAACAGTCAGGCAAAAACATTGTATGGTGCCAAGGTTGGTTTGCTTGGGTTTGGTAATCTGGGCCAAGCGCTCAGACCATTGCTATCCCCTTTTCAAGCTCACGTCAGTGTCTATGATCCTTGGCTCAGTGCCGGCTACCTCACGCAACATCACTGCGAGAAAAAAGGACTGGAGCAAATTCTGGAAGGTTCCGATTTCTTGTTTTTGCTGGCCGGTGTGCATAGTGGCAACGAAGGATTTTTAGATAGCAGCATATTGCAAACAATCCGCCAAGATGCCTGTGTGATTCTTGCAAGCCGAGCAGAAATTGTTGATTTCAACGCCTTTCTTGACCTCGCGGAAAAAGGGCATTTTCGTGCCGCTATCGATGTCTTTCCCGAAGAACCTGTTCCGGCTCATGATCCGATGAGACAGCGCAAGAATATCATTTTCTCGTCCCATTTGGCCGGAGGCATGCAAGCCAGCTATCGTCGGATTGCTGAAATGCTTGATGATGAAATACCTCTGTTACTCAATGGCCTCCCACCCCAACGTCTCCAGCGCGCAGAGCCACGTTTGGCCGCCATGCAGCGCTCTCGATAAAGGACAGGACAATGTCTTCGCTACCTAAACTCAAATTCGCCGCCATCGGGCTTGATCACCGCCACATCTATGATCAGGTGACGAGCCTGCTCGACATCGGGGCGGAATGTGTCGGCTTCTGGTCGCGTGACGAAGCCATGCCGTTGCAGGGCTTCATGGAAAAATTTCCGCATATTCCGCGTGTAAAGGAACGGGCGCAATTGCTGGTAGACGAGAGCATCCATCTGATCACCTGTGCGGCCATCCCCAACGAGCGGGCCGATCTGGCGATCGAGGCGATGCGCCACGGCAAGGATTTCATGGTCGACAAGCCCGGCCTGACCACCTTCGGGCAGTTGGAGGCCGTGCGCAAAGTGCAGAAGGAAACCGGCCGGATTTTCTCGATTGATTTCACCGAACGGTTCGAGGTGCGCTCGACCACGCGGGCGGGCGAACTGGTCAAAGCGGGCGCGATCGGACAGGTGGTCCATACCGCAGGGCTCGGCCCGCACCGGTTGAACCGTCATTTGCGGCCGCAATGGTTTTTCGACAAACAGGCCTATGGCGGAATTCTGGTCGATATCGGCTCGCATCAATTCGACCAGTTCTTGTATTTCACCGATTCGTCCGATGCGCGCATCACCGCGGCCCGTGTCGCCAACCGCGCCCATCCGGCCGATACCGGCCTCGAGGATTTGGGCGAGGTGATGATCGAAAGCGACAATGCCTCGGGTTATTTCCGCGTCGACTGGTTCACCCCCGACGGGTTGAACACATGGGGTGACGGCCGCCTGACCATTGTCGGGACCGAAGGCACCATCGAACTGCGCAAATATGTCGATGTGGCCGGACGGCCCGGCATCGACCATCTGTTTTTGACCGACAAAAAAAGCTCCCGCTATATTGATTGCTCGGATGCGGAACTGACCTATTATCCCAGATTGCGTGACGATATTTTCAACCGGACCGAAACGGCCATGACCCATGATCATTGTTTCAAGGTGTGCGAATTGTCGCTGACCGCGCAATCCATGGGCTGGGAGCAACAGGCCCGCTCGCTTCAGGCCAGAAAGTAAGATCCGCATGGCCAGCCTGACGCTCGACACCATCACGAAATCCTTCGGCCAGCTCGAGATTTTGCACGGCATTGATCTCGATATTGCCGATGGCGAATTCGTGGTGTTTGTCGGCCCGTCGGGTTGCGGCAAATCGACGCTGTTGCGGGTGATCGCCGGACTGGAACCGGCGACCGGCGGCACGATTGCCATTGACGGCGAGGATGTCACCCACCACTCGGCGGCCGCGCGCGGGCTGGCGATGGTGTTTCAAAGCTATGCGCTCTATCCGCATATGAGCGTCTATGACAATCTGGCCTTCGGGCTTGAAAACATGCGGATGCCGAAAGACCAGATCACGCAACGCGTGCAAACAGCCGCAACCCTGTTGCAGATCGACAAGCTGTTGCAGCGCAAGCCCGGGCAATTGTCCGGCGGGCAACGCCAGCGCGTAGCGATCGGACGGGCGATTACCCGCAATCCGAAAATCTTTCTGTTCGACGAACCGCTGTCTAATCTCGATGCCGAATTGCGCGTGCAGATGCGGATCGAGTTGTCGAAACTGCACAAAGACCTCAAAGCCACGATGATCTATGTCACCCATGATCAGGTCGAAGCCATGACCATGGCCGACAAGATCGTGGTTCTGCGCGATGGCCGGATCGAGCAGATCGGCAAGCCGCTCGATCTCTACAACCACCCCGCCAACAAATTCGTGGCGGGTTTTATCGGCTCCCCGCGCATGAATTTCATCTCGGCCAGCGTTACCGCGTGCTCGGCCAACCATGTCAGTGTGACGGCAAGCGGCTTGCAAGAAACCATCCTGCCCGTCAACGGCACGGGATTGGCGCAAGGCGAGACGGTCAGCCTCGGCATCCGCCCCGAACATCTCGAACTGGATGCGGCAGGCGAATGGACGCTGACGGTGGATTTGGTGGAGCAATTGGGCGGCACCAGTTTTATCCACGGTACGCTGCCCTCAAGCGAGGCGTTGTCGATTGCCGTCAATGGCCAGACCGGTGTCAGCCACGGCCAACCGATCCGGATCAGGCCGAAACCCGGCATGGTCCATCTGTTCTCAAGCACCGAAGGGGAGAGAGCCCTCCCCCCTTCTTCACCACGCCTTTAACAAAACCAACCGAGCTCCGGACCACAACCGGAGACACCCATCACCACCAGGAGGAACGACGATGTTCAAACAGTTGAAAACCATCACAGGCGGGCTGATGGCCCTGTGTATGCCTGTGGCTGCCATGATGGCGGCGACCAATACCGCCAAGGCCGCCGACCCGACCGAAGTCCGCATCATGTGGTATTCGGACGGCAACGAGGGCGATGTCATGCGCGATCTGCTCGACCGGTTCGAAAAGCAGAACCCAGACATCAAGGTCATGCTTGACCGCGTGCCCTACAAGACCGTTGTCGAACAGCTTCCCGCTTTGCTCGATTCCGGCCAAGGGCCCGATCTCGCCCGTGTTACCGATCTGGGCGGCCTGTCTCGTCACTATCTCGATTTGCGTCCGCATCTGAAAAACGCCAAATATTTCGATGACAACTTTGCATCAAGCCTTCCATGGTTCAGGCCGGCCACCGGCAATAAAGATGGTATTTACGGGGTGATGAGTCAATTGGCCCTGACCCTGCCACTGGTTAATACAACCTTGTTCCAGCAAGCAGGCATTCCATTGCCTGGCCCGAAAGCAACATGGGATGATTGGGCCAAAGCCAGCAAGGCCGTAGCCGACAAGGTCAAGGCTCCCTATCCGATGGCGTTTGATCGTTCCGGCCACCGTATCTCCGGCATGAGCATCTCTATGGGTGGAAAGTTTATCGACGGCGACAAGCCAGCTCTTGTTGATGCAGGGTTCAAATCGGGAATGAAAAATCTCGTTGACTGGCACGCTAATGGTACCATGTCGAAGGCTCTTTGGGGATCCGTCGGCGGCACAACCTATCGCGGTGCAACAGAAGAATTCGCCAATGCCCAAGTGGTATTCTATATGAGCGGCACTTGGCAGTTTACGCAATTTGCCAAGACCGTCGCCAAAAATTTCGAATGGCAGGCTGTAGCTAATCCTTGCGGCCCTGCCGCCTGCACGGGCATGCCGGGTGGAGCAGCTTTGGTACCAATCAAGGCTACAAAAAACCCGCAAGCTGTGGCCCGTGTGGTCGAGTATTTTGCCAGCGAGCCTGTGTATGAAGAATATCACGCCCGCACCCTCTTTCTGCCGGCCCATGCCGGTCTTGCGAAAAAGGGCATCAACTACGTCACTGACGATGCCAATGTGAAAAAGTCACTGGCGATTGCAGTTGAACAAGTCGCTCAAACCTCCCCAATTGCATTCAAATTCCAAGGCTATGAGCACAACCGCATCCTTTTCAACGCGATGATCTCGCGCGTCAATCAGGCCATCAGCGGTGAAATGTCGCTCGATGATGCCTATACCCGGATGCAAGCCGATATCGTTGAAGGTTTCGCAGCCAAGGGTATCAAGCTGCAGTAAGCCGATTACCGCGCCCCGCAGGGTTTTGGCTTTGCGGGGCGTGTCCATCAACCGGATTGTGGTTTCATGACGCACCATGCCCCTGATCAAGACAGCCGGACACTCAGCGCGCATTTTGCCCGCGGATTCGGGCTCGCTTATACGGGGTTGATGCGTGCGCTGGAGCCGCCCTTTGCCGCCATTCAAAAGCGCGTCGGCATCAAGGGCATGGCCTATGTGTTCGTGGCCCCCAACATGATCATTTTTTCGGTCTTTGTCGCCCTGCCGATGATCCTCAACATCTGGTATGCGCTGACCGGCTCCAACCGTCTGATGATCGGGGAGCGGCCCTTTGTCGGGCTCGACAATTTCTCGGCTTTGCTCGATTGCAAAGACTATCTCGACGTCAATTCCTGCAAGCAGGACCGTTTCTGGCGCGCCGTGCATAATTCGGTGCTGTTTGTTGCCTTGCAGGTCACGGCCATGGTGGCCCTGTCGCTGGTGACCGCGCTGATCCTCAACGGCAAGCTGCGGGCGCGCGGCTTTTTCCGCGCCGTGTTTTTCTTCCCCGTCTTGCTGTCGCCCGTGGTGGTGGCCCTGATCTGGAAATGGATCTTGCAACGCGACGGCCTGCTCAATGCCCTGTTGCTGTCATCGGGGGGCGAGCGCGTCGCCTTTCTGCATGATGCGTCCTGGTCGTTTTTCTGGACGGTGTTTGTCTCGGTCTGGGCGCATATGGGCTTTTATGCGCTGATCCTGCTGGCAGGCTTGCAAGCCATTCCTGCCGATCTTTACGAGGCGGCGGAAATGGACGGCACCCCGAAATGGCGGGTGTTCTGGCGCATTACCGTGCCCTTGCTGCTGCCGACTTTGCTGGTGGTAGTGATTTTGAGCCTGATCCGTGCCGTGCAGGCCTTTGATGAAATCTATGTGCTGACCGGCGGCGGGCCGGGCACGGCCACGCAATTCATCGTGCAATATATCTACGAGACCGCCTTTGCCAATCAGGTGCATTTGCTTGGGCTGGCCGCTGCAGCCTCCTTGCTCGTGGCTGTTGTGCTGATGGTGCTGACCTTGCTGCAATTGCGGATCTCCTATCACGGGAAAACATCATGAGCCTGATCCGCGCTTTGACCAGCACCCGTGACCAACGTTCGATGCACATCACCGATTGGCTGACCTATGGCTTTTTGCTGTTGGGGGTTGTGCTGATGTTCGGCCCCGCTTTGTGGCTGGCCGCCTCCTCGCTCAAGACCAAATCGGCCTTGCAGGAGTTTCCGCCCTCCTTCCTGCCGATGGGGCAGAAGGAAATCAAGCTGGCCGACAAGCCCGATGGCCTGCCGGTCTATCTGGTGCCCAATGGTGCGGGACAGAGTGTGGAACTCGCCCTGCAACGCCGCATCGGTCTGATCGGCCTGTTCATCGATCCCGCCAAGCCCGAAGCCGATCCGGTCCGCGCCAAGATGGACGAGGTCAAACCCGTGCGCGAACTGACCGTGGCATGGGACAATTATGCCGAACCGCTGCGCCGTTTCCGCTTCGATCGCTTTCTGGGCAACAGCCTGTTTGTCACCATCGTCTCGACCGTGCTGACGCTGCTGGTGAATTCGATGTGCGCCTTCGCGCTGTCGAAATATTCCTTCCGCGGCCGTGATGCGATGTTCGTGTTTATCCTGTCGACGCTGATGGTGCCGATTTCGGTGATCCTGATTCCGGCCTTTCTGGTGGTGACCTCGCTGGGCCTGACCAATTCGCTGTGGGGCGTGATCCTGCCTCCGATTGCCACGCCGACCGGCGTGTTTTTGTTGCGCCAATATATGCTGACGATTCCCGATGAATTGATCGACGCGGCACGGATGGACGGGGCGTCCGAATGGCGCGTCTATTGGCGGATCATCATGCCGCTGGCCATGCCCGCGCTCGCGGTGCTGGGGATTTTTTCGGTGATGTGGCGGTGGAACGATTTTCTCTGGCCGCTGATCGTGCTGAGCCGCGAAGAGAGCTTTACCCTGCAACTGGGATTGGCGACATTCCAGGGCGAGCTGGATACGCAATGGCATTATCTGCTGGCCATGACCATGATGACGCTGGCCCCCGTGGTGATCGTGTTCACGCTGCTGCAACGCCACATCACCACCGGCATTGCCTCGACCGGATTGAAATGAGCCATGACCGCGCCCCTCTATGATCTCGCCATCATCGGCGGCGGCATCAATGGTTGCGGCATTGCACGCGATGCGGCGGGGCGTGGCCACAAAGTGCTGTTGCTGGAACAAGGCGATCTGGCGCAAGCCACCTCCTCGGCCTCGACCAAGCTGATCCATGGCGGTTTGCGCTATCTCGAACATTACGAATTCTCGCTGGTGCGCAAGGCGCTGATCGAGCGCGAAACCCTGATGGCGGTTGCCCCGCATATCATCTGGCCCTTGCGCTTCATCCTGCCCCATCGCCCGCATATGCGGCCGGTCTGGATGTTGCGGTTGGGCTTGTTTCTCTATGACCATCTGGCCCGCCGCAGCCTGTTGCCAGCCAGCTGGATGCTGTCCGAAACCGACCCCGCCCATGCCTTGCTGGCCCGAACCGGCACGGCCTGTTTTGAATATTCCGACGCTTGGGTGGACGATGCCCGTCTTGTCGTTCTCAATGCCATGGATGCCAAAGCCCGCGGGGCCGATATCATGACCCGCTGTCAGGTGACGGCCATCACGGCAGAGACCGGATACTGGCAATTGGCGGCCCGCCACAACGGGCAGGACGCGGGCTTTCAGGCCAAAGCGGTCATCAATGCCAGCGGGCCCTGGGCCGATCAGGACCTGTTCCACAAGGCCCAACCCGCCAACCGCCTGCGGCTGGTCAAAGGCAGCCATATTGTGGTGCGCAAATGGCATGATGATCCGCGCTGTCTGATCCTGCAAAACGACGATGGACGCATCGTGTTCGTAATCCCCTACGAACAGGATTTCTGCCTGATCGGCACCACCGATTGCGACTATCAGGGTGACCCCGCCGCTGTCCGAATCAGTGAAGACGAGATTGCCTATCTGTGCGAGGCCGTCTCGCGCCAATGCGCCCACACGGTCACGGCCGCGGATATTGTCTGGTCCTATGCGGGCGTACGCCCCCTGATGGATGACGGACAGGATGCCGCGCAAGAAACCACCCGCGATTACCATCTGGTCAAAAGCGGCGATACCGGACAGCCGCCGCTGGTCAGCGTGATCGGCGGCAAGATCACCACCTATCGTGTGCTGGCGGAAGATGTGATGGAGCTGATCGCAGCCGATCTGCCTGCCACGGCCATCACATCATGGACCGCCACGACCCCGCTGCCGGGTGGTGATTTTCCGGTTGACGGTTTTATGGATTTGGTTGCCAAAGCCTCGGCGCGCTATCCCGCTTTGCCGCACAAGCTGATCACCCGTCTGGCCCGCCATTACGGCACCTGCCTGTTCGACATTCTGGGCGAGGCGCGTGTGATGGAGGATCTCGGACCCTGCTTCGGGGCCGATCTGACCGCCCGCGAGGTCGATTATCTGGTGGCCCGTGAATGGGCCCAAACCGCCGAGGATATTGTATGGCGGCGGAGCAAATTGGGACTACACTTTTCAAACCGGCAGCTGGCGCAGCTGGCGGACTATCTGCAAGCCCGCGTGTGAGGGAAACCACCATGTCCTTTATTCTGGCGATTGACCAAGGCACCAGTTCGTCGCGCGCGTTGCTGTTCGACCCGTCGCTTGAACTGGTCGACAGCGCACAGCGCGATTTCACCCAGCATTATCCTGCCTCGGGTTGGGTCGAACACGAGCCGGACGATCTGCTGCAGACCACGCTCGAAGTCTGCAAAACCGTGTTGGCCCGCAACGACATCACCGCCGGAGGTCTCGCCGCCATCGGGATTACCAACCAGCGCGAAACCACGGTGCTGTGGGATCGCAAAACCGGCACCCCGATCTACCGCGCGATTGTCTGGCAGGACCGCCGCACCGCTGCCCTGTGCCAGAAGCTCAAACAGGACGGCCACGAACCGCTGGTGCGCGAGCGCACCGGCTTGTTGCTCGATCCCTATTTTTCCGGCACCAAAATCGCATGGATTCTCGACCATGTGCCCGAAGCCCGCGCGCGGGCCGCACGCGGTGAACTGGCTTTCGGGACGGTCGATACTTTTTTGCTGTGGCATCTGACCGGCGGGCGCGAACACAAGACCGACGCCACCAATGCCTCGCGCACTATGCTGTGCAACATCCATACCGGCCAATGGGACCAGGACATGCTGGCCTTGCTGGATGTCCCGGCCGGTCTGCTGCCCGAAATCTGCGACAGCGGGTCGCATTTTGGTGTCACCGACCCTGCTCTTTTCGGCCACTCGGTGCCTGTGTTGAGCATGGTGGGAGACCAGCAGGCCGCCACCATCGGCCAAGCCTGTTTCGAACCGGGCATGATGAAATCCACCTACGGGACCGGCTGTTTCGCGCTGCTCAACACCGGACACAATGCCGTCACCTCGCATAACCGGTTGTTGACCACCATTGCCTATCAGCTGCACGGGCAACGCACCTATGCGCTTGAAGGCTCCATTTTCGTGGCAGGCGCCGCCGTACAATGGCTCAGGGATGGCTTGGGCCTGATCGAACAGGCCAGCGACAGTGGCGGACTGGCCGCACAAGCCGATCCGTCCCAAGAGGTTGTTCTGGTGCCTGCCTTTGTCGGGCTTGGCAGTCCGTGGTGGAACGCCGATGCGCGCGGGGGCCTGTTCGGCCTGACACGCAATACCGGCCCGAAAGAACTCGCACTGGCCGTGCTGGAATCGGTGGCCTTCCAGACCGCAGATCTGATGCAGGCGATGCAGGCCGATTGGCCGCAAGCGGCCAGCACACAAACCATCCTGCGGGTGGATGGCGGCATGACCGCGTCCGATTTCACCATGCAGCGGTTGGCCGATCTGCTGGATGCGCCGGTCGACCGCCCGCGCTTGCAGGAAACCACCGCACTCGGTGCCGCCTATCTGGCCGGCTATACCGCAGGCCTGCTGCCCGAACCCGCCGAATTTGCCAAGACCTGGCAAAGCGACCACCGCTTCACCCCCGCGATGGATGGTCCCACCCGCCAGCGCAAACTGAAGCAGTGGCACAAGGCGGTCAAAGCCGTGTTGTCGATGGTGGACGGTTGATCACACCAGTCTGGTGCGCCAGTCGCCATAGAGCGCGTGATCGGGTTTGATCGGCAGTGTGACAGGCACATGTCTGGCGGCTGAATCATACAGGGCCGTGATCAACTCCAAAGAGCGGCGCGCATCCGCCAGCGTCACCGGCCATTCGCCCTGCCCCGACAGCGCCCCGTGATAGGAGATCAGTTGGCCGTGAAAGCGCGATTGCACCGCATCCATGCCCGCCAGTGCGGCTGTGATGGCCTCCCCTTCGGGACCTTCGGCCACAGTGAACTGCCACGGATCATTGCCCGGCGCATAGGGCTCGTAAGCCGATTCAATGGTGACATGCTCAAAGCAGGCTTTCAGCCGGCTGACTTCCGCCTTCGCGCCCAAAGTGCATGACAGCGAGACCAGCGAGCCATTGGCCATTTTCAGGCTGGCGGCGACGCAATCCTCGACCTCGATCGGATTGACCCGCGTGGTCGCTTCCGCATAGACGCGCTCGACCGGCCCCATCAATTCGCACATCATATCGTGCAGATGGATCGCCTGCGACAGCAGGATGCCGCCCAGTTCGATATCGAGTTTGCCGCGCCATGCAATCGCGTAATAATCCGCGCCGCGCTGCCAATGGGTCTCGCAAGAGGCGACATAGGCCTTGCCGACCAGCCCGCGCCGCACCAATTCGCGCGCCTTCAGAAAGCCCGTGCCCCAGCGATACTGGAAGATCGGCAGAACCCGGCCCTTCGATTGCGCCTCGGCCTGCTCCAGCACATCCATCTGCGCGAGCGAGCCGACCAGCGGCTTTTCGCAAATCACATGCTTGCCCGCACCCAGCACGGCCAGACTTTGTTCGAGATGCAGCGAGGGCGGCGTGCAGATATCGACAATATCGACATCCGCCATCGCCAGCACATCATCCAGCGATGTCACCAGCCGGTCGATGCCGAAATCGCGTCCGGTGGCGGCCAGCCGTTCGGTGTTGAGATCACACAAAGCCACCACCTGAAACCGGTCGGTCAGCTTGCTGTAAGCCTCTTCCAGATGCGCGCGGCCGATCCCCAGCCCGACAATGGCAACCTTGTACACCGTCATATCCAACCCCGTCTGATCCAGTCTTTTAATCCAGCAAAATCAACGAAAAGGACATTAGGCGACCAGACACAATTAGGCCAGATCAAAACATCATATTTCGTGAGGATTGACCGCACAAACAGGCCAAAATCGCGCTTACATTTCCAGCCCCGCCTTGCGCCGCTGATAGGCCGAGACAGCGTGAAAGCCGATGGTGCGGAAGGGTTCGGGGGCGATGCGGTTGGCGCGGCCATAGACGGCCTGCAGGGCCTCTTGCGGATCACCCGTCACGATCATTTCGGCCAGCCGTTTGCCCAACAGCGTGCCTTTGACAATGCCCGAGCCGTTGCATCCGGCCGAGCCGAACAAGCGGTCCTTGATCCGCCCCCAGCGCGGCGAGCCGTTCATGGTCAGTGCCGTCGTCCCGCCCCAGATATATTGCATCGGCACATGGGCCAAGGCGGGATAGCGGCGATGGAAACAGCTGGTCAGTTGCTGCTCGACATGTCCGGGATCAAGCGGCTTTTCATAGGCATAGAGCGAACGCACCATCAACCGGTCCGCCCCTATACGCCGCACCGTCGTGCCCAACCGGTGGGCAGGCAGCAACCCCCATGGCTTGATGCCCAGCTGCGCCGCATCGTGTGCGTCCATCGCCTCAGTTATTCCGGCAAAGGTATAGATGGTCACCAACCCGTCCCGCCAGAAGCCGAATTGCTTGATCGCGGCATTGGTGGCCAGAACCACCACATCGGCCGTCACCACGGCCTCGGGCGTGCGCAACAGCCATTGCGGACCGTGTTGCAGGTCGAGCACGGGTGAATTCTCGTAAAGCGCCACGCCGGCAGGAAGCGTATCGGCCAAGCCGCGCACCAGTGCGGCCGGTTGCACCAAATAACCCTCGTCGATCCTGATGCCGCATTGATAATAGCGGCTGCCGATCAATCCGGCCAACGCCTCGCGGTCGAGCGCCTGATGCGCAAAGCCATGGGCCTTGGCTCCGTCAATCATCGTCCGGATTTTGTCTGCACCCTGATCGGTCGCTGCCGCGGTCACCCGCCCGCTGCGTTCCAGATCGCATTCGATCCCGCCCGCCTGCATTAGACCGGTCAGATAGGAATAACCTTCCTTCGAGAAGGCATTCAACTGTTCGGCACGATCCATTTCACCCAGCGACAGACCGATTTTGGAATCCGAGGGCGTCATGAAGCCCGAATTGCGGGCCGAGGCCCCTTCGCCGACCGTGGTGGCTTCCAGCACGGCAATCGATGCATCGGGATCGAGCTCGTGCAGCCGTCTGGCCGCAGCCAGCCCCGTATAGCCCGCCCCTACCACCGCATAGCGGACGCGGATTGAGCCCGACGCGCGCGCTTTGGCCTGACGGTGCGGCAACATCGCATTCCAGCCGCACACATCACGATAGACCGGAAACCCTGCCTTGCTCATCCTTGGCCCCTGCTGGCAACATATGGTGATTAAAGTGGACATTTCATGCTAACGAACGCCGCAGAGTCACGCCAGTGCGTTCAACACCCTGCCAACACGGCAAGCGCGGTTCCTCTCTTCTCTGGCTTATAGCGCCTGCCCTGTTTGGCTGTGATCGCGCAAAACATCACTGGCGGGTTCGGCCAAGCCCTGCCGTGCCAAGCCATCAAGTCTGGCCACCACATCAGGCAAGCCTTCGGCCTGCGCCCAATGCATCGGGCCACCAAGCCAGCGCGGAAACCCGAAACCATGGATTGCGGCAAGGTCGATGTCGGATGCGCGGCGAGCGATTCCCGCGGACAAAACCAGCACGCCTTCATTGACCATCGGCAAGACCAGCGCATCGACAATCTGACGATCGGTCCATGCCTGCTGTGGCAGAGAGGTCTGCCCCTGATCACGGTCCCGGTTGTTGAATAAATCCATCGGCAGACCGAAACCGCGCATGGCCGCATCCATTTGCGCGGGGCTTGCACCGGCCTGCACCACACGCCCGGCCTGAGCATGCAGCACCTTCAACAAGCGGTCAGCAATCAGGCCGTCACAAAAGCCGACGCGCACCGGAATAAGGTTCACACTGCGCGCCAAGGCAAAACCAGCGGCCAGCACGGCTGGATCGGTCTTGTCTGCGGGCACGATTTCCAGCAGCATCCGGACCTGTGCGGAACTGGAAAAATGGAGCCCCAAACAGCGTTCGGGATGCGGCACACCGTTACAAACCAGTTGCGGGTCAACAGTGGATGAATGGGTGGCCAAAATCGCATCGGGGCGGCAATGGCTTGCCAATTCGGCAAACACCGCGCGCTTGCCGTTCAAATCCCCGGTGCCTGCCTCGATCACCAGATCGGCCCCTGCCAAAGCCTCCCGATCAGGGTCCGCGATGTCGGTGCCTCCGCCCACGCCGCCAAGCTTGTCGATCAGGACCACGGGCAATCCCGCGTCACGGCACGCAGCCGTAATCCCTGCCCCCATCAAACCGCCGCCGATCACTGCGACCGTGCGGACCGGGCGAGGGGCCACCCCGTTCAACTCGACCGGTCGCGGAGCCGCCCGCTCGCAGAAAAACACATGCCGCATGGCAGAGGCCTGCCGCGAACCGCGCAAATCCATAAATGTGTCACGCTCATAAGCCAGAGCCTCGTCGAAGCTGCGTTCGCTCGCCGCCTTGACGCAGGCCAAAGCGCGCAACGGGGCCACTTCACCGCGCACGCGTTTGAGCAACGCCGCTTCGGCCGCTGTCCAGAATTCCGGCTCTCCCGCATCAACAACGCGGTCTTGCGCCAGCGCGGGCAGATGGGCGAAATCGCAAGCCTTCGCAAAAGCCAGACTGCCTTCGAGCAGATCACCCTCGATCACCGCATCGATCAGCCCCATCTGTTTGGCCTTGGATGCGCGCACCGGTCTGCCGGTGGTCACCAGTTCGACGGCTGCCCCGATGCCCGCAAAGCGCGGCGTCCGCACGGTGCCGCCTGCTCCCGGCACATGACCGAGATTGACCTCCGGCAGACCGACCGAGGCCGAAGCCAAAGCCACACGGTAACGACAGCCCAACGCAATTTCGAACCCGCCGCCCAGTGCAGAGCCATGGATGGCAGCAATCCACGGCTTGCGTGCCGCCTCGATCCGCCTGACCAGATCACGCAAAACCGGCTCCATGCCCGGCTTGCCGAATTCCGACACATCGGCACCCGCAATAAAGGTGCGGCCCGCGCAAATCAGGATGACCGCGGTCACATCCTCTTGAGCATCGAGATTGCCGACCATATCCCACAAGCCTTGCCGCACGGCTTGGGACAAGGCGTTGACGGGGGGATGATCGACGCTCACGACGGCAAAGGCACCGTGACGGGTCAGGCTGACAGTCATGTCATCGTTCCGGATAAGCTGCGGGGTGTCGCGTGCGGTGTCATCAGACGCGTTCGAGAATCAGGGCAATGCCCTGACCGACACCGATGCACATGGTGCACAGGGCATAGCGTCCGCCCTGCCGGTGCAATTGGTACATGGCGGTTGTGACCAGCCGCGCACCGCTCATACCGAGCGGATGACCCAGTGCAATCGCCCCGCCATTGGGGTTCACATGGGCC
>CAIYZJ010000210.1 GCA_903930675.1 uncultured Hyphomicrobiales bacterium
GAATAGAGGGTGGCCACCTGTTTTTGTCCGAATGCATCCCCCAAAACGGCATCAATGGCCTGAATTTTGACGCCCAATTGCGCCGCACGGGTACGGTCGATCACCAGATTGAGCTGCAACCCGCCATTGATCTTGTCAGTGGAGACATCCACCAGTTCGGGGGCGGCTTTGAGTGCTGCGACTGCGCGCGGAGCCCATGTCTGCAAAGCGTCGAGATCCTGTCCCCACAAGGTGAACTGGAAAGGGGATTTGCCGACCCGCCCACCGACCCGCAAATCCTGCACCGGCACCATGAACAGCCAGATGCCGGTGACGGCAGCGAGGCTTTTGCGCAAGCGGATCACCACCGCATTGGAGGAAATCCCGCGCTCGGCAAAGGGTTTGAGGCTGATCAGGATGCGGCCCTGATTGACCGAGGCAATACCGCCCGACGCCCCGATAAAGGACGAGGCACTGGCAACTGCCTGATCGGCCAGCACAATATCGGCGACGCGTTGCTGCAATCCGATCATCGCCCCGAAGGACACATCGGCCGAGGCTTCGGTAAACCCGAATATCAGGCCGGTATCGTCTTGCGGAAAACCGCCTTTGGGCAGGGCGCGAAACAGCGCGACGCTTGCACCGATGACCAGCACAAAGGTCAGTATGGTCAGCCATGGATGGCGCAAGACGGGTATCAGCGAGGCTTGATAGCTTTGTGACAGCCATTCCAGCCCCTGTTCGAATATTTGGTCGAGACGGCTTCGGGTCGTGTCGCTGTCACGCTTCATCAATCTGGAGCAAATCATCGGGGCGACGGTCAGCGAGACGAAGGTGGACACGGCAATGGCAAAGGCCAAAGTCAGGGCGAATTCGCGGAACATACGGCCCACCGCACCGTCCAGAAACAGCATCGGGATGAAGGCGGCAATCAGCGACAGGCTGATCGAGAACACGGTAAAGCCGATCTGGCGCGCGCCCTCCAGTGCGGCTTGCAGGCGCGTCGCGCCGCGCTCCAGTTGCGCATGGATGTTTTCCACCACCACAATCGCATCATCGACCACAAAACCCACCGAGATGGTGATGGCAAGCAGGGAGAGATTGTCGAGCGTGAAGCCCGCCACCCACATGGCGGCAAAACTGCCTGCCAGCGACAAAGGCACCGTCATGCCGACCGCAAGAATTTGCGCGCCGCGCCGCAAGAACAGCCAGACCACCAACATCACCAGCACAATGGCCGCACACAATGTCACCATCAGATCGCTGATCGAGGCGCGGATGGTGCTGGTGCGATCCGACACAATCGCCATTTCGACGCTGGCCGGAATCCAGCGGCGCAATTCGGGGATGAGCGCCTTCACCTTGTCGACCGTTTCGATCACATTGGCTTGCGGCTGTTTGGTGATGATCAGCAATACGGCAGGTTTACCGTTGAACCAGCCCGCCGCGCGGGTGTTGCGCACGCCAGAGCGCACATCTGCGACATCGCCCAGGGTGACGGCGACCGAATTGCGGACCGCCACGATGACGCGTTTGAAATCCTCGATGGTTACCAATTGGGCATTGGTGGCGAGCATTTCGGCCTGATTTTCCCCGTCAAACGAGCCCACAGGCCCGAGTGCATTGGCACTGACCAAAGCGGCGCGGACCTCGTCGATCCCCAGTCCCATGGCGGCAAGGCGGGCGGGATCGACCTTGACGCGGATGGCTGGCTGCTCGGCCCCGTTGACCGTCACTTCGGCCACTCCGGCCACCTGTGCTATGCGCTGGGCAATCACGCTGTCGGAAATGTCATAGAGATCGCTGGTCGGGATTGAATCGGACCGGATCGCCAAGACCAGCACGGGGGCGGCGGCCGGATTGGTTTTGCGGAACACCGGCAGGCTCGGCAGATCGGACGGCAGATCGGTGGCGGCGGCGTTGAGGGCGGCTTGCACATCGCGGGCGGCATTGTCGATCTTGCGTTTGACGTCGAACTGGATGGTAATCGCGCTGTTGCCGAGCGAGCTGGTCGAGGTGATTTCGGTGACACCGGCGATTTCGCCAAGACGGCGTTCGAGCGGGGCGGCGACGGTGGCGGCCATGGTGGCCGGATCGGCCCCCGGACGGCTGGCCGAGACGCGGATGGTCGGAAAATCAACCGCTGGCAGGCTCGAGACCGGCAGATCGAGATAGGCCAGAAGCCCCGCAAACATCAGCCCCGCCGCCATCAGGGTCGTTGCAATCGGGCGCTTGATAAAGGGCTCCGACAGGTTGACCATCAGGTTTGTTCCTTAATCTCGGAACTGCCTTCGGCACTGTTTTGCAGCTTGTGGCGCGGATCGAACCGGTCGAGCGCCAGAAAGATCACCGGCGTGGTGTAAAGCGTCAGCAGCTGGCTGAGCAACAGCCCGCCGACAATCGAAATGCCGAGCGGTATCCGCAATTCCGCGCCCGCACCCGAGGCAAAGGCCAGCGGCAGGGCACCGAACAAAGCGGCCAGCGTGGTCATCATGATCGGCCTGAAGCGCAAATGGCAGGCTTGGGTGATCGCCTGTTCGGCGCGCATCCCGTGCTCGTTCATGGCGACAATGGCAAAATCGATCATCATGATCGCGTTTTTCTTGACGATGCCCATCAGCAAAATGATGCCGATCAGCGCGACAACCGACACGTCATGCCCCGACAAGGCCAGCGCCAGCAAGGCCCCGACACCGGCCGATGGCAGGGTCGAGAGAATGGTGATCGGGTGGATATAGCTTTCATAGAGCATGCCCAACACCAGATAGATCACCACAATTGCCGCCAAAATCAGCCAGACCTGTCCGGCCAGTGCGCGCTGGAATTCGGCGGCGTCGGCGCTGAAATGGCCCGACAGCAAGGCAGGCAGTCCGATCACCTGTTCGGCCCCTGTGACGGCGCGCAGGGCGGCATCAAGGGAGGCATTTTCGGCCAGATCGAAGCTGAGCGTATAGGCGGGGAACTGGTCCTGACGGGCGATGATCAGCGGGGCGGTGTCGCGGGTCAGGCTGGCAATCGAGGACAGGGGCACCTGTGCGCCTGATGCCGTTCCGATAAACAGGGTATTGAGCACATTGGGATCGTTCTGGAAGGCGGGAGCCGCTTCCAGAATCACCCGATACTGGTTGGATTGGGCATAGATGGTCGAAATCTGCCGCTGGCTGAAGGCATCGTTGAGCGTGTCATTGATCAATTGCATCGATATGCCGAGGCGACCGGCTTTTTCGCGGTCGATATTGATAAAAGCCCGCAAACCGCCATTCTGAGTTTCCGAGGCGATGTTGCGCAGGCGCGGATCACCGGACAGTGTTTTGGCGAGCTTTTGGCCCCATTGGTTCAGTTCATCGGGATCGGCCCCCGTCAGTGTATATTGGTATTGCGAGCGCGAGGAGCGGGTGGCGATCTGGATATCCTGCACCTCGCGGACATAGAGCCTGATACCGGCGATCTCGTTTTCGATCAGCCGGATTTTGGCTCCCAGTTGGCTCGCACTCTCGCGCCGCTCGCCATGCGGTACCATGCTGACGGTAATTTTTCCGCTGTTGAGGGTGAGATTTTGCGCGCCGATGCCGAGAACGGCGATGACATTGGCCACCGAGGGTTCGCGTTTGATCTTCTCGGTCACCTGGGCCTGCAAGTGCTGCATCTGGCCGAAGGAGACATCGGGGGCGGCTTCCATCACCACCGAGATCAGGCCGGTATCCTCGTTGGGCAGGAAGCCTTTGGGGCTGACTGTATAGAGCAGTGCGGTGAGCGCCATGGTGGCGACCGTCAGGCCCAGCATCAGGCGCGGGCGTGCCAGGGCCAGCACGAGGGTTTTCTCGTAAAAACCGGCCATCAGCTGCATCGGGCGGTCGAAAAAGGTTTGCAGATCCTGCTCGCGCTTGCTCGGGGTCTGGCGCAGCACCATGGCGCACAGCATCGGGGTCAGGGTCAATGAAATCACGGCCGAAATGACCACGGCGAGCGATAGCGTCAGCGCAAATTCCCGAAACATCCGCCCGACCAGTCCTGTCATGAACAAGAGCGGAATGAACACCGCAATCAGCGAGACCGTCAGTGATATGACAGTGAAGCCGATCTCCTGCGCGCCTTTGAGGGCGGCGTCGAGCGGATTGTCACCCTCCTCGATATGGCGGGCAATGTTCTCGATCATCACAATCGCATCATCGACGATAAAGCCGGTGCCGATGGTCAGGGCCATCAGCGACAGGTTGTCGAGGCTGAAATCGAAAAACCACATCATGCCGAAGGTGGCGATGATCGACAAAGGCAGGCTGATCCCGGCAATCAATGTGGCGCGCAGGGAATGCAGGAACATCAGCACCACCATCACAACCAGCACCGTGGAGAGCACCAGCGTGAATTGGACATCGCTGATCGAGGCGCGGATCGTGTCGGTGCGGTCATGCACCACGCTCAATTGCGTGCCCGCAGGCAAAGCGCGTTTGAGCCGCGGCAAAGCGGCGGTGATCAGATCGGCGGTGGCGACGATATTGGCACCGGGTTGACGCCGGATATCGATGATAATGGCGGTTTCGCTGTTCAAAGTGCCACTGACTCGGGTGTTTTCAAGCCCGTCGAGCACTTCGGCAATGTCGCGCAACAGCACATTGGCTCCGTTGCGGGTGGCCACGACGACATCGCGATAGCTCGATGCCGCGTTGATCTGGTCATTGGCAGCCAGTGTGTAGGATTGGTAGGTGCCGTCCAGCGCGCCTTTGGGGGCGGCGGCATTGGCGGATGTGATAACGGCCCGCACATCCTCGAGGCTGATCTTGTAGGAGGCGAGCCGCGCCAGATCGACCTGTATCCGCACCGCAGGACGGATGCCGCCTTCGATGGTCACCCGTCCGACGCCGGAAATTTCGCTCAGACGCGGACCGAGCAATGTGTCGGCCAGATCGCTCAACACCCGCATCGGCAGGGTTTTGGAGGAGAGAGCCAGTGTCATCACCGGTGTATCGGCCGGATTGACCTTGGCATAGACCGGCGGATAGGGCAGCGAGCGCGGCAAAGTCGATCCCGCCGCATTGATGGCCGATTGCACATCCTGCGCTGCGGCGTCGATATCGCGGCCCAAATCGAATTGCAGGGTGATCTGGCTCAACCCGAACGCGCTTTGCGAGCTCATCTCGGCCAGAGACGGAATTTGTCCGAATTGCCGCTCCAAAGGCGCGGTGATCAGCGAGGCCATCGTATCGGGATTGGCGCCGGGATATTGGGTGGTGATCTGGATGGTCGGAAATTCGACCTGCGGCAAAGCGGCAATCGGCAGAGCGCGAAACCCCAGCCATCCGCACAGCAGCACCGCGATCCCGAGCAGGGAGGTGGCAACAGGCCGCCGGATGAAGGGGGAGGAGACGCTCACGGCTGGCTGGCTCCACCGCCATTGGCCCTTTTGCGCTCGCCTTGCGGACGCGGGGCGGGGGCCTCGCCTGCGGCTTTGGGCTCGTCAATCCGCACCTGTGTCTTGTCGGTCAGGCGGTTGAAGCCGCTGGTCACCACTTGTTCGCCGGCTGTAACGCCTGTGGCAATGGCGGTGACGGTTTCGGTCTGGCGGGCCAGCGTGACGGGGCGTTGGGTGGCAAGCGACTGCGCATCCACCACGTAGACAAACGGGCCGAGCGGCCCGCGCTGGATCGAGGCGGTCGGCACGGTAATGGCGTCTTTGAGGGTATCGACCCGCAAGCGGACATTGACGAATTGTCCGGGCCACAGGGCCAGTTGCGGATTGGGAAAGCGTGCTTTGATGCGGACCGTGCCGGTGGTCTGGTCCACCTGATTGTCGATCACCTCGACAAGGCCGCGGTCAATGACGGTCAGATTGTCGGCTTCGCGGGCCTCGATTGTCACCGGTCCACGCCCTAACGCCTGATTGACCGCACGCAATTGCTGTTGCGGCAGGTTGAAAATCACGGCGATCGGCTGAATCTGCGCGATGGTGACAAGGCCGGTCTGGTCGGAGGCGCGCAGCAGATTGCCCTGATCGACCAGCCGCAGGCCCGTGCGGCCGTCAATGGGGGCGCGGATGGTGGTGTAATCGAGAATGGCCTTGGCATTGTCGATGGCCGCCTGATCGGCATCGACCTGCGCGACCAGCTGGGCGACAACCGAGCGTTGCGTGTCGGCCTGCTGCTGGGTGGCATATTCGGTGCGTGCGAGATTGGTATAGCGTTCCAGATCGCGGCGCGCATTGGCCAGTTGCGCTTCGTCCTGAGCCTTTTTGGCCAGAGCCTGATCAAGCGCGGCCTGATAGGTTTTCGGGTCGATCTTGGCCAGAATATCACCGGCTTTGACGGTATCACCGTCTTTGAAATGCAGCGAGATCAGGCGTCCGTCGACTTGCGGTCGGATGGTGACGGTGTTGAGCGCTTGCACGGTGCCGATGCCGTCGAGCTCAACCGGCACATCGGTCCGCTCGGCCCGCACCGCCAGCACGGGCAAGGGACCATCGCCGCTGCCGCGCACACCGCGGGCCCCCGCGGCAGGTGTCGGGGGAGCGGAGAACCAGATTTTATAGGCAATCCCACCCGCAATCAGGGCAACCAGACCGAACAAAACTACATAGGTGCGCAATTTCATGGCTTGCTCATGTCTGTCTTCAGGTGTTTCGACCGGAGGTTGGGGAGATTGTCATGGCGTTGAAACACGGGGTTTTTGAGGCGCCATCAAGGCGGGCTTGTCATCACCCTCATCGGTTGGTTTCTGAAAACCGCCGCCGAGTGCCTCGATCAGGCCGAGACTGGCTTGCAGGCGTTGCAGACGGCTCGAGAGCAGGTTTTCCTGAGCCTGAAACAGGCTTTGCTGCACGGCCAGCAGGGTCACAATGTCGATGGTGCCGGCCTTCAGCCGCTCCTCGCTGATCAGGGTGGCGCGGCGTGACGCGGTGACGACCTCTTGCTGCAGCACTTCCTGACGGCGCGATTGTTCGACCGCGATCAGGGCATTTTCGACATCGCTCAAGGCTGTCAGAACCGTTTTGCGGCTATTGGCAACGGTTTCGGCCTCGCGGGCAGTTTCACCCTGATATTGGGCTTGGAGATTGCCGCCATCAAACAAAGGCTGGCTGATCCCTGCCAGCAGCGAATTGGCGGCCGCATGCGGGTTGAGCAGGGTTTTCAGCGTCATGCTTTCCAGCCCGCCCGAGGCTGTCAGATTGAAACTGGGCAAAAAGGCGGCGCGGCTGGCCTCGACATTGGCTCCGGCGGCCAGCAGCAGCGCTTCGGCGCGGGCCATATCGGGGCGCTGGCGCAACAGATCGGACGGCAGGCCCGCTCTGACCAAGGGCACTTTCAGACTGTTCAGGCTTTTGGCCGTGAGTCTGAACCCTTCGGGCGGCCGTCCCAACAGAACCGCCAACTGGTTGCGGGTCTGGGAAACCTGTTGTTCCAGTTGCGGGATCAGTGCCTTTTGCGAGGCCAGCACGCTTTCTTGCTGGGCAACATCGAGGGCGGAGGCGGTGCCGACCGACAAACGCCCGCGGATTGCATCGAGAATGCGCTGGGCGGTGGCGATATTGTCGCGGCCAAGGGCAATCCGGTCATGGGCGGAAAGAATGATGAAATAGCTGTTGGTGACGGCACTGGCGGTGGCCAGCATCACCGATTGATGGTCATACATTGTCGCTTGCGCATTGGCTTGCTGTGCACTGTAGAGCGAGCGGTAGCGGCCCCAGACATCAAGCAGATAGCTGGCATTGGCACCTGCGCTGAATTGCTTGGAGCGCGTGGCATTGAACGGCGGTTCGCGCCGCTTCAGCGTGCCCGGTGCCATGCTCTGATCGGCTGTCAGCGAGCCGTTGACGGAGGGCATCAACAAGGCTTCGGCCTGCTGGGTCAGGGCCTGCGACTGGTCGATGCGGGCCAAAGCCGCGCCGATATCGGGATTGTCGCGCAGGGCCAGCGTGATCAGCCCTTCCAGTTCTTTGGAGCCGAACAATTCGGGCCATTGTTGGGTCAGGGTCTTGCCGGTGCGGGAATTGAGCGCTTCGAAGTGCGGCGGTTCGGGGATCGCCAGATCAACAGGCGCATGCGCGGGCATGCAGGCCGAGAGCCAAAGGCTTATTGCGACCACGCAACCCGATTGCAGCGTTTGTGGCTTTGAAACCAACGATGAATGACCCTGATCCGTGATAATGCTTGGTCAATAGCAGTGGCACACTCACCAGAGTCGGGCAATCAATCTTCATGCTTCGTTAACGAAGAGAGCGACGGGCCGGTCAGGCGTCCGGCGCGCCTTCATAGCTGTCGATATGGGCAAAGGTGGCGCGCAAACCTTCCGACCATGCTTTCGAGAGCATCTTGAAATAGGGGTCATCCGGCCCGATCCGCCGTTGTTCGCCGATCACCATGGAATCGCGCTGGTAGATCATCAGATCGATCGGCATGCCGACCGACAGATTCGAGCGCAGGGTCGAGTCGAACGACAACAGGATCAGCTTGGCGGCTTCGCCGATCGCCATATCGGGGCGTGCGACGCGGTCCAGGATCGGCTTGCCGTATTTGTGCTCGCCGATCTGGAAAAACGGCGTGTCCTTAGTCGCTTCGATGAAATTGCCTTCGGAATAGATCTGGAACATGCGCGGCGGTTCGCCGTGGATTTGCCCGCCCAGAATGAAGGAGGCACTGAAGGTGCTGTTGGCGGCTTCCAGCGAGGGGCCGTCGACCCTGCGGATTTCACGCACCGCATTCCCCACAACACGCGCCGCCTGATACATGGTTTCGACATTGAGGAGCGATGGACCGCCATCGTCGCGCTCGGCGTCGATCTGTTCGTTGAGCAGCGAGATGACCGATTGCGTCACGGCCAGATTGCCCGCCGACAGCAGCACCAGCACGCGGTCGCCCGAGCGTTCCCATACGTGCATTTTGCGGAAAATGGCAATGTTGTCGAAACCGGCATTGGTGCGGGTATCGGATGCAAACACAATGCCGCCATCAAGGCGCAAGCCGACGCAATAGGTCATAAAAGCCTCACACTTGGCTGTGGGTCACGATTTTGTTGTTGCACATGCTTACTGTTGTGCTTGCGTCACGACAACCTCTACCGAGAGGTTTTCCACCCATGGTCCCAACCGGATGCCCCGCAAAGGGGCGGCGCCGCGTGCATCAAGCCCGACGGCAAGGCGGACATAATGGATCGACGGGCAAATCCGGTTGGCCGGATCAAAGCCGATCCAGCCGAGATCCTCGGTATAGGCTTCGGCCCAGGCATGATGGGCCACCGCCGTGTCGTCTTCTTCCAGATGCAGATAGCCGGTCACATAGCGGGCCGGTATCCCCAGATGGCGTGCGCAAGACATCATCACATGCGCGTGGTCCTGACAGACGCCTGCCCCGGCCTTAAGGGCTTCCCCTGCTGTCGTATGCACATGGGTGGCATCGGTGTCATAGCGCACGGCATCGCGGATGCGGCCCATCAGATCATGCAGACGGGTCAGCCGGTCGGGATGTCGGCATTGTTCGGCCAGATGCTTGATCGCCTCGTCGGGCGCGGTCAGTGCTGTCTGGCGCAGATAGAGCGAGGGCAGGGCCGCTTCGCGCGTAAAACCTGCGACGCCTGCGGTATCCATGGTTTCAATCCGGCCTTCGGCGACAATCTCCAGACTGGTGACGGGGCCGGGGGGCGTGACCAGATGCACGAGATTGCCGAAGGCATCGGTAAACCGGCAAGCGCCTTCCAGCCCCGGAATAGAGATCGACCAGTCGCGCACCTGTTGGCTGATCCCCGCAGGAGGTGTCAGGCGCAAGGCCTGTACCGCATGCTGGACGGGGCCATCATAATGATAATGGGTCGTATGCCTGATCGAAATGAGCATGGGGCGGGCCATTCAAAGGGTTATTGAAAATGATATTCCGAAGCCACCGAGGCCGAAATCTGGTTGTTTCGCTGCATAAACTGGCTGAGGAATTCATGCAGGCCATTCTGGAAGATGGCATCCATCGAGCCGTTTTGTAAATCGCCCAGCACCTCGGCGCATTGCCTGCGGGCCTGATCGCCAGCCGGATTGATCCCTTGCAAGCCGTTGAGCGAGCGTTCGATCCAGTCATAGCTGAAGCGCAGCGAACGCGGCATTTCGGGCCGCAAAATCAGGAATTCGGCGACATTCCACGGCTTGTAACTGTCTTTGTAGACATGGCGATAGGAGGTATGGGCCGAAACCGAGCGCAGGATCGTTTCCCA
>CAIYZJ010000211.1 GCA_903930675.1 uncultured Hyphomicrobiales bacterium
CCGCTCTGGGCAACCTGAAAGATCGAGCTGTGCACGAATCCGGGATGATATCCGTCGGTCTCGTTTTCAACCATGAATTTCCAGTTGGCTTTGGTTTTGTGTTGCAGGAAGCCGACCGTCAAATCCAGCTCGCCGGTCGGAGAATTGTCGAGCAACTGGTCAAGCGACGCCTTGGCACCGCCCAGATGCTCCTCGATGGTTGGGCCGTCATGCGCCATCGAGCCGAAGATGAAGCCGCGATAGACCGCAATGCGCGGCACCTTGCCGAGGCCGAGACCCTTTCTCTCCGTGCCCTCATAGCCTTCTGGCAGTGCAAAGCCCATCAGGTCGCCATTGGTGTTGAACGTCCAAGAATGATAGGGGCATGTGAACGTGCTGCGGTTGCCCTTCTGATAGGCGCAAAGCTGGTTGCCGCGATGCGGGCATTTGTTGAGGAGCAGCCGGATTTCACCGTCGCGGTCACGCACCATCAGGACCGGCATCGGGCCGATGGATTTGGTGACATAGTCATTCTTGTTGGGGATTTCGCTGGTATGGCCGACATAGATCCAAGTGCGGTACCAGATCTTTTCCAGCTCCTCCTGAAAGATAGCGGGATCGTAATATAACCGGCTGTGCACCCTGGTCGGTTCTATTAGCGTGCTGTAATCGGTCTGGCTTGTTGTCTGCGACATCAGGACACCACGGGTCAGGATTGGCGTTAATTAATCGAACGATCGTTCTTTATATCACGCCCCTGCTTGTTGCTGTCAAGCGCCAAGGTGGAGGAGGGAGGAACGGATATAGCGGGGAAAAAACGGCAGGCAAAAGTCTGTATTGAACTGTTTCCGACCAAAAACGCCACAAATATCAGTATAATGGCGCTTTGCGCCGGTTTCCGCTTGCTGTCATTTTGCGCTAGGAATGGCTGAAATTTTGAGTTAACCTGAACGCATGGTCTAATAAATTGGGCCAAGCCTTGCTGAGCAAACTGTCACACCGGAACGACGGGTCATCCACCGATGCCCGAGATAGATAAGGGTGCTTGATCGCATTGCCTGCAGGGACGAAAATTTCTCTTTTTGGGAGGATCCTATGAGGACCACTTTAACAAGCGCTGCCGTTGTGGTTACTGCCGCTCTGGCCTTGACCACGGCTGCCCATGCCGAGATTAAGATCGGCGCGACAATCTCAGAAACCGGACCAGCCTCGTCTCTAGGTGACCCCGAAGCCAAAACCCTGAAGATGCTGGTCGAAGAAATCAACGCCAAAGGCGGCATCAAGGGCGAAAAGATCAAGCTGATCATGTATGATGACAGTGCCGATCCCAACAAAGCCAAATCCTTCGCCACCCGCCTGATCGAAGATGATCAGGTCTCCGTTATCATCGGCGGCACGACCACAGGCACGACCATGGCGGTCAGCCCTGTGGCGGAAGAGGCGAAGGTGCCGTTCATCTCTCTGGCCGGCGCCATTGAAATCATCGATCCGGTCAAGCCCTACACCTTCAAAACCCCGCATACCGACCGGATGGCCTGCGAAAAGATTTTCGAGGATATGAAAAAACGCGGATTGACCAAAGTCGGGATCATTTCGGGCACCGACGGTTTCGGTGCCTCGATGCGCACCCAATGCCTCGCGGTCGCCGAGAAATGGGGCATGTCGATTGTCGCCGATGAAACCTACGGCCCGCGGGACAACGACATGACGCCACAACTGACCAAGATGCGCGGTGTTGCCGGCATTCAGGCAATCCTGAACCCGGGCTTCGGCGGCGGACCTGCCATTGTCACCCGTAACTATGCCCAGTTGGCGATGACCCAGCCGCTCTACCAATCGCATGGTGTTGCCTCCAATGCCTATATCGAACTGGCAGGAGCCAAGGCAGCCGAAGGTGTGCGTCTGCCCGGTACAGCGCTGCTGATCGGCGATATTCTGCCCGCCAGTGATCCGCAAAAAGCGGTGGTAATGGCTTACAAGACCGCGTTTGAAAAAACCGCCAACATGCCCGTCTCGACCTTTGGCGGCTATGCGCATGACGCGATCCGGATTGTCTTTGATGCGATTTCCCGCGCAGGATCAAGCAAGCCGCAGGCTATCCGTGATGCGATTGAATCCACCAAGGGTTTTGTAGGCACCACCGGCACCTACAGCTTCTCCAAGACCGACCATCTCGGTCTTGACCTGTCGGCGTTCCGTATTCTCGAAATCAAGAATGGCGGCTGGGCAAGCGTCCAGTAGCCAGCCCGACAGTTCCACGCAAAACGACATCAGGCCTTCTCGCGAAGGCCTGATTTTTTTGTGCCTTTAGTTGGAAAAAATCAGAGCACCTGCCCCGAACGGCTGTGATTGCGCAAATGCTGGCAGGCCGGCTCGGAAAGCCCCTGATCCGCCAGCGCATCAAGCCTTGCCACGACATCAACCAAACCTTCGGCCCGCGCCCAATGCATCGGACCGCCAAGCCAGCGCGGAAAACCATAGCCGTGGATTTTGACCAGATCGATATCGCTCGCGCGCAAAGCCATGCCCTCCGCCAATATCTTCGCGCCTTCATTGACCATCGGCAGCACCAGCGCATCGATGGTCCCGGCTGTGCTCCAGCTGTGCTGTGACACATGTGCCTCGTCAGCCGCAGTGGCAATGGCGTCAGCCACCACATCCGAGACCTGCCCCTGACGGCTGCCCTCGGGATAATCATACCAGCCCGCTTTGGTCTTTTGTCCCAAACGCCCCGAAGCAACCAGACGTTCGGCCACGGGTGCAAAAACCGGATCGCCGCGCTCGCGCGCCGCTTTGCGCTGGAAGGCGGCAATATCGAGGCCGCCGAGATCTTGCGCTTCGAACGGACCCATCGGCTGGCCGAAGGCACGCATCGCGGCATCGACCATTGCAGGTGTCGCACCGCTGAGCAATACGCGCTCGGCCTGCGCCCGCAAAACTTTCAGCATCCGGTTGCCGATGAAGCCATCACAAATGCCCGCGCGAACGGGTATCTTGTTCATGCTGCGCGCCAGCGCAAAACCTGCGGCCAAGACCGTCGGATCGGTCTCAACGGTCGGCACGATTTCCAGCAGTTTCATCACTTGTGCGGGAGAGAAAAAATGCAGACCCAAAAACCGGTCTTGATGGGGCAAGCCCACGAAAATCATGCGCGGATCGAGATAGGAAGTATTGGTGGCAAGAATCGTATCG
>CAIYZJ010000212.1 GCA_903930675.1 uncultured Hyphomicrobiales bacterium
GCCGAGAACAAAGAGCGTCGCGGTGGTTGGTGGGCCAAGGCCAAATCGGCCATTACCGGCAACTGAGTTGCACGGAACAAACACGAAAAACGCCGGTTTGACCGGCGTTTTTTTATGCCTGCACTGTGAAGGCTGTCAGATCAGCGGCGGAAAGCGGCCAGCCGCTCGACGGCGCTTTCGCAGTCCTCATAGGTGCCCGCAAAAGACAGGCGCATGAAGCGGTTGCCGCGGTCGGGGTCGAAATCCAGCCCCGGCGTGGCGGCAATTCCGGCCTCGTCGAGCAGACGGCGGCAAAAGGCCATTGAATCATTGGTGAATTGGCCGATGTCGATATAGGCGTAAAAGGCTCCGTCGACCGGCAGCATGTCGCCGAAACCAAGCGCGGGCAGTTCTTTCATGAACAGCTGGCGGTTGCGCGCATAACCGGCTTTGATGACTTCCAACTCCTCGACCGCCTCGAAAGCGGCTTCAGCCGCAATCTGGCTCAACTGCGGGGCCGAGATATACAGGCTTTGCGACAGGCGTTCGACCGGACGCACAAGGCTTGGCGGCAAGATCAGCCAGCCGACGCGCCAGCCTGTCATGCAATAATATTTGGAGAAGGAATTGACGATCACCGCATTGTCATCAAAGGCGAGCGCGGTCTGGGCGGGCTTGTCATAGGTCAGGCCATGATAGATCTCGTCCGAGATCAGCCAGATCCCCAAACGGCGGCAGGTATCGGCCAGCTCGCGGATGGCCTCGGGGCTCATCATGGTGCCCGACGGATTGGCGGGGCTCATCACCAGCACGCCTTTGAGCGGTGTTTCGGCATGGGCCTTGGCCACGGCCTCCCCTGTCACCACCCAACCTGTGGCGGCAGAGGTTTCGATCGTCACCGGCTCCAGCCCCAAGGCTGTCAGCGTATTGCGATAGGCGGGATAGCCGGGCGAAGCGATGGCCACCCTGTCACTGACCTCGAACATCGACAGGAAAGACAGGATAAAGCCCGCCGAAGAGCCTGTGGTGACGGCCACACGATCCGCAGATATACTTACGCCATAGCTGTCGTGGTAATGGCGGGCGATTCTCTCGCGCAAAGAGCGCATTCCCAAGGCTTCCGTATAGCCGATCTTGCCGATATCAAGCGCCTGTTTGGCGGCTTGCCGAACGGCCATGGGTGCGGGAGCGCCGGGCTGGCCGACTTCCATATGCACGACAGAATGGCCCTCTTTCTCGCGTCTGACCGCTGCGGCAAACACATCCATTGCCAGAAAAGGCGCCACTTCACCGCGTTTGGAGGGCTGGGGAAGGATGGTTTTGGTCATGTCTTTGCCGTTATTCGTGGTCATAGAAACTCTCACTTCTTCGTCGGGCATGGTGCAAGACTGCTCGCGCCCGTGCTGTGAATTGACGCGCAAGCGTGATAAGCCTTAACTGCATGCAAAGCATTAACATTTTACCAGTGACTGTCATGAACGGATTTCTATTCCCTGCCAAACCGTCCAAGGCCCCCATGTCCGGTCGCAGGATCTTCCGCGCTTTGGGGAGGCCTTCGCTGGCGATACGCTCGCTTGCCCTTGGCCTGTGTGTGGCCACCACGCTCACGCCGATTGCAGCGAAGGCGCAGGAGATGAAAGGCATTATCCGCGATGCCGAGGTCGAAAACCTGTTGCGTGATTATGCCCGCCCTATTTTCAATGTCGCAGGCGTAGGGGCCACCAATACCACCATCATCTTGATGGGTGACCGCAGTTTCAATGCCTTTGTGGCAGGTGACCGGCGCATGTTCATCAACACCGGCGCGATCATGGATGCCAAAACACCGAACGAGATCATCGGGGTGATCGCCCATGAATCCGGCCATATCAAAGGCGGGCATTTGTCGCGTCTGCATCAACAGCTGGCAACCGCGCAAATCCTGTCGGTGGTCGGCATGTTGCTGGGCGCGGGGGCAGCGGTCGGTGCGGCCTCGAGCGGCGGACGTGGCGGAAATAGCGGGCAAGTCGGTGCGACCGGCAGCGGTTTGGCGGGTATGGTGATGGGTCCGCAAGAAATCGTGCGGCGCAGTCTGCTGTCCTATCAGCGTTCCGAGGAACAGGCCGCCGACCGTTCGGCTGTGGATTTTCTCAATGCCACCCACCAATCGCCGCAGGGCCTGCTCGAAACCTTCCGGCGGTTTTCGCAAGATTCGATCTTCCGCACCAGCGGGATTGATCCCTACACTTTCAGCCATCCCTTGCCGACCGAGCGCATTTCCAATCTCGAAGCGCTCGCCGCCAAAAGCCCTTATCTCAACACCAAAGACCCGCCCGCCTTGCAGGCCCGCCATGATATGGCGCGCGCCAAACTGTTCGGTTTCATGGCCACGGCATCCGAAGTGGGCCGTCGCTATCCGGTGTCGGACAATTCCCTGCCCGCCCGCTATGCCCGCGCCATTGTCGATTACCGCACCAAACGGATCGGCGAGGCCTTGGCCAAGATTGACGGCTTGATCAAGGAACAGCCGCAAAACCCCTATTTCTGGGAGTTGCGCGGGCAATGCCTGCTGGAATTCGGCCGAGCCAGAGAGGCGATTACCGATTTGCGCAAAGCCGTATCGCTGGCACCAACTGCGGGCCTGATCCGTATTCTGCTGGGTCATGCGCTGGTGGCGTCTGAAAATCCGGCCCATCTGGATGAAGCCATTTCGGAATTGTCCAATGCCGTGCAGCGCGAGCCCGACAGTCCCGACGGCTATCGCCATCTGGCTACCGCCTATGGCCGCAAAGGCCAGATCGGTCAGGCCGAGTTCAATTCCGCCCGCGCCTATTTCTATGCGGGAGATTATAGCGCTGCCGCAAATCACGCCTCGCGTGCTAAAGACCAGCTGACGCCGAATACTCCGGCATGGTTCAAGGCTGACGAGATTCTCAATTACCGCCCTCCGAAAACCTGATCGGTTGATTTTTGAAGGATATTCCTGTGATGACACTTTCTCATTCATTCCGGTCATGGTCGGCGCGCTGCGCCTCCGGTCTGGCTGTTTTCGGGCTGGTGCTGGCTTTGATGCCGGCACAGCCTGCCCGTGCTGCGGATTTCTCGCCCGAGCAGAAAGAAACGATCCGCGCTCTGATCAAGGACTATCTGATCAGCAATCCCGAAATCATTCAGGAAGCGATGAACGAGCTGGAAAAACGCCAGACCGAGAATGAAAAAGCCGCCCAAGCCAAAGCGGTGACGGAATTGATGCCCGCTTTGAGCCAGTCGGCACGGGCAACCGTGATCGGCAATCCCAAGGGCGATGTGACGCTGGTCGAATTTTTCGATTATAATTGCGGCTATTGCAAAACGGCACTCAATGATCTGGTCAAGCTGGTCAGGGATGACAGCAAATTGCGGGTAGTGATCCGTGATTTCCCGGTTCTGGGTCCGGAATCGGTCGAGGCGGCCCTTGTCGCTGTTGCGGCGCGTCAACAATTTAGCGGTGCCAAATATCTCGAATTCCACCAGAAATTGCTGGAGAGCAAAGGCCGCATCGGCAAAGATCGTGCTTTGTCGGTGGCCAAGGATTTGGGAGCCGATCTGGCCAAGCTCAACAAGGACATGGATTCAACAGACACCAAAAGCCTGCTTTCGGAAACCATGACGATTGCCGATGCCCTGCGCCTGCAAGGCACTCCAGCCTATGTGGTAGGCAACGAGGTGGTGTTCGGGGCGGTTGGTTATGAGGCGTTGAAATCGGCGGTCGACAATACGCGGCGCTGCGGCAAGGCCAGATGCGTTTAATAAACCACGTTTTTGAACAGGTTTGGCGGGTCAAAAGAACAATCTTCCCCCCAAGCCCGTGATTGTTTATGAACGTGAGAGAGATTGGTGAGCCTCGAATCATCAAACAGACAGCAACGGATACCCAAGATCATGACTGACAAACACAATGCCGATCATTCAGCCATCGACCCCAAGCTGGTGCGTCAACTCGCCAAAATGCTGACCGAGACGCATCTGAGCGAAATCGAAGTGGAAAAGGGTGATCTGCGCATCCGTGTTGCCCGCCAAATCACCCATGCGGCACCTGTCGCGGTCTCGGTGGCCGCACCCGCTCCTGTGGCTGCTCCCGTGGTGACAGCCGCCAACCACCATACACAACCCAAGCCCAAGGAAGTCGCCGGCGGCGTGCCGTCTCCAATGGTCGGCACCGCCTATCGCCGCGCCTCGCCCGAAGCCAAGGCCTATGTGGAAGTCGGTTCGACGGTCAATGCCGGTGACAAAATCCTGCTGATCGAGGCGATGAAAACCTTCAACGACATTGTTGCCCCGCATGGCGGCACCGTGACGGCAATTTTTGTCGACGACAAACAGCCGGTCGAATTCGGCCAAATCCTGATGAGCATCGAGTAAACGCCCCATGTTTGACAAGATCCTCATTGCCAATCGCGGAGAGATTGCGCTGCGCATTCTGCGCGCCTGTAAGGAACTCGGCATTGCCACCGTGGCAGTCCATTCCACGGCCGATGCCGATGCCATGCATGTCAAGCTCGCCGACGAGAGCGTCTGTATCGGTCCGGCTCCGGCCACCGACAGCTATCTCAACATTCCCGCGCTGTTGGCGGCCTGCGAGATCACCGGAGCCGATGCGGTGCATCCGGGCTACGGTTTCCTGTCAGAGAATGCCCGCTTTGCCGAGATTCTCGAAAGCCACAATATCCATTTCATCGGCCCCAAAGCCGAACATATCCGCATCATGGGTGACAAGATCGAGGCCAAGCGCACCGCGTTGCGGCTCGGTATTCCTTGCGTGCCCGGCTCCGAAGGCGGGGTAACGGAAGATGCCGACGCGCTGAAAATCGCTGGCGAGATCGGTTATCCCGTTATTGTCAAAGC
>CAIYZJ010000213.1 GCA_903930675.1 uncultured Hyphomicrobiales bacterium
CCATTTGAAGCCGCGCTCTGTCAGATTGGCGGCCACCGATTCAGGCGACAGAAACGGGATGCCGTATTTCTCGGCAATCGCGCTGGCTGTCAAAGTAATCCCGGATTGATACGAGCCCAAAACGGCATGGACCTTTTCTTCGGTAATCAGCCGCAAGGTCTGGTTTTGTCCGGCAGCCGGTGTGCCCTGATTGTCGGCAAACACCACTTCAACCTTCGCGCCATTCAGATTGGGCAGACCGGCATCCTTGGCCAGCGTCAAATCACCCAGTTCAGGATGGGCGTTGTTGATGACATCCACCGCCACTTCGATGGCGGCTTTGGCCGAAGCGCCCGCGCTGGCCGCATTGCCGCTGAGCGGATAGACCGCACCGATTTTCACCGTGTTCTGGGCAAACGCCCCCGTCAAACCAAGTCCCAAAACCAAAGCTGCTCCAGCGAGAGCAGTGCCCTTCATCAACCCGATTGTCTTGAACATATCCCATCCCCGATCAGCAAAAGCGTTTCCATGGTCCACACGATTTTTACCGTGTTGGTTCTTTGATTGTCTTGGTTCGCGAGCCTTGCTTGCGCCATGCGCCGGTGGCTCTTTTTCTTGAGTTTTGATGATGCTACTTTATTTTAACCATATGGCTAGTGCTAATTTTTTGCAGTATCAACACCGGCCGACCGGCTGACGTACATGTTCTGAAAGCAGGTTTGTATTTGTTTACGGTTTCATTTTCCTGACTTTTCCGCGCTCATTCGAGAAGCGCAGAGCAGGACAATTTTCAATAAGCGGGCTTGGTAGGAAACCAATCCGGCTTGTCAGGGTCGAGATAGGCCCCTTTGATGCCGTCGACGACGTATCGTTCGATCAAGGCCACGTCAGGCTCCACACCCAGACCAGGCCGATCCGGAACCGCAAAACTCCCGTTTTTGAGACGGGGTCCATCGGGTGCTATATCGCCGGCGAGATAGGTTTGCTCGGTGTCGATAGCCAGCGACATATTCGGGATGGAGGCCGCAAGGTGAACATAGGCGGCTTGTGACAGGGCCAGTTCTCCCCCCGAATGAAGCGTGACCGGAATACCGACCGACTCGCAAATCGCCGCCTGCTTGATCACCTGCCAGACACCACCCGATTCATGCGGATCGAGCAACACGACATCCGCCGCACCCGCGCGCACGATATTGCCGACATCACTCAACGTATAGGCGCTTTCATCCAGCGCAATCGGTACAGTTTGGCAGACCCTGAGTTCGGCATGTCCTGCCAGATCATCAAGCTCCAGCGGCTGTTCGACATAGGCAAGATCATAGGGAGCCAATTTGGCCAGTTGCCGCCGCGCGGTCCCCGGCGTCCAAGCGCCGTTGACATCGGCACGCACATCGCAATCGCCGACAACCGTTTTGACCGCTTCGACCAGCGGCACATCCGTTTGCATCGAAACACCGATTTTGATTTTGAACGTCCCAAAACCGTCATCGAGAAAACGCTTGGCCGTATCACGCACTTTGTGCGGATCACTCACAAATATATAGGCCGAAGCGGCAACAGACCCGCGCCACAGCCCGCCCCACAGCGCGCAAAGCGGCAAGCCCGCACGCCGTCCGAGAGCATCCCACATGGCCATTTCCATGGCTGCAATCGCCATCACGGCCGCGCGCTTGTGGTGGTAATAGCCTGCACCCAAAACATGCCGGTGGAAACGCTCGGCGTCGGCAATCGAATAGCCCGCCGCCAGTGGCGCAACGATTTTCGCAAACACCGCAGGCACATTGTCAATCAACGAGATCGTCTCGCCCCAGCCGATTCCGCCATCTCTGGTCTGGATGCGGCAAATCAGGCGCGTGGTGCCCGACCGCTTGCCCGATCCCCATAAAATCGTCTCGGCCAGAGGCATACGGACCAGCCAGTGGTCAACACGAGCGATCCGGATGGCATCATGATCAAACTTAGATATGACATTCAACATGTGGATTTTATCTCGTCGTTTGGTTCAAGAAGAGTTGCATTGAACGATCGGATTGAAACGATTGGTCCAAAATACAGCTATAACGCATGATTGAATGGCTGTAGGAGGCTTGATTTTGAAATGTTCACATTATAAAGTCAAGTTTCATATTTTGAAAGAATCAGGAATGAGCCGCCTCGCCGTTGTCGAAACAGTCCATCGCAATGAAGAAACTGGCCGCGAGATTCCCGGCGCGCAGGCCTTGCGTCGCGGCGTCTCTTTGTTGGACATTGTCGCCGATATGCCGGGGCTTCGCTTCAGTGAAATTGCGGATCGTTCAGGACTGACCAAGCCGACGACGCATCGCATGCTGGCTACGCTCGTCGAAGCGGGATTGCTGAGAACCGACGATCGGGATCAAAGCTATCATCTGGGTTTCAAGCTGTTTGAAATGGCCCACCGCGTCTGGGATCAATTCGATCTGCGCAGCGCTGCGGAGCCCGAGCTGGAACGGTTGCGGGATCTTGCAGGCGAGAATGTCCGTCTTGCGATTTTCGATATGGATGAAGTGCTCTATGTCGACCAGCGCGAAGCCGTACAGGTTGTCCGCCTCGGCAATGGTGTCGGGGTCAGAGCATCTGCCCATGCCAGCGGCGCAGGCAAGGCCATGCTTGCCCATCTCGAACCGCTGATGCGCGAACAATTCCTCAACCGTTTGAAACTACACCGCTTCACTCCCAATTCGATCACCGACCGCGATGCCCTTGTCCAGCATCTCGACATCACCAAAGCCCGTGGCTATGCGGTGTCGGTCGAAGAGCAACATATCGGTGTCAATTCGGTCGCAGCCGCCATTCTCGATCATCGCGCGAGGGCCATCGGAGCTGTCGCGATCATCGGGCCGGCTTACCGCCTCGATCTCGATCGCCTTCACATGTTGGGTCGCGATGTTCTGGAGGCGGCAAGACGTATCTCAGGAAATGCAGGTCAGGTAGCCATGTCGATAGCGATCAATCCGCGTCCACTCGGTGTCGACCGTGACGATGTTGTCTCG
>CAIYZJ010000214.1 GCA_903930675.1 uncultured Hyphomicrobiales bacterium
CGCTGTCCAACCTCGATGCCAAGTTGCGCGTGCAGATGCGCACCGAAATCAAGGAATTGCACCAGCGGCTGAAAACCACCACCGTCTATGTGACCCATGACCAGATCGAAGCCATGACCATGGCCGACAAGATCGTGGTGATGCATGACGGGATCGTCGAACAGATGGGCGCGCCGCTCGATCTTTATGACCGGCCGGCCAATCTGTTTGTTGCGGGCTTTATCGGCTCGCCTTCGATGAACTTCGTCCACGGCACGGTTGATGATGCGGGCAAGCTCAGCGCAACCAGCAAGAAGGGCGCGACTTTGCCGCTCGGTAAGCTCGGTGCCGCCAAGCCCGGCCAGGCGATTGTCTACGGGATCCGTCCCGAGCATATCCACCTGTCCGACCAGGGTGTGGAAGCCGAAGTGGTGGTGGTCGAGCCGACCGGCTCGGAAACACAGGTGGTTGTGCGCCTGAAAGGCGAGGAAATGGTTTGCGTGTTCCGCGAGCGCATTACCGCAAAGCCCGGCGAAACCATCAAGATTTTGCCCGACCCCGATCTGGTGCATCTGTTCGATGCCGCCAGCGGCAAGCGCATCGACTGATTACGGGGCAACCCGTAGTGACAAGCTCAACAATAGACGTGCCGCGCAGTTGCGGGGTACGTCACAAAAAAAGACCAACCTTCTGAACCCAGGGAGAATGATGAAATGACTACATTGAACCGTCGTAATCTGCTTAAAGGCGCTGGCGCCGTTGGCGCGATGAGCGCAACCGGCCTGCTGGATTTTGCAAAGGCCTGGGCGCAGACCATGAAATGGAAGCCCGAAGCCAATGCCACCCTGAACGTGTTGCGCTGGAAGCGCTTCGTTCAGGCCGAAGACGATCAGTTTATGAAGATCGTTGCCGCTTTCAGCCAGGCCACTGGTGTGAAAATGAATATTTCCAGCGAATCCTTTGATGATATGCAGCCCAAGGCATCGGTGGCTGCCAATACCGGACAAGGTCCCGATATTGCTTGGGGTTTGCACTCCCTGCCGCATCTGTTCCCTGAAAAATGCCTCGAAGTGGGTGATGTTGCCGATTATCTTGGCAAGAAATACGGTGGCTGGTTCCCGGCTCCCGAAGCAACCTGCAAGGCCAAGGGCAAGTGGATCGCCATTCCGACCGCAGTCAATGGCGGCTATATCAATTACCGCATCTCTTCGATCAAGAAGGCCGGTTTCTCGACCTTCCCTGACAAGACCGATAGTTTCCTCGAACTGTGCAAGGCCATGAAGGCCAACAATACCCCTGCCGGTTTTGCACTCGGGCACGCGAGCGGTGACGGCAATGCCTGGATTCACTGGCTGTTGTGGTCACATGGTTCATACCTGGTCGATGACAAGGAAAAGATCATCATCAACTCTCCGGAAACCGTGAAGGCTCTGGAATATGCGAAAAAGTTGACCGACACGTTCATTCCGGGTTGCGCATCGTGGAATGACTCGTCCAACAACAAGGCGTTTCTGGCAGGCGATCTGCATCTGACCGCGAACGGCATCTCGATCTATGTCGGCGCCAAGGCCGACAAGGCCCTGAACCCGATTGCCGAAGATATGGATCACGCCAGGTTCCCGGTTGGCCCGATCGGCAAGCCGCAGGAATTGCAGCTGACCTTCCCGATGCTGGCCTTCAAATACACCAAGGTGCCGAATGCTGCGAAAGCCTTCATGGCCTTTGTACTGGAAGCCGAAAACTACAATCCATGGCTGGAAGCTGCCGGCGGCTATCTGAGCCATCCTTTGATGTCCTATGACACCAACCCGGTCTGGACCAAAGATCCGAAAAATGCCGTGTTCAAGGACGCAGCGCGCAACACGCTGCCAGCCAGCGGCATCGGTCCTGTCAACGAGAAAGCGGCTGCAGCGATTGCCGACTTCCTGATGCTCGACATGGTCGCCAACTATTGCACCGGCCGTGAAGACATCAAGGGTGCGATCGCTATTGCCGAACGCCAGGCCAAGCGCATCTATCGCTAAGTCCGGATTTTCAAGCCGTGCGGGAGGATGCTTCCGCACGGTTTTCATCGTCACGGGTTAACCGGACCCATGATTTGATCACGCAAGAATTTCGGGAGATCCCCAATGGCCCACAATGCCGTCGGGAGGCCACAAGCCTCGTTCCAACGCACAGAGAGGTCTCTGATGCAGAGGCTGAGCAATGACCGCAATTGGTTGGGCGCGGCCTTCATGGTGCCCGCAGCGGTTATTTTGATTATGTTTTTGGCCTATCCGCTGGGCAAAGGCGTGTGGCTGTCGTTTACAGATGCCAAGATTGGCCGCGACGGTGTTTTTATCGGCCTTGAAAATTATGAATGGCTGTCCGACGACAAGATTTTCTGGCTGTCGGTGTTCAATACGCTTTTTTACACGGTGATTGCCTCGGTGATCAAATTTCTGGTCGGCTTGTATCTGGCTTTGCTGCTCAACGAGAAGCTGCCGTTCAAATCGCTGATCCGTTCGATTGTGCTGATCCCCTTTGTGGTGCCTACAGTATTGTCGGCCATTGCCTTTTGGTGGATTTATGACAGCCAGTTCTCGATCATTTCATGGTCGCTCAAAAATATGGGACTGATCACTGAAAACATCGACTTTCTCGGCAATCCCGACAATGCGCGCCTGTCCCTCATTTTTGCCAATATCTGGCGTGGCGTGCCCTTTATCGCCATCACTCTGCTGGCAGGCCTGCAAACCGTATCGCCGTCTCTGTACGAGGCCGCCACGCTTGACGGGGCAACCCGTTGGCAGAATTTCCGTTTCGTGACCTTCCCGCTGCTGACTCCGATCATTGCGGTTGTGATGACCTTCTCGGTGCTGTTCACATTTACAGACTTCCAGCTGGTCTGGGCGATGACACGCGGCGGTCCCGTCAATGCAACCCATCTGATGGCTACGCTTGGTTACCAGCGCGCCATTCTGGCGGGTAATCTTGGCGAAGGCGCGGCAATTTCAACAGCAATGATTCCGTTCCTGCTTTTCGCGATCATGGTATCGTGGTTTGGCCTGCAACGTAGAAAATGGCAGCAGGGAGGCTCTGATGAGTGATCATCATAACCATCAAGATTCGGCATCGGTCACCTCAGGCGTCAATGACGCATCCGAGGGCATGTCCTATCTGGACGGCGGCATCCGCAAGCTGATCCATGTCTATCTGCCGTTGTCCATCATCATGGTGGTGCTGATTTTCCCGTTTTACTGGATGGTTCTGACCTCCATCAAACCGGATGCCCAGCTCATCAACATGGACAAGTTCAACCCGTTCTGGGTGGTGGAACCGACGTTCAAGCACATTCAGAAGCTGTTGTTCGAAAGCGAGTACCCGAGGTGGCTGTGGAACACGATGTATGTTTCAGTGGTCGCGACTGCGCTGTCGCTGTTTGCCAGCGTGTTCGCCGCTTATGCCCTGGTGCGAATCCGCTTCAAAGGAGCCGAGCTGGTAGGCGCGATGATTTTTCTCGCCTATCTTGTGCCTCCCTCGATCCTGTTCATCCCGCTGGCCACCATCATTCAGGCCTATGGTCTGTTCGATAGCCCGATGGCGTTGATTCTGGTCTATCCGACCATCCTGATCCCGTTCTCGACCTGGCTGCTGATGGGCTATTTCAAGACCATTCCCTACGAGCTTGAGGAATGTGCCTTGATCGACGGGGCGACGCGGTTGCAGATCCTGATCAAGATCATCCTGCCGCTGGCGGTTCCGGGATTGATTTCGGCCTCGATCTTCTCGCTGACCCTGTGCTGGAACGAGTTCATCTATGCGCTGACATTCCTGTCATCGACCCAGAACAAGACCGTTCCGGTGGCGATTGTCTCGGAATTCGTCGACGGCGATATCTATCGCTGGGGGTCGCTGATGGCGGGTGCGCTGGTCGGCTCGCTGCCGCTGGTGATTTTATATTCCTTCTTCGTCGAACATTACGTTTCAGCGATGACAGGAGCGGTCAAAGAATGAGCGAACCGCGCAATATCGGTTTTGTCGGACTGGGTGCCATGGGACTTCCCATGGCGCTCAACCTCGTCAAAAAGCAGTTCCATGTCCGCGGTTTCGACATGAAAGCCGAAGCCCTTGCCGCGCTCAGCCATTCGGGCGGCCATGTGGCAGCCAATGCCGCGGAAGCGGCCCATGCGGCCGATGTGCTGGTACTGATGGTCGTCAATATCGCACAGGCCGAAAGCGTGTTGTTCGATGCAGGTGCTCTGGCAGCCCTTCCCGAAGCGGCCACAGTCGTCCTGATGGCGACCTGCCCGCCCAACAGCGTGGCCGCTCTGGCCAAGCGCGTCGAGGCAACGGGACGTCATTTCATTGACGCGCCGGTGTCCGGTGGTGTGGTCGGTGCACAAGGCGGCACGCTGACCATCATGGCCGCGACCTCCGACGAGGTGATTGCAGCAAACCGGCCGGTGCTGGTGGCGATGGGTGAAAAACTGTTCCATGTCGGGCTCGAGGCCGGACAGGGCGCAATGGTCAAAACCGTCAACCAACTGCTGTGCGGCGTCCATATTGCGGCAGCCGCCGAAGGCATGGCGCTGGCGGAAAAGGCCGGGATCGACGGACAGGTGATTCTCGACATTCTGGGTGGTTCTGCCGCGTCAAGCTGGATGCTGCTCAATCGCGGTCCCCGCATGGTGCAGGACGAGCCGGAAGTGACCAGTGCTGTCGATATTTTCGTCAAGGATATGTCGATCGTGATGGATGCAGGCCGCGCTTCAAAGGCGGCTTTGCCTCTGGCTGCTGCCGCACACCAGATGTTTCTGGCGGCCTCTGCCCAAGGCCACGGCCTGAAGGATGACAGTCAGGTGGTCCTGACCTATCGCGATCTGGCAGGCCTTCAAAAGAACTGAGACCAACGGAGCGGCCTGTCTGGCCGTTCCCCGTCCACAATCTCAACATCACAAAAAACATTCAGCGGGAGTTACGTCTATGAGTGAGACAATCGGTTTTATCGGTGTCGGCCTGATGGGCCACGGCATGGCCAAAAACATCGTTGAAAAGGGCTATGCCCTGACCGTAATGGGCCACCGCAACAGAACGCCTGTCGAAGATTTGCTGACACGCGGTGCCAAGGAAGCCAAAAGCCCGAAGGCGCTGGCCGAGGCCTCCAGCATCGTGTTCCTGTGCGTGACCGGTTCGCGTCAGGTCGAAGCGGTCGTGCGTGGCCCCGAGGGTCTGGCAGCAGGCTTGAAGGCGGGTTCGATCATTGTCGATTGCTCGACCTCCGATCCGACCTCGACCATGGCACTGGCCGCCGAACTCGCGACCCAGGGCATCATTCTGGTCGATGCGCCTTTGTCGCGCACCCCGAAAGAGGCGTGGGAAGGCAAGCTCGACACCATGGTCGGCTGCACCGACGAGGTGTTTGCCCGCCTGAAGCCGGTGCTCGAGACATGGGCCGGTCGTGTCATCCACATCGGCGGCACGGGTGACGGCCACCGCATGAAGTTGCTCAACAATTTTGTCTCGATGGGCTATGCCGCCCTTTATTCGGAAGCCCTGTCACTGGCCCAGAAGGTCGGTATCACCCCGCAGCGCTTTGACAGCGTGGTGCGCGGCGGCCGGATGGATTGCGGCTTTTACCAGACCTTCATGACCTATGTGCTGGAACGCGACCGCGACGCCCATAAATTCACCCTGCAAAACGGGTTGAAAGATATGACCTATCTGGAATCGATGGCCAATGATGCGGGCATTGCCAATCCGATGGGCAATGCGGTGAAAAACGCCTTCGCCGTTCCCGTCCATACCGGCCATGCGCAAGACTATATCCCGATGCTGTCGGACCATGTCGCAGCCCACAACGGCATCTCGCTGGTTGAAAAGAAGTAAGCCGGAACTTCAAATGACAAGAAGATCAATGGCAGGGCTAGTCCCTGCCATTTTTATTGTGCTTTGACGAACCGCCCCTTGAGGCGTCCGCGCCAGAGTGCGAACCTATCCAGTGCCAGCAAAGCCGCCGGCGTGACAACCAGCGTCAGGATGGTGGCAAAGCCAAGCCCGAACACGATGGCCACCGACAGATGTACCCACCATTGGGTGGACGGCGCACCGATCATGATGGTGCGGTGGACAAAATCCAGATTGATGCCGAAGGCAATCGCCAACACACCCAGCACAGCGGTGATGGCGGTGAGAGCGACAGGACGGGCGCGCTCGCGGCAGGTCTCGATGATGGCCTCATAGGTCGCCCATCCCTCCTGCTTCAATCGGTCATAGGTGTCGATCAGCACGATATTGTTGTTCACGATCACCCCGGCATTGGCGATGATGCCGATGCCCGTCATCACCACCCCGAAGGACTGGCCCATCACCATCAGCCCGATCAGCACGCCGATGGTCGACAGGATCACCGCCGACATCACCAGAAACACCGAGGTGAAGCGGTTGAACTGGGCCAGAAGGATTGCAAAAATCAGGAAAATGGCCGAACCGAACGCCTTCATCAAAAAGGCGCCGGCCTTTTCGCGCTCCTCGTCCTCGCCCTTCATCCGGATATGAACACCCGCCCCCAGATCGGTGGCAGCCAAAGCGGCAATCACCTCTTTTTGTACGATGGCCGATTGCACACCCGCTTTGACATTGGCCGACACCGTGATCACGCGCTGACCGGCGACACGGTTGATCTGTCCCACCCGTTGCACGGGCACGCGTTTGACGAAATTGCCCATCGGCACAGAGCCTTGCGGTCCGGTGATGCGCAACTCGTCCAGCTCGTCCAATGTGCGCTTGTGGGGCGGGAAGCGGACGATGATGTCGACGGCCTTGTCGGCACCTTCGGGCCGGAAATCTGTGATCTTGGTGCCGTTGGTGATCAGCTGCACGGCCGTACCGACTTGCGAGGCGGCAATGCCGTATTTGGCGGCTTCCGCCTTGTCAACGACAATTTCCCAATCCAGCCCCGGCAGCGGCAGGCCGTCATCCAGATCGGTGATGTCGGACCGTGCGGCGATCAAGGCGGCTGCTCTGCGGGCGGCTTCGGGCAGCAAGGCGGATTCAATCGCGGTCAACTGAACCTGAATGGCTTTGCCGGTGGGCGGTCCGCCTTTGGGAGCGGTGATCTCGACCAGAATACCGGGAATATCGGCAGCGGCAGCGCGGATCTCATCCATGATCACATGGGCTTTGTCGCGTTTTTGCCAATCGATGAATTCGAATTGGACCGTGCCGATGGTGTCCTCCGACAATTCGGCCGATCCCTTCTGGCCTTCGCCCGCCCGCGCATAGACGGTGCGCAGATCGTGGCGCGCCAGTATCAGGTCTTCGACCTGCCGGACCAATTGGTCTTTCTCGGTCAGCGACAAATTGCCGCGCGCATGGATTTGCGCAATGCCGTAATCGGGCTCGACATTGGGGAAAAACTCGACCCCGTTGCCGAATTTGGAGTAAGACACGATCACCGTCACCAGCAGAACCAGAGTGGCCAGCAAGGTTTGGCCGGGCCGCAGCAAGGATAGCCTCACAATCCTCATATAGAGCCCTTCGGATGCGGCACGGTCATCGTGCCCCGTATCGGGCGCGCGCCCCAGCAGGGCCCCCAGCGTCGGCGTGAAAAACAGTGCGACCACCAGCGAGGCCGACAGCGTGGCTATCAGCGTCAGCGGCAGATATTTCATGAATTGTCCGACAATGCCGGGCCAGAACATCAAAGGCGAAAAGGCGGCAATTCGGGTCAATGTGGCGGCAATCACCGGACCGGCCATGCGCTTGGCCGCCAGCGAATAAGCGGGTCCGGCGGCCATGCCCTCGGCCATCCGCCGTTCGGCAAATTCCGACACGATAATGGCATCATCGACCAGCATGCCGACTGCCAGAATGAGAGCGAACAGTACGACAATATTGACAGTCAGCCCCGCCATCTGCAGGCCGAGAATACCGGTCAGAAAAGAGGCCGGAATGGCAATGCCGATAAAGATCGAGGCCCTGCCGCCCAGGACCACCAGCATGATGACAAACACCAACAGCACCGCTGTGATGACACTGTTTTGCAATTCATGCAGCATGTCGCGGATGGTTTTGGATTTATCCTGCGAGAAGGTGACGTGCACTGTTTCGGGCCAGCGCGATTGCAACTGCATCGCTGCCGCTTTGACGGCATCAACCGTTTCGATCAGGTTCGCACCCGTGCGTTTGGTGATCTCGATGGCAATCGCCGGACGGCCGTCAATACGGGTAATGGATGTGGCATCCTTGAAGGTGGGACGTACTTCGGCCAGATCGCCCAGCACCACCGAGGCGCCGTTGCCGGCCACCACGGGCAATTTCATCACGTCATTGGGGGTTTCGATCAGTGTCGGCACCTTGACGGCAAAACGTCCGCTTTGTCCTTCGATCGCGCCTGCTGTGACCAGCGAATTGCCCATGGATGTGCCCGTTGTCAGATCGGACAGCGAAATGCCATAGCTTTTGAGGTGCATCGGCTCGGCCACCACTTCGATCACCTCGTCACGCGACCCGCGCAAATCCGCCGACAAGACACCGGGGACCTGTTCCAGCGCGGCCTTGGCATCGCGCGCCATCCGCAGCAGGGTGCGTTCGGGGACTTCGCCCGTCAGACCGACCACCAGCACCGGAAACAGAGACAGATTGACTTCCCGTACAGTGGGTTGATCGGCATCCTTTGGCAGATCGCGCTTGGAATCATCGACCTTGGCGCGGACATCGGCCAGTGCACGGGTGGAATCAAAGCCCGCCTCGAATTCCAGAAGCACGAAGCCACCGCCCTCAAAGGCGGTTGAACGCATTTCCTTGACATTGGCGACCGATTTCATCTGCGTTTCAACAGGGCGCAGCAACAACCGCTCGGCATCTTCGGGGCTGATCCCGCGCTGGGTCAGCTGCACATAGATGATCGGCACCCGCACATCCGGCTCGGCCTCTTTGGGGATACCGACATAGGCCGAAAAACCGGCCACCAGCAAAAAGCCCAGCAAAGCCAGCGTAAGGCGGGCATGGGAAATGGCATAATCAACCGGATTGCCCATCATGCCCTCATGGTTTGCCAGAAGGCACAGCCGTGACCTGCTGGCCCTCTTTTACAAAATCCTGCCCCTGCACAATCAGGCTGGCCCGATCGGTCAGACCCGCAACCCACAGATATTGTCCTTCATCCTCGACCAAGGTCACAGGTGCAAATTGCACCACACCGGCGGCATCGACCAACCGCACGCCCAATTGCCCGTCTGCGGCAAAGGTCAAGGCCGAACGCGGAACACGGCTTGCGGGCACTGCAGCCAGCTTCAAAGCGACTTCTGCGGTAATTCCGTCCGGGATCAACCCGTCTTTATTGGCAATCGACAGATCGACCCGATAGGTCCGCGTCTGCAACGAGGCGCGCGAGGAGACAAACCGTACCTCGCCCTGCCCTTCCATACCATTGGCCAGCCTGACCTTGGCCAGATCACCGGGCTTGATCCCGCCGATGCGGCGCTCTGACACATCGATCACCACCAGCATCGGATCAAGCGCGACAATTTCGGCAATCGCGCCGCCGGGTTGCATCGCCTGTCCGATCTCGACCGGCAAATCGGTGACCACTCCGTCAATCGGAGCCAGCACAAGACCGCGCTCCCGCTCGGCCTCGGCGGCAGCCAGTCCCGCTTCGGCATTTTTCAGATCGGCCTCGTATTGCGCCAGATTGAGACGCGGCATCACACCTTGCGCGACAAGCGGCAGGCGGGCCTCGTATTCCTTGCGGCGTTGCTCCACACGTGCACGCGCCTGATTGACATTGGCCTCGCGCGCTTCATCAGACAGCACCGCGACCACTTCCCCCTCCTTGATCCGCGAACCGCGCCGCACATTGATCTGGGTTACCGTGCCGTTGGCCCGCACTGTCAGCACCGTACGCCTGTCGGCTTCCGAGCGACCCGACACAGTCAACACCCGCGAATGCGGCTCAACAGTTACGGGAAAAACCGTAACGGAAAACAGTTTGGCGGCCTGCCTGGCACCTTGTTTCTGGACAGGGGCATCAACTGACAGCCAACCCGACACGATCCACAAGGCCGCGCCCGCGACGAGTCCGACAGCCACTTTACGACTGCTATTCCATTGCATCTGCAAGCCCCTCGAGCATGACAATGTTTCATTCTGCAATTGGGTATAGCGCAGTTTGCATAAAAGCCTAGTTATTGCTTTTGAATAGCCATTTCGTTTTTAGGGCGTTCAATTTGCAAAATTCGTCCTATTAAATGCCACTTGTCAAATTTAAGTTTTGATGCCATAATTTTCGCATAATATAAGAACGTAATAATTTATAATTAGGATTCTCTAATTATAAAGCCAATTCAAAAAATAAATTATTACATTTTTAATTTGCAATATTATTAATGTAATGTTGGAGTGCGTAAATGAAAACTGAAGATTTATTTTCCCTGCTCGACAATTTATCAAAAAGCAACAAACTTCAGGACACAACCGATCAACTCAGGTCAGCTTTAACCGAACTCGGTCTTGATCATATTTCCTATCTCGCTGTGAATATCCCCACCCAAAAAACCGCCCTGCCTTTGCTTGCCGTCACCTATGCGCCCGAATGGCAACGACATTATTACCAGAACAACTATGTCGATATCGACCCGGTCGTTAAGGCAGGTCTTGGCGGCTTGCTGCCGATCGACTGGGCGCAGGTCGACCGCTCGCAGCGAGTGGTGCAACGGTTTTTCTCCGAGGCGCAGGATTTCGACATCGGCCAACAGGGCCTGTCGTTCCCCATCCGTGGGCGCATGAATGAATTTGCTCTGTTTTCAGTGACTTCCGATGTTTCCGATGTCGAATGGCAGAAAATGCGTCCCACCATAGTGCCGCAATTATTGCTGATTGCGCATCATTTCCACCATTACGCCTTGCTCAATGCGGGGGTGGAAGCCCCCAATTACGGGGCCTTGCTGTCGCAGCGGGAGAAGGAGTGCCTGCGCTGGCGTGCCTCGGGCAAATCGGATTGGGATATCAGCCAGATCATGAACATCAGCGAACGCACGGTAAAGTTCCATCTCGAAAATGCCCGCGCCAAGCTCGACGCGCTCAACACAACCCATGCGGTAGCCAAGGCACTGGCGACAGGTGCGATAGCACTGTTTTAAGCGCTATCGTATTGATTTACCTGTCAATTCAACCCATAAGTGACCCAAATAGACAGCCCGGATAATGCAATTTTAAGTAGAGTATAGTTAATATTACAATTAAATCATAAAATCCTGCTCTTTTGATCAGTATTAACTTTTCATTAATAAACACATTATCGCATCCTCGGTAATCAACTAAAGAGAGGTGCGCTATGATCAGAGTTATTCACGGACA
>CAIYZJ010000215.1 GCA_903930675.1 uncultured Hyphomicrobiales bacterium
CTGTTCAAGATCGGCCGCCAGAATTTCGGGCGCGCTCAAGCCTTGCGCCCGCAATCCATGGGCCAAGGCCACAAAGGCATGCACGCTTTCGGACAATTTCGCCAAAGCGGAATAGGGTTTGCCCCAGCGGATCGGCGGACCGTCGGGACGGCGCGGCGCGATCATCAGAATGGCTTTCTGATCCGGCTTTTGCAGCCGCTCATAGGCGCGCGTCGAGGCATCGCCCTGGATCGGCATGCGCACGGCCTCGCCCCAGCCATGCAGGCGCAGCAAATGCTGGACCGCGACATGCCGTTCCAGCCGTTCAGACCAGCGGCCGTAACCGCGCATCGCCACTTGCCGCGCCTCTGGATGGCGCGCCGACAGTGAAAAGGTCAGATCGAGCCGGTCGGCGGGCAGGAAATTGCCGAGCCGGTCGGGCCATTCGATCAGCAACAGCGAATCCGGTCCTGCCTCTTCCCAGCCCAATTCTTCCAGCTCGCTCTGGTCCCTGATCCGGTACAGATCGGCATGGACCACCGGCATGCGCGGCGTGTCATACATCTGGATCAGCGTAAACGTCGGGCTTGGCACTTCCAGTGCGGGATCATCGGCCAGCACCCGCAACAAAGCCCGCGCAAAAGCGGTCTTTCCGGCACCCAGATCACCGCCCAGCGTGATAAAATCCCCGGGGATCAGCAAACGGGCCAGATCGCGGGCCAGTGTTTCGGTCGCGCCCAACCCGTTGAGCTCCAGCAAGACCGTATTGGGAAGCGGGGTCGGGGATCGTGTGGTCATGACTGGCTCGCTCTTTCGCCTGCAGCCTGCACCGTGATAGCGGCCTTGGCAGGCCCTGCGACAGGAAAGGTACAGGTCACTTGCGTCCCGTGATCGGGTCTGGAGTCCAGTGTGACATGCCCGCCATGCAGCTCGACGAAGGAGCGCACCAGCGACAGGCCCAAACCGACCCCGCGATGGCGTGAACCCGAAGTGCGGCTTTCAAAGCGGTCGAATACCCGATCCATCATTCCGGGTTCGATCCCGCGGCCCTGATCGGCAATCTGCAATTCGACATCGGACCCCTTGCGCACGGCGCGCACGGTAATCGTCTGGCCTGCCTGCGAGAAGCCGATGGCGTTGGAGAGCAGGTTGAACACGATCTGGCGCAAACGGTGGGCATCGCCGCGGAAACTGCCAAGCCGGGGATCGGCATCAATCGACAGGGTGAGTTTTTGTTCGACGATCCGGTCCTGCAAGCCCTCGGCCGCCCGCCGGATGACCTCGGGCAAATCGACCTCGCCCAATTCCAGCGACAAATCACCCGTATCGATCGAGGCCAGATCGAGAATATCGTCGATAATGGCCAGCACGGCATTGGACGAGTGCATGATCAGCGAGGCATATTCGTGCTGCTTGGCATTCAGCGTGCCGATATGCCCTTCGGCCAGCATCTGCGTGAAGCCGATCACATTGGTCAGCGGCGAACGCAATTGATAGGAGACCTGATGCACGAAATTGTCGCGCAGCTGGCCCGCATGTTCGAGCGCATCATTGCGCTCTTTCAAGGCGCGCTCGACACTCACCGTGGCGGTGATGTCGGTAAAGGTGAACAGGGTCGAGCCATCGGGCAGGGGGGCGGCCGTGCAGGTCAGCACCATGCCGTCGGGCCGGTCCATCGACAGGGTCAAGCCCTTGCGGTTTTCATCAAATCCGGTCACCAGCCCTCGGATTTGCGCCCACGCCGCCTCTTCGGGATAGAGCGTTGTCACGAGCCCGATCACCCGATCGATATGCGGCTCGCCGGCCAATTGGTCGGGTGACATCTGCCACATGTCACAAAACGCCGGGTTGAACAGTTTCAGCCGTCCGTTGGTGCCGAACACCGCCACCGCCTCGGTCAGCGTATCGACGGTTTCGGTCTGCACCCGCATCATGGATTTGAAGCCGCTTTCGAGATTGAGCTTCTCGGTCAGATCGTCGAACAGATAGGTCACACCGCCCTTGGGATTGGGGTTGATGACCACGCGCAGAGAGCGGCCATCAGGCAGATGCCAGATTTTCTCGGTGGTTTCGAGCGCGCGATAGGCCGACAGCCACTGGGTTTTCCACGCCCGGTAATCGGCCTGTTCGGGCAATTGCCGCTCGGAAAACAGCCGGTCGAGAATTTCACTGTCGGTCGGCTGGGTCTGGATCAAATTCTGGTCGAAATGCCACAGATTGATCCATGCGCTGTTGCAAAAGGCCAGCCGCGCCGACTGGTCGAACACCGCCACCGCCGTCGGCAACTGATCGAGCGTGCGCAACTGGCTTTCGAGCTGCCGGCGCAAATCGGCGCGCGCCGCCTCGAGGTGCGAGACATCCTGTGCAAAGCCGAGCGAGCCGAACCGCATCGGCCGTTCGGTCACATCGAAAAACCGCTGCTCGCCGGCGGCGATCACCGTGGTGCGGGCCGACCACGGCTCGTGCCGTTCGCGCGCATCCGCCGCATCCTCGCGCATTGCGCTTTCCAGAAACTCGATGCCATGCACCACGACATCGCCGCGATCCCGCGCTTCGACCGCCTCCACATAGGCACGATTGGTCCAGACGAGTTCACCCGTTTCGTTGCGGTGCCAGATCGGATGCGGCAGTTGATCCAGCGTCTCGTGCCACTGCACCATCTCCTTGCGCAGCTGGCTGGACTCCTCCTGCAAGCGGCGGATTTCCAGCGGCTCGCCCGTCACATCGCGCAACCGCACCACCGCCTGTCCCAGCATCGGCAGGCCCGTCGCCTCGATGAAACGGTGGTGATGACCCGCCAGATGGAGCACAAAACCGGTGCCCCTCTGCCGCAACGGCGCAATCGCCTCCTGCAACCGGTCGGCAGAGTCTTTGGGCAGCCATTGGTGGAATTCGGGAGCGCGCAGCAACTGGCCACCCACCAAGGCGGCATCGCCAAAAATCTCGATCTGCTGGTCGGCATCGCGCCAGCACAGAATGACGGAGGATTCGATCGACAACAGCATCCGCGCCTGTTCGCGCTGTTCCAGCAAACGGGCCATCTCCTGCTGGTGGCGGGCCTGCTGGTCTTTCAGGATCTGGGGTGCCTTCAAGGCGCGGTAGACCGCCAGCCCGCCGACCAGCACTGCAACCAGCACAACAGGGACCAACAGCGGCCAGCCATCCGGTGGCCAGACCGTCATCCATCCGCTTTCAAGCATGGTCCTTAAATCTTCCACATCCAGACCGATCTGTCATGAGACACCAAGGCGCGCGCACACCGCGCCGACCCCGCGAATCAGCTGGTTTTACCGTAAATTCCGCACCGCATAAAGAAAAGGCCCGGATAAACCGGGCCTTCAACTTTATCATCCGCAACCGCTCAGTAGCGGTAATGATCGGGCTTGAACGGACCCTGCTGCGGCAGACCGAGATAGTCGGCCTGCTTGTCCGAGAGGGTGGTCAATTTCACGCCGATTTTCTCGAGATGCAGCATCGCAACCTTTTCATCGAGGTGCTTGGGCAGGGTGTAGACTTTTTTGTCGTACTGGCCCTGCTTGGTCCACAATTCGATCTGGGCCAGCGTCTGGTTGGTGAAGGAGGCGGACATCACGAAAGAGGGATGACCGGTCGCATTGCCCAAATTGACCAGACGGCCTTCCGACAACACGATGATGCGCTTGCCGTCGACGAATTCGACTTCATCGACCTGCGGCTTCACATTGTGCCATTTGAAGTTCTTGAGACCGGCAATCTGGATCTCGGAGTCAAAATGGCCGATGTTGCAGACAATCGCCCGGTCCTTCATGGCGCGCATGTGGTCGACCGTCAGCACGTCGACATTGCCTGTCGCGGTCACGAAAATATCGGCGCGGGTCGCCGCATCTTCCATGGTGGTAACTTCATAGCCTTCCATCGCCGCCTGCAACGCGCAGATCGGATCGATTTCAGACACCATCACGCGGCAGCCTGCATTGCGCAGCGAGGCGGCCGAGCCTTTGCCGACATCGCCGAAACCGGCAATCATCGCCACCTTGCCGGCCATCATCACGTCGGTGCCGCGACGGATACCGTCGACCAGCGATTCACGGCAGCCATAGAGGTTGTCGAATTTCGACTTGGTGACCGAGTCATTCACATTGATGGCAGGAAACAACAGCGTGCCTTCATTGGCCATCAGATAGAGACGGTGCACACCCGTGGTGGTTTCTTCCGTCACACCCTTGATATTGGCCCCGTTGCGGCCATACCAGCCCGGATTGGCCTTCAACTGGCGCTTGATCGAAGCGAACAAGATTTCTTCTTCTTCATTGCCGGGGGTTTCGAGGAAGGCGACATCGCCCGCTTCGGCCCGCATGCCCAGATGGATCAGCATGGTGGCATCGCCGCCATCGTCCAGAATCATGTTGGGTGTGCCGCCATCGGCCCAATCGAAAATTTTATGGGTGTAATCCCAATAGTCTTCAAGGCTTTCACCTTTGATCGCAAACACCGGTGTGCCGACGGCCGCAATGGCGGCGGCGGCCTGATCCTGCGTCGAATAGATGTTGCACGAAGCCCAGCGCACATCCGCACCCAAGGCTTTCAAAGTCTCGATCAACACCGCTGTCTGGATGGTCATGTGCAGCGAACCGGCAATGCGCGCGCCCTTCAAAGGCTGCGATGCGCCATATTCGGCGCGCGTGGCCATCAGGCCCGGCATTTCGGTTTCGGCAATCGCAATTTCCTTGCGGCCCCAGTCAGCCAGACCGATATCGGCCACCCGGTAATCGTTGAAGTGATGTGTCATTGGAAAAACCCCTGCGCCGCGCGCCAATCTGCTTATTGCGGTAAAATCATCGAAGCCGCACGCCACCACACTGTCGGCGCGTCAGCCAGTGCGCTGCTCTATAGCAGGCCTCGGGAAAGAGGGCAATAAAGATATAAAGAAATCTTTATGTGATTTTGCAGTAGGTCCTGAAAGCCTATTCGCTTTCGCCGAACCGCGCAGCCACCAGAGCCTCGATCGCATCGAGGGCGTCGGACGCATCCTCGCCTATGGCGGTCACGGTGATGGTCGAGCCCTGTCCGGCACCCAGAGTCAAAATGCCCATGATCGAATTGCCGCCGACGGTTTCGCCGCAGCGCGTGACAGTCATGTCGGCGGCGAAGCTCTCGGTGCATTGCACGAATTTTGCCGTGGCACGGGCGTGGAGACCCTTTTTGTTGACGATGGTCAGTTCACGCCAGATGGCCCCATCGGGAATGGGAGCGGGCGGGCAGGTCTCTTCCGGTTCGAATAATTCGTGCTGGATCGTATCGTTCATTTGCTGGCAAGAACCCGGCTGGCGACATTGATATATTTGCGTCCCGCTTCTTGCGCCTGTCCGACCGCCTGATCAAGATCGGAATCGCCTCTGACGCTCGCCAATTTGATCAGCATGGGCAAATTGATCCCCGCTACCACCTCGGTGCGTGAATCATTCATGACCGAAATTGCCAGATTGGACGGAGTACCGCCGAACATATCGGTCAGGATCGCCACGCCATCGCCGCTGTCGACAGCCCGCACGGCCTCGACAATATCGAGGCGGCGTTGTTCCAAATCGTCATCGGGATCAATCGTGATCGTGGCGCATTGCGATTGCGGCCCAACCACATGCTCCAGCGCGGCACGAAACTCAACCGCCAGTCGGCCATGTGTCACCAGAACCATACCGATCATTTAAATCTCTCCGACGCGCCCAGAAACAAACCATGCCCCCAATCAGGCCCGCAAGCCCATGTGGATGATTTGTCCGCGTCTTGTAAAACCCCACCCCGAAATCCGCGCACAAGAAGCCTGCACGTTTTCCTGTTTGTTACTCTCGTGCACCCAGTGTCAGGGCAACCCTTGCAGGATCGTCATCAACCAGATTGCACAGAATACGGGGAAGCGTGACGCCTGCAAGGCCTATCGTCAAATTCTTTGCATCGGGCATCCGGTCAAAAGGTCCCTGCACCAGTTCGATTACCAAGCCGACCACTGCCGAAGGCTCGGACATATAGGACATAATGCCGCTGCCGCGCCGTTCGATCAAACCGGCAATCGCCGGATGCGGTTTTGCAATCAGCCTTGATCCCTCGGGATAGAGCAACACTCTGTCATCGCCGACAAGCGCGCAAAACAGCCCCTGCCGGTCCGCCAGCCCCATCAGGCGCAGCGCAAAAGAGGTTTTCCCCGCCCCCGAGGGTCCGGTGATCAGCACGCCGCGATCCCGAATCACGATACAGGTGGCATGGACAGCACGAGTCACAGGGCTGCCGCCGGCAAGATGATGGTGAAACACGCCCCCAACCTGAGCGGTTCCCCCGCCTCGTCGACACCGTCAATCCTGTTTTGCGCACTGATCCTGCCGTGATGGGCCTCGATGATCTGGCGCGAGATCGACAGGCCGAGGCCGGAATTCTGCCCGAACCCCTGATCGGGCCGGTCGGTATAGAACCGCTCGAAAATCCGCTCGAGCGCATGCGGAGGAATGCCCGGCCCGTCATCCTCTATATCGGTCCGCACAAGGCCGCTGTTGCGGGACAGGGTAATCCTCACCTCGCCGCCTTCGGGGGAAAAGGACCGGGCATTGGCAATCAGATTGTCGATCACCTGCCCCAACCGCGATTCATGGCCCGTCACAAAGCAGGTGCGGTTTTGCAGCAATTCAGGCGCAAGCGTCAACCGCACCACGGGTTCGCCATCGCGCCCGACATTGGCCACCGACACCACGGTTTCGAGCAGATGCACCATATCGACAGGAGCCATTTCATTGCGGGCCAATTCGGCATCGAGCCGCGAGGCATCCGAAATATCGCTGATCAAGCGGTCGAGCCGCCGCACATCGTGCTGGATCACCGACATCAACCGCTCGCGCGCATTGTCGTTGCGGGCCAGCGGCAGGGTTTCCACCGCACTGCGCAGGGAGGTCAGCGGATTTTTCAGCTCATGGGCGACATCGGCGGCGAAACTTTCGATCGCTTCGATGCGGTCATAAAGCGCGCGGGTCATATCGCGCAACGAGCCGGACAGATGGCCGATTTCATCGGAACGGTCTGTAAAATCGGGGATTTCCTCGCGCGCTTTGACACCGCGCCGTACACGGTCGGCAGCGGCCGACAGACGACGGATCGGACCGGCAATCGTGCCCGCAAACAGCGCAGACACCACAATCATGCCGATAGCAGCCAGCAAAAAGCTGCGCAGAATGGCGATCCGCTCGGCCACCAAAGCACCGTCGATCTCGTTGCCTTGGGTCGACAATAGCAACACCCCGCGCACCGCCCTAAACCGCTGGACGGGAACCGCCACCGACACGATGGTTTCACCGCGCGCATTGGTGCGGTTGGAGGTCGCCTGCCCGCCATTGAGCGCGACAACCACTTCGGGCAGATTCAAGCCGTTAGACGCCGAGATTTCCTCGGCCAGAAGGGTCGGGCTCCAGCCCATCCATTGTTTCAACTGCAACCATTGCCTCGAGAAAAACCCCGGTTCGTGCTGGCGCGAGGGAGGCGGCAGATCGAAGCGCATCACGTCGCCCGAACGTCCGTAACCGCGCGAATCGAGCAGCAACACGCCGTCATGGTCATAGATGCGGGCGCGCGTGCGGGTCGGCGTCACCACCCGCCGCAGCAGCGGGGCCACCCGCTCGGGATTGATCGAGAATTCCAGCATCTGTTCTTCGGCCGCGCCGATGCTTTGGCCCATCTGCAATTGCAGTAATTTATCGGGATCGAGCGTGATCCCGGTGTTGGTTTCCACCGTGACCGAGGCTGCTATGGCTCCGGCAATGATCTCGCCTTGGGTCAACAGGCTTTGCACCCGCGCATCGATCAGGCCTTCCCGATACTGGCTGAGATAGAGAAAACCGCATAGCAGGGTCACCAGACCGGCCAGATTGAGCACGGCAATGCGGCGCACCAGCGAGGAAGAGGCGCGCGTGGTAATCATCCGCACCATCGCGCGGCCCCGCTCGCCCCCCAATCGCTTCATCCAGAACGCCCAAGCATTGGGCGGCACCGTCTTGTGCATCAGGTTTGCCCCGTCCCGTGTCCTGCCCGTGCCACAGCCGTCACGCTTCGCGGAACCGGTAGCCGACCCCGTAAAGGGTTTCAATCATTTCGAAATCATCATCAACCGCTTTGAATTTCTTGCGCAGACGCTTGATATGGCTGTCGATGGTGCGGTCGTCGACATAGACCTGGTCATCATAAGCGGCGTCCATCAGCGCATCGCGGCTTTTGACCACGCCGGGGCGGGTAGCCAAGGCTTGCAGGATCAGAAATTCCGTGACCGTCAGCGTGACGGCAAGCCCCTTCCATGTCGAGGCATGGCGTTCGGGATCCATCACCAGCAGCCCGCGCACCAGAGCCTGCGCGCTGTTGTCTTTGGAAGACGTGCTGTCCTTGCCCGCACTGCGGCGCAAAATCGCTTTGACCCGCTCGACCAGCAAGCGTTGTGAAAACGGTTTTTTGATAAAATCATCCGCACCCATTTTCAGGCCGAACAATTCGTCGATCTCCTCGTCCTTGGAGGTCAGGAAAATCACCGGAAGATCGGACTTCTGCCGCAGGCGGCGCAACAGTTCCATGCCGTCCATGCGCGGCATCTTGATGTCGAAAATGGCGAGATCGGGCGGTGTCTTGCTGATCCCTTCCAGCGCGGATGCGCCATCGGTATAGGTTTGCACCCGATAGCCTTCGTTCTCCAGCGCTATGGAGACCGAGGTCAGGATGTTGCGGTCATCATCGACAAGGGCAATAGTGGGCATCGTCAATCCGTTCTGTATGGTGCTGAAATCAAGTTTGTCATCTCTGGTCAAAGACTACGCCCTAATCGAAGAACGAAGCGAGGCCAAATTGTGGCAAAAACCGAAAATTCCTGTTTTTTATCGGCAAATTCTGCTGATTGTCACCGATAAAGGCCTGTCATGACCCGAACACCCGCAAAATCGCCGCTGCTGCCGACCGACGACACGGCCCGCGCACTCGCCCGAACATTGTTGCATGACAGCCGGACTGCCGCGCTGGCGACACTTGATGCCGCGGGCGCGCCCTTCGTCTCGCTGGTCGGTTGCGCCTGTCTGGAGGATGGCACTCCGCTGCTGCTGGTCTCGCAACTGTCGCAGCACACCATGCACATGCTGGTGCGACCCTCGGTCAGCCTGTTGTTCAGCAATATCGGCAAGGGTGATCCGCTGGCGCATCCCCGCCTGAGCCTGTCGGGGCGGGCAGAGCCGATCCCGCAGGACAATCCGCAGCGGGCGCAAGCGCGCCGGCTCTATCTCGACAGCCATCCCAAGGCGCAGCTCTATATCGACTTTGCCGATTTTATTCTGGTCAGGATCAGGCCGGAGCAAGCCGCGCTCAATGGCGGCTTTGGCCGTGCCTATTCATTGACCCCCGACGATTTACAGCCGAATCATCAGAAATAACGCAGCCAGACATAGACATGGCTGATCGCGACGCTGACCAGCATCAGCGGAAAGGCCAGCTTGGTGTAGGTCCAGAAGCTGAAATTGACACCCTCGCGCTCGGCAATCCCGGCCACTGTCAGATTGGCCGACGCCCCGATCAAGGTGCCGTTTCCGCCCAGACAGGCGCCCAGTGACAGGCACCACCACAACGGCTGGATCGCATCGGGCCCGCCCAAAGACGGCGCCATGCTTTTGACCATCGGGATCATCGTCGCCACAAACGGGATATTGTCGATAATCGCCGACAGAATGGCCGATGCCCACAGGATCGCATAACCGGCATGGGCCATATCGCCACCGGTCGCCGCGACCAGCTTTTGCGCCATAATCTGCAACAAGCCGCCGACTTCGACCCCATGAACAATGATGAACAGACCGATGAAGAAGAAAATGGTGATCCATTCGACATCGGTGAAGGTTTTATGGACATTCTCGGCCTGCTTCTCGCCGTGATGCTCCCAATTGTCGATCAGCATCAAAAGGGTCGCACCCACCATGGCAATCGTACCCGGCTCCAGCCCGATCTGGCGGGCAAAAATAAAGCCGATGATAACAGACCCCAACACCGCCAGAGATTGCTTGAGCAGCACGGAATCCTCGATCGCCTCTTCGGGAACCATCGCCATGATGCGGGCTTTGGATTCAGCCGAAGCATGCATGTCCTTGCCCCAGATGCGGTGGATGATCACCGCCTGCACCGCCATGATCACAATGATCACCGGAGACAGGTTATAGACAAAGGAATTGAACGACAGATCGGCCAGCGATCCGATCAAGATATTGGGCGGATCACCGATCAGCGTGGCCGTGCCGCCGATATTGGAGGCAAACACTTCGGCAAACAGAAACGGGTAGGCAGGCACATCGAGCGCGCGGGTAATGGCCAGCGTCACCGGCACCACCAGCAGAACCGTCGTCACATTGTCCAGCAGCGCCGACAATACCGCCGTGGTGATTTGCAAGATCAGCAAAATGCCCCAGGGACTGGCTTTGGCCTGACGCGCCGACCAGATCGCCAGATACTGGAACAGGCCGGACCGGCGTGAAATCGACACCAGAATCATCATCCCCGTCAGAAGGCCGATCGTGTTGGCATCGGCCGAACCTGTGGCCTGTTCCTGCGTCAGCACCCCGGTGATCACCATCGCGGAGGCCCCGAGCATGGCGACAATCGCGCGGTTCAGCGTATCGGCAATCAATGCGCCGTAAACCAGCAGCAGCAGGATTGTCGACAGCCACAACGGGCTGAGACCGAAAATTACCGAGGACGTATGCATCACCTGATCCTGACCCTTAGTGTTTTTATATTGTGCATCATCTGCTTATTGATGGCTGTCATGCAGCGGTTGTCAAGTTTGCCATTTTACAGATTTTCAGGTGTTTGTCAGACACAACCATGCGTTTTTCATTCAATCCGTTGCGCTTTTCATTCAATCACTTGCACTTTTTCATCAATCCGGCGCATCATCTCACCCCAAGAAGCAGGCCGATCCGTTGCTTGCCAGAAAAAGATGTATCGGGAGTGTGTCATGTGCCGTTTCCTAGCCTATCGCGGTGAGCCGGTGTTTATGGAAGACCTGATCAGCGCACCCGCCCATTCGCTGGTCCATCAATCTTTGCATGCCGAAGAGGCCAAAACCGGCACCAATGGCGATGGTTTCGGGGTCGGCTGGTATGGCGACAAGCCGATGCCGGGCCTGTATCGCGAGGTGCATCCGGCCTGGTCGGATGAAAACCTCAAATCGCTGTGCACACAGGTGCGCTCGTCGCTGTTTTTTGCGCATGTCCGGGCGGCCACAGGCACGGCGACCACCCGCGCCAACTGCCATCCTTTTACCCATGGTCAATGGATGTTCATGCATAACGGGCAGATCGGCGGCTGGCCGCTGATCCGCCGCAAGGTCGAGAGCCTGATCCCCGATGAATTTTATGGTTCGCGTACCGGCACGACCGACAGCGAGGCACTGTTTCTGGTCGCGCTCTCCAACGGACTGGAGCATGACCCTGTTCATGCCATGGCGCGCACCTTGTCCACCGTCCGCGCGATCATGCTGGAAGCCGGAATCACCGAGCCGCTGCGCTTTGCCGCCGCCCTCACCGATGGCCAGCATCTCTATGCGTTCCGCTGGGCATCGGATGACAAGCCGCCGACCCTGTATTGGCGCGACCGCAACGGGGCCTTGCTGGTGGTATCGGAACCCATCGACCATACGCATGAAGGCTGGGAGGAAATCCCGCATGGCTGCGCCTTGGAAGCCCGCGCCGGACAGCTGCACAAGACCCGCTGCCTGAACGAGGCCATGGCACAGGCCGCCTGATAAAAATGCGGCCCGAACGGGGAGATCCGGGCCGCAAACAGGATAAGACGAACAGAACCGATTAAAGCCGGATCCCGTGAATCCGCCGTTCCTCGACAATCCGCGACAGATGCTTCGAGGGATCCTGATCCATATCCAGCGCAGTGGTGGACAACACAACCTGACGGGTCAGTCCGATATCGCGCAATTCGCGCTCATCCAGCCGATGCAGTATAGCCGCGTGGTGTCGCGCCGTAATCACGCGGCCCGGCCATAACAGCACACGTTTGGCCAGAGCCGCCGCTTTCACCAAAACCACTGTTTTGGTCAAAGTAATGCTCAGGGTCACGCTATTGTTGCAGGCCGACACTTGCGCGGTCATCACGACGTCTCTCCTTCAAATCTCGTCCCCGCCGACCATCGGCTCGGGCAAGGTGCAGCAATCGCAGAATTTTATTGATCGGTCTAACAAATCATTTTAATCTTAATCATTCGAAAAAGAGATTAATCATGCTTGATACGGATCAATTGCGCTCCTTCATCGCCATTGTCGACACCGGCAGTTTCACCCGTGCCGCAGAGCGGGTGAACAAAACCCAGTCGGCTGTCTCGATGCATATCCGCCGGCTCGAGGAGCAATTGGGCCGTCATCTGTTCTACAAACAGGGGCGCGGGGTGCGCCTGTCGGAAGACGGCGAGCGGTTGGTCGAGCACGCCCGACAGATGCTGCTGGTGGAAGCCGCCGCCTTTGCCGCCGTCTCGCGCAAGGCGCTGGTCGGTCGCATCCGGCTGGGTATTCCCGACGATTACGCCGAAATGGTGCTGCCCGAGATTCTAACCCGTTTCTCGCGCCGCCATCCTTTGGTCGAGATTTCGATCACCTGCGAGATGAGCACGGTGCTGCACGAGCGCATCGGTGCCAACGAGCTTGATCTGGCGGTTGTGACCGAATGCGAGGATTATGGCCGCATCGAAGTGCTGAGCGAACAGCCCTTGCGCTGGGTCACCGGCAGCCATTCCAAAATCCACGAATTACGCCCTCTGCCGCTGGCCCTCGGCATGCCCAATTGCGCCTGGCGCAAAGCCGCGATCAGCCGGTTGGAAGAACGCGGCGTGACATGGAAAAACATAGCATGGAAAGTGGTGGTGGCCTCGGCCAACCAGGCCGCCATCGCACCTGTCGTGGCAGCCGGACTGGCCGTTACCGTCCTGCCGCAAAGCGCGATACGGGCGGGCCAGCGCATGCTGGATGTCGAAGACGGCCTGCCCGCTTTGCCACTCGCCCGCATCGGCCTGTTGGAAGGCCGCATGGCCAAACGCTCCCCCGAAGGCAAAGCGCTGGCCGACGAAATCCGCGCGGTGTTTGCCAGCCAGAAATCCCGCTTTGCCGCGTGAGAGACAACAGACAATCGATGGGGAACACGTGACGGCTTGTATCGCTCAATTCATATGATAATATCAATTAACACATCAGTATTGGTATAAATGATATTATGTTATCACTTGTCTCTCCTTCTGAGGCCCAAAAAAAACTGTCCGAGCACGTCCGTGCCCAGCGTCTGGAATTGCAATTGACCCAACATGGCTTGGCGCTGCGCTCCGGCGTCGCACTGCCGACCTTGCGCAAATTCGAGCAGCAAGGCCTGATTTCGCTGGAAGGCTTTTTGAAACTGCAAATGGTGCTTGGCGGGCTGGACAAGATTGTCCAAGCCACCAAGCCTGAGCCAAGGCCGTTCCGGTCCATCGACGATGTCTTGAAGGATGACAGCAAACCGGTACGCAAAAGAGGCAACCGGACATGAGCGAAAGCCTATCCGTTCGGGAAATCAATGTCGGGCTCGATTTCGGTGGCGCTGTAACCCATGTCGGCCGCTTGGCCATGCGCGAGCGCAGAATCTATTTCGAATATCATCCGGATTTTATCGCGCAGGGCTTGGAACTATCTCCCTACCATTTGCCCCTGAAAACAGGAGTGACGTCGTTCGATCTCAGCCTGTTCAAAGGATTGCCCGGTGTGTTTAATGACAGTCTGCCCGATGGCTGGGGGCGATTGTTGTTTGACCGTCTGGCCATGTCCCGCGGTGTCCTTCCCGCCTCGCTGACACCGCTGGACCGTCTGGCACATGTCGGCCGCCATGGTCTGGGCGCACTTGTATTCGAACCGGACCGCAGCACGTCCGGCTCAGATGATCTCATCAATCTGGATCAATTGGCCCAACAGATCCAACAGGTTCTGGATGGCTCGGCTGATCACGTCTTGCAAACACTGGAGACGATAAACGGCTCATCCGCCGGTGCGCGCCCCAAAGCCTTGATCGGGCTCGATCACAGCCGCCAGCAGATCATTCATGGCGTCGACAGCCTGCCTGCCCCCTACGAGTCATGGATCGTCAAATTCCCCAACAGCCATGACGGGGCAGATGCCGGTGCAATTGAATTTGTCTATGGCCTGATGGCCAAACAGGCTGGTATTGCCATGCCCGAAATCCATTTGTTTTCCGCACAAAAGGGAGCGGGCTATTTCGCCGTCAAACGCTTCGACAGACACGGGGCAAAGCGAACCCATATGCACACGGCTTGCGGTTTGCTGCACTCGGATTTCCGCACTCCATCGCTGGATTATAAAGACCTGCTCAATCTGACCGCTGCCCTGACGCGGGATGCCCGCGAGGTTGAAAAACTCTACCGGCTCGCCGTGTTCAACGTGCTGGCCCATAACCGTGATGACCATTCCAAAAATTTTACATTTTTGATGGACGCCAAAGGCCAATGGACCCTTTCACCCGCCTATGATTTGACTTTTTCCTCGGGCCCGAACGGGGAACAGAGCACCATGGTGATGGGAGAGGGCCGCAATCCGGCCCTTGACCATCTCACCGCATTGGGACACCAAGCCAAATTGGCTCCAAGCCTCGTCCAGTCTATCCACGACCAAACGTTATCAGCCTTGTCCCGATGGGATGCGCTTGCCAAAGATCATGGCGTGGCATCAGGCACCCGCATATTGATCGGCAAACACCTTCATCGCAGATAACCCCCCTCAATGCGCCTCGTCCCAGTTCTGGGCGGCGGCGGCTTCGACGACCAGCGGGACTTTCAGCGTCAGCGCGGGATGCGGGGCTTCGACCATCACGGATTTGACCAGCGGGATGGTTTTTTCAACCTCTCCGTCGGGCACTTCAAAGATTAGTTCGTCGTGGACCTGCAACAGCATCCGCGCGGCAAGACCCGATTGGGCCAGCGCGTCTTCCATCCGCACCATGGCGCGGCGGATCACATCGGCGGCCGAGCCCTGGATCGGCGCGTTGATGGCGGCGCGTTCCATGAAAGCGCGCTCGGACGGGTTGGAGGATTTGATTTGCGGATAATGCGCCTTGCGGCCGAAAATGGTTTCGACATAACCCTTGTCCTTGGCCGAGCGCTTGGTCTCTTCCATATAGTCGCGGATACCGGGGAAACGCTCGAAATATTTGCGGATATAGGCCCCTGCCTCCTCGCGGCCGATGCCGAGCTGGTTGGCGAGACCGAAGGCGGAAATGCCGTAAATGATCCCGAAATTGATGGCCTTGGCACGCCGCCGGATCGACGGATCCATGCCTTCGACCGGCACACCGAACATTTCCGACGCCGTCATGGCGTGAATGTCGATGTGGTTGGCAAAGGCCTGCCGCAATTGCGGAATATCGGCAATATGGGCCAAGAGCCGCAATTCGATCTGCGAATAATCGGCTGAAACCAGCTTGTAGCCTGCGGGTGCGACAAAGGCCGTTCTGATCTTGCGGCCTTCCTCGGAGCGGATCGGAATATTCTGGATATTGGGATCGGACGACGCGAGACGGCCGGTGGTGGTCGCCGCCATCGAAAACGACGTATGGACGCGGCCGGTCTGGCCATTGACGAAATTCGGCAAAGCGTCGGTATAGGTCGATTTCAGCTTGGCCAGTTGCCGCCAGTCCAGAATCCGGCGCGGCAGATCGTGCCCCTGCTCGGCCAGATCTTCCAGGACCTGCGCGCCGGTCGACCACGCGCCCGTGGCAGTCTTTTTGGCCCCGGGCAGACCCATCCTGCCGAACAGGATATCCCCCAATTGCTTGGGCGAAGCGAGATTGAAATTTTCTCCAGCCAGCTGGTGTACGTCCGCCTCCAGCCGCGCCATGCCTTGCGCGAATTCGCCCGACAGCCGCGACAGAATGGCACGGTCGATGGCAATGCCGCGTTCTTCCATCCGCGCCAGCACCAGAGCCAAAGGCCGCTCCAGCCGCTCATAGACATGGCTCATGCCCTCGGCCACCAGACGGGCTTTCAGCAACAGCCACAGCCGCAAGGTGACATCGGCATCTTCGGCGGCATAGGCCGTGGCCGTATCAATCGCCACACGGGCAAAGCCGATGAAGCTTTTGCCGGTTCCCGCCACTTCCGAGAAGGCAATCGGCTTGTGGTTGAAATGCAGTTGCGCCAATTCATCCATGCCATGCCCGTGCAATCCGGCATCAAGCGCATAGGACATCAGCATCGTGTCATCGACCGGCGCAATCGACACCCCGTGACGGCGCATCACCAGCGCGTCATATTTGATGTTCTGGCCGATTTTGACCACGGCAGGGTCTTCCAGCAAGGGTTTCAGCAAAGCCAGCGCCCCGGAGACCGGAATTTGCCCCGCCACCAGATTGCCGCCGCCGAACAGATCCCCGCTGCCTTCGCCGACATGGCCCAACGGCACATAACAGGCTTTGCCGGCCTCGCAGGCCAGCGAGAAGCCGACCAGATCGGCCGACATCGCATACAGCGCGCTGGTTTCTGTGTCAAAAGCCACAAAACCGGTGGTCCGTGCCTGCGCGATCCAGTCCTGCAAGCGCGCTGTCGTGGTTACGGTTTCATAACCGGCCTTGTCGAACGGCTGCGCCTTCAGGGCCTTCTGCCAGAAGGCCACTGCGGCCTGCGGTGTGCCTGCCGCATGGTCGGCAGAGGCTGCGACAACAGGGGCCACCGCAAAAGTGCTTGCGCCGCCGCCCGATGACGGAGCCGCTCCCTGTCTGGCCAGCGCCGGATCGGGTCCGAACGCGCCCGGATCGACGCCATAGAGATCGGCAATCCGTTTGGTGATCGTGGTAAATTCCAGCGCTTTGAGAAAACCGATCAGCTTGGCCGGATCGGGCTCGGGATGGCCGAGCTGGTCAAGCGGCACTTTCACCTCGACATCATTGACCAGTTGCACCAGCTTTTGCGAGACGCGGATCAGCTCGACGGCAGCCGGTTCGGTCAGGGCTTCGCGGCGTTTGGGCTGGGTGATCTCGTGGGCGCGCGACAGCAGCGTATCGAGATCGCCATATTCCTGAATCAGCAAGGCGGCGGTTTTCATGCCGATGCCCTTGGCGCCGGGCACATTGTCGGTGGAATCACCCGCCAGAGCCTGCACATCGACGACGCGGTTGGGCGGCACGCCGAAATAATCGACCACTTCCTGTTCGGATATTCTGCGCTCGTCACGCTCGCCCGAAGCCGGATCATACATGGCGACGCCGGGGCCGAGCAGCTGCATCAAATCCTTGTCGGCCGAGATGATCAGCACATCCGCGCCCTGCTCTTTGGCCTGACGGGCATAGGTGGCAATCAGATCGTCGGCTTCATAGGTGTCCTGTTCGACAGGCACCATGCCGAAGGCGCGCACGGCCTCGCGCATCAGCGGAAATTGCGGCACCAGATCTTCGGGCGGATCGGAACGGTTGGCCTTGTAGAGCGGATAGAGTGCCTTGCGGAACGAATTTTCGGACTTGTCGAAAATAATCGCCAGATGGGTCGGCTTGATCCCCGTTGCGCCCTCGCGCACGAATTGCAGCAATTTGGTCGCAAAAATCCGCACCGCACCGGTCGGAAGACGGTCGGACCGGTAATTATATTTCTGGTCCTGACGGATCGACTGGAAATAGGCCCGAAACACGAAAGAAGAGCCATCGACCAGAAAAACATGGTCGCCGGGGCGCACGGGGCGGGAATTGAGGGTCATGGATCGGGCCAGCTCGTCTGATGGATAAAGGATTGCCCATGATCATGTCATGATGCGGCGCAAGTGGCGAGAGCCGGACCCCTATTGATCTGGGGATGATCCGTCATCATGGCCCAAAAAGCCGATGATTCCGTGGGCGGCGGCCACTGCCGAGGCAAAACCGGCTTGCAGCAGATAGCCGCCGGTCGGGGCTTCCCAATCCAGCATCTCGCCCGCCACGAACACGCCGGGCTTGGCGCGGATCATCAGATGCGGCGTCAAACCTTCAAACGCCACCCCGCCGGCGGTGGAAATCGCCCGCTCGATGCCCTCGATCCCGCGCACCGTCAACGGCACCGCCTTGACAAGTGCGGCCAGTGCCTTGGCGTCGACCGGCAACGGACCGCCGCAGGCCTCGCGCATCAAGGCAATGCCGATCGGGGCAAGGCCTGCGGCACGATGCAGGAAGGTCGAAGCGGAAGCCTTGGCGCGCGGCTGGCGCAGTTTTTCCTCGATCAAGGCCAGCGGCAGATCGGGCCGCAGATCGATGGTGATCGTTGTGGACCCATGGGCCATCACCGCATCGCGGATCGGGGCCGACAGCGCATAGACCGCACCGCCTTCCAGCCCGCGCTCGGACACAATCGCCTCGCCGCGGATGGTCACGCCGTCATGGGTCAGGGCCGCACGTTTGATCGGCTCTCCGGCAAAACGGTTGCGCAATATATCCGACCACGCGATGTTGAGGCCCATATTCGACGGTTTGAGCGGGGTGACCGTCACGCCCTCGCGCTCGAAAATCCCGACCCAACCGCCATCCGAACCCATCCGAGGCCAGCTCGCTCCACCCAGTGCCAGCAGGCTGGCTCTGGATTCGATCACCTGTTCGCCCACGGGCGTTGAAAACATCGCCTGCCCCTGGCTATTCCAGCCTGTCCAGCGGTGACGGAATGCAAAGCGTACGCCCAAACCGGTCAAACGCTGCAACCATGCCCGCAGCAAAGGCGAGGTTTTGAAACTTTTGGGAAAGACCCGCCCCGATGTGCCGGTAAAGGTCGGCTGGCCGAGACCTTCGCACCAGTCAATCAGATCAAGCGGCGAAAACGCCTCGATCAACGGGGTGATATGGGGCTGCGCCCCGCGATAGCGCGCCAGAAAATCATCGACCCCTTCGGAATGGGTCAGGTTCAGCCCGCCGCGTCCTGCCAGCAGGAATTTGCGGCCCGCACTCGGCATGGCATCGACCACCAGCACGGAGCGGCCCGCCTCGGCGATGATTTCTGCCGCCATCAGTCCGGCGGGTCCCGCACCGATGATCAAAACGTCCGTGGTCTGTGTCATATCATGCCCGATCCGGCCCGCGAGCCTGTTGTCCAGTCTCTTTGTGCCTGATTTGGCGGGATTTAGCGAGCCAGTTTCAACCCGTCGACAATGGTCTGGATCATCACTGCCGGTTGCTGGTCAATCGCCACGCGAAACGGTTTTTCGTCATCCTGCGGGGCTTCCAGCGTCGCAAACTGGCTGTCGAGCAAGCTTGTCGGCATGAAATGGTTTTTGCGCGCGGCCATCCGCGCGGCAATCAACTGCTTGTCACCGACCAGATGCACCAGCGCGACATGCTGGCGCGAGCCGACGATCACCTCGCGATAGGCGCGTTTGAGCGCCGAACAGGTCACAACCGCAGGATTATTCTGCGCCCCGGCCTCGTCGATGAAATGCGCGATCGCCTGCAACCACGGCTTGCGGTCGTCATCGTTCAAAGGCTGGCCACTCGACATTTTGGCGACGTTTTCGGGCGGATGGAAACTGTCTGCATCGCGAAACACCCAGCCCAGCCGTTCGGCCAGCCCCTCGCCGACCGTGCTTTTGCCGGAACTGGTCACACCCATGATCAACACAACAGACAGGGGATGGGCAGACATCACTATTTCCTCTCATATAAACCTGTTGCGAGTCTCCAACGGGAAACAGGCACAGTGATCAAGTCCAACGGCACAAGCTGATCGGTTGATCAGCATTTATCAGTATTTTAGAGAGCTTCAACTCCCGAACGGTCCAGCCGCGCCAGATAATCGCGCACCCGATGCCCGCCGATCATCACATCGGGCGCCAGATCGTTCAACGGCACCAGCACAAAGGCCCGTTCGGCAAAGCGCGGATGCGGCAGGATCAAATCCGGGCCGTCGCGGGTTTCATTGCCGTAAGCAATCAGATCAATGTCGATCCGGCGCGGTCCCCAGCGCAATTCCTGACTGCGGTTGCGGCCCATATCCCGCTCGACCTCGTGGCACAGACCCATCAACGGCTCGGGCGCGAGGTCCGTTTCGATGCTGATGACGCTGTTGGTAAAATCGGGCTGCGGCACCGGACCCACCGGCGAGGTGCGATAGAGCGGGGCCCGCCCCGACACGGTCACCCGATTGGATGCCGCCAAACGCGCCACCGCTTCGCCGATCAACTCCACACCGGGCCCGAGATTGCTGCCCAACGACAGATAGGCCGTTGCAGAGCGCGTGGTCACGCCGTCTGGCCTTCGCGGAATTTTTCGATGCTGGCGGAAATCGAATCAAACTGCGCCGCAATCGGCGCGGAGGGTTTGTGGACCGTGACACTGACCGAACGGGCCTTGTCGAACCGCGCCAGCAAATGGCTGGCCAGCCGGTCGGCGGCTGTTTCGATCATGTTGTAGGATTGTGCGGTAAAGGCGGTTTTGGTTTCCTCGATCACATGCGCATAGCTGACCGAGCGCACGATATCGTCATCGATCAGCGCATCGGTGGCGTTCACCCGCAGGGTAATATCCAGCAAAAACCGTTGGCCGAGCACCTTTTCCTCGGCGAAAACCCCGTGATGGGCATAAAGAGCCAGCTGGTGGATGCTGATCGTATAAAAACTCATTTACTGCATCTCCCGCAGGCGGTCGGTCACACGCGCTGCCTGCACGGCAGCACTTACATCATGGGCGCGCACAATATCAGCACCGGCGAGGATGCCAATCGTATGTGTGGCAATTGTCCCCGGCAATCGTTGCATCGGCGCACTCGGATAGATTTTATCAATCATGGATTTGCGCGATGCGCCGAGCAGCACCGGCACGCCGAACTGTTTCAACCGGTGCAATTGCGCGATCATCACCAGATTCTGGTCCAGAGTCTTGCCGAAACCGATGCCGGGATCAACCGCCAGCCGCTCCGATGGCACACCCGCACGGCTGGCCAGATTCAGCGAATGCTCCAGAAACCGCAACGCGTCTTCCATGATATCGAGGGAGGGATCAATCTCCTTGCGGTTATGCATCAGCACGGCGGAGACGCCCAGCGAGGCCACCACATCCGCCATGCCCGCATCGGCCTGAAACCCCCAGACATCATTGACAATCGACGCTCCCGCCGCCACGGCGCGGGCGGCAATTTCCGCTTTATAGGTATCAATCGATAAAGGGCAGGCCACCACCGCCGACAGGGCGCGGATCACCGGTTCGACCCGCTTCCACTCCTCCTCCATCGGCACCATTTGCGCCCCCGGACGGGTGGATTCCCCGCCGATATCGAGAATATCCGCTCCTTCATCCACCAGATGACGGGCATGGGTGATTGCGGTATCGGGATGGAAAAACAGACCGCCATCCGTGAAAGAATCAGGCGTAATATTGACGATGCCCATCACCAGCGTACGGCCATAGCCGCCAAGCCGGCTGCCATGGGCCGCAAATATTTCTCCGGTCAGTGTCTGGTTGGATGAAGCATGCATGCCCTGCTGATACAAGCAAACGAGAGGTTTGTCGCCCCCCTGCCGGATTTGTTGCGGGCTGTTTGCCTGTTGTTTAAGTCTTGCCTTTGGTTTCACGAGGCACCAAAACCATATCCACAAGCAAAAACCATCCCAGGGGTAACCGGCATGAGCCAGATAACCGAACACATGCTGCGCACTATTCGATTCTCTGTCTTTGCAGCCATCCTCGGTCTTGCTGGCAGCGATGTTGTGCTGGCCGCCAATCAGACCAAATTGCGGCTTGGCATGATGGTCACCCTGTCGGGTTCGTCCTCGGTGCTCGGCACCCAGACGCGTGACGGTTTCCAGCTCGCCCTCAACCAGCTGGGCGGGCGGTTGGGCGGGCGCGAGGTCGAGTTGTTTCTGGTCGATGACGAGTTGAAACCCGACATTGCCGTGCAACGCCTGCAAGGCCTGTTGGCACGCGATCAGGTCGACTTGGTGGTGGGACCGATCTTCTCCAATATCCTGCAAGCCATCCACAAGCCGGTGATCGACAGCGGCCGCATCCTGATCAGCCCCAATGCCGGTCCATCGGTCTATGCCGGTGCGCAATGCTCGCCCTATTTCTCGGTTGTGTCCTACCAGAACGATCAGGCTCACGAGGTGATGGGCCGTTATGCCGAATCCGGAAACTATCGCCGCGTTGCCGTGATCATGCCCAATTATCAGGCGGGCAAGGATGCGGTGGCGGGTTTCCGCCGCGCATTCAGGGGCGAGATCAGCGACGAGATCTATGTGCCGATGACGCAGCTGGATTTTTCGGCCGAACTGGCCCGCATTGCCGCGAACAAACCCGATGCCGTGTTTACCTTCATGCCCGGCGGCATGGGCGTCGCTCTGGTCAAGCAATATGCGCAAGCCGGACTTGCCAGCCGGATACCGTTTCTGTCCACCTTCACCTTTGACGAGGCTACCCTGCCCGCCCAGCAAGAGGCCGCCTTGGGCCTGACAGGCTCGACCTCATGGTCGCCCTCGCTCGACAATCCCGCCAACAAAGCCTTTGTGAAGGCTTTTGAGGCCGCCTACAACAGCATACCCAGCGCCTATGCGATGCAGGGCTATGACACCGCCATGCTGATCCATTCGGCCCTGCAACAGACAGCAGGCGAAACCGCCAACCGCGACCAGCTGGCCGCTGCTATCCGCAAGGCCGCATTCACCTCGTTACGCGGTTCTTTCCGCTTCAATATCAACGGCTATCCGATTCAGGATTTCTATCAGGTCCGCGCGATCAAACGTCCGGACGGCAAATTCCAGACCGAGATCGTCGACAAAATCCTGACCGATTATGCCGATTCCTACGCCAAAGACTGCCGCGCCCTCGTGCCGCAATAACCACCCGACTATCCGCTCCACTCCTGCATCAGCCATACAAGCCTGACGGAAAATGCCCGCTGCTCAACACACCATTACGCCACACCCGCTCCCTGATCGGACATCACGAGACCTGTTGCACGATTATTGGCAATCCGTTACAGATGAGCACATATGATCCGGTTTCGTTTCCAAGATCAGCACCCGTAGCTCAGCTGGATAGAGCGTTGCCCTCCGAAGGCAAAGGTCACAAGTTCGAATCTTGTCGGGTGCGCCAAGTTTATCAATAAAATCAATGACTTAATAATCGACAAATTTCTCGTACCTTCAATTGTTCACTATTTGTTCTATTTACAAATGATGTACAAATTTTGGTGTCCTTTCC
>CAIYZJ010000216.1 GCA_903930675.1 uncultured Hyphomicrobiales bacterium
CGCCATGCCGAAACCAAGATGGTCGATCTCTATTATGATGGCGGGCTCGAGGCCTTTGTGCGCTATCTCGACCGTGCCAAAGCCCCGCTGGTGCCCGCTCCCGTAATGGTCAAATCCGAGCGTGACGGCATTTTGGTCGAAGCCGCTTTGTGGTGGAACGACAGCTATCACGAGCAGGTTCTCTGCTTTACCAACAACATTCCCCAGCGCGACGGCGGCACCCATCTGGCCGGTTTCCGCGCGGCAATGACCCGCCACATCACCGGCTACGCCGAAAGCTCGGGCATCACCAAAAAGGAAAAGGTTACGCTGACCGGGGATGATTGCCGCGAAGGTCTGACCGCCGTCCTGTCGGTGAAAGTGCCCGATCCGAAATTCTCCTCGCAGACCAAGGACAAGCTGGTCTCGTCCGAGGTGCGTCCGGTTGTTGAAAACCTGTTGGGCGAGGCCTTGCAGACATGGCTGGAAGAACATCCCGCAGAGGCCAAGGCCGTGGTCGGCAAGGTTGTGGAAGCGGCTGCCGCGCGTGAAGCCGCCCGCCGCGCGCGTGAACTGACCCGCCGCAAGGGCGCACTGGATATTGCCTCGCTGCCGGGCAAACTGGCCGATTGTCAGGAACGCGATCCCTCCAAGGCCGAACTGTTTCTGGTCGAAGGTGACTCCGCCGGTGGTTCGGCCAAGCAGGGCCGCAACCGTGAATATCAGGCGGTACTGCCGTTGCGCGGTAAAATTCTCAATGTCGAGCGCGCGCGCTTCGACAAAATGCTCGGTTCGCAGGAAATAGGCACGCTGATCACCGCGCTGGGCACGGGGATCGGCAAAGAAGAATTCAACGCCGACAAGCTGCGTTATCACAAGATCATCATTATGACCGATGCCGACGTCGACGGCAGCCATATCCGCACCTTGTTGCTGACCTTCTTCTTCCGCCAGATGCCGGAATTGATCGACCGCGGTCATTTGTTCATTGCCCAGCCGCCGCTCTACAAGGTCTCGCGCTCCAAGGCGCAGCAATATCTGAAGGACGAGCGCGCGCTCGAGGATTACCTGATCGAACAGGGCATCGACGGTGCGCTGTTGCGTCTGGGGTCGGGCGAGGAACGCGCCGGTCTCGATCTGCGCTCGGTGCTGGAAGAAGCGCGGTTGGTCCGCAATCTGATTTCCGGCCTGCATTCGCGCTACGACCACACCACGGTGGAACAGGCGGCCATCGTCGGCGCGTTGAAGCCGGTCACCGATCCTGCCACTGCCCAAAGCCAGGCCGATGCGATTGCCGTCCGTCTCAACACCCTGTCCGAGGATACCGAGCGGACTTGGACCGGCCGGGTCGACGGCAATGGTCTGGTGCTCGAACGCATCGTGCGCGGTGTGAAACAGCTGACCATTCTGGATGCGGCTTTGCTTGGTTCCGCCGACGCACGCAAACTCGATGAACATGCCGCCTCGCTCGGCGAGGTCTATGCCAAGCCAGCCCAGTTTACCCGCAAGGGTGACGAGCAGGCGATCCATGGTCCTGCGGCCTTGTTCGAAGCCGTGACGGCGATCGGCCGCAAGGGCATCGCGCTGCAACGCTATAAAGGCCTCGGCGAAATGAACCCCGAACAGCTGTGGGAAACCACGCTGGACCGCAATGTCCGGTCTTTGCTGCAGGTGCGCGTCAAAGATGTCATCGACGCCGATGACATCTTCAACAAGCTGATGGGGGATGTGGTGGAACCACGCCGCGAATTCATCCAGTCCAACGCCCTCAATGTCGCCAATCTCGACGTCTGAGCGTAACCAAACAGATGTTCGGGACAGGATCGTTTTGATGCTTGTTCCGGTGTCCGCCTGTTTATGCAATCTGCCTGTTTCGTCCGGCGGATCTTGAAGGCAGATGTGTCAGAATGATTGAGTCGATGTCCTCATCCGGTTGGTCAGTGCTGCGCTTGCATGATTTTCGTGCTTTTGTGCTGGCGCGTATTTCCACGGTCATGGCGTTGCAAATGCAATCGGTCGCGATGGGCTGGTTTGTCTATGACATGACCAAAAGCGCATGGGCGCTTGGCTTTGTCGGGTTGGCGGCGTTTTTGCCCGCCCCCGTTCTGGCGCTGGTGACCGGACAGGTGGCTGACCGCTATGACCGCCGCAAGGTGATTGCTTCGGGTTACACGGTTGCCTGCCTTGTATCCCTTGGCATGGTGGCGTGTGTCTGGTTGCAGATCGCCGAGATCTGGCCGATTTTTCTGCTGACCATGCTGCAAGGCGCGGCACGGGCTTTTTATATGCCTGCCACCCAAGCCATTTTGCCGGGCCTTTTGCCGCGCGATGCGCTGTCGGGCGGTCTGGCTTTGTCCTCCTCCACCATGCAGACGGGCACGGTGCTGGGTCCCGCCTTGGGTGGCCTGCTCTATATGCTGGGACCCGATGTGGTGTTCGGTGTCGGGGCTGTGTGTTTTGCTTTGGGGACGATTTCGATCCTCAGCATCAAAGCGCGCCCGCCCGTGGTGGCGCGCGAGCCGATTACCGTGCCGCATCTGTTGGGCGGCATCCATTTCATCAAATCGCAGCCGGTGATTTTGGGCGCGATTTCTCTGGATCTGTTTGCGGTGCTGCTGGGCGGTGCCACCGCCTTGCTGCCGATGTTCGCGCAGGATGTGCTGCATGTCGGACCCGAAGGGCTGGGCCTGTTGCGGGCCGCGCCTGCTTGCGGGTCCATCACTATGGCCCTGATGCTGACGCAATGGCCGATCCGCCGCAAAGCGGGGCCGCTGCTGTTCGGTGCCATCACCTTGTTCGGTGTGGCGATGATCGGTTTCGGCCTGTCGACGGTGTTCTGGCTGTCGATGGTGTGTCTCTATCTGTCGGGTCTGGCCGATATGGTCAGCGTCAATATCCGCCAGTCGCTGGTGCAGGGCAACACGCCCGACGCGATGCGCGGGCGCGTGTCGGCGGTGACCACGGTGTTTATCGGGGCCTCCAATGAATTGGGTGAGTTTGAATCCGGCGTGCTGGCCGCTTTGGTCGGCGCGGTGCCTGCGGTGGTCATCGGCGGCATCGGCACGGTGCTGATTGCCGCTCTGTGGACGCGGCTGTTTCCGGCGCTGGCGGCCCGCGACGGGCTGTTGAACGAAGGTTGATTATTCGGCCAACACGCGGTTGCTCGGAAAGGTAATCTCGATCAGCGTGCCGCGTCCGCGGTCGCTTTTGATCGAGAAGCTGGCGCGGTTGGCCTCTGTCAGCGCCTTTGTCAGCGGCAGACCGAGACCCGTGCCGCCTGCTTTGCGGCCTGCGGCCGTCTGCCGGAAAAATTCCAGCGCGGTTTTGATGTCTTCGGAATCCATGCCGACGCCGGTATCGCGGATGCGCAGCACCACTTCGCCATCCTGCGTCAGTCCGGTGGTCACAATCACCTGACCGCCCGCATCTGTAAATTTGACGGCATTGGACAGAAGGTTCAGCACCACCTGCCGCAAGGTGCGTTCGTCGGCGACAATTTTCGGCAGGCCGACGGTGAGGGACGAGCGCACAAACACCCGATTGCGCTCGGCATCGGGATGGATCATCCCCAAGGCGGCTTTGACTGTGGCATTGGCATCGAGGGCGGTGAAATCGAGATCGAATTTTCCGGCCTCGATTTTTGCCAGATCGAGCAGATCATTGACCAGCGACAGCAGATGGTGGCCGGAGGAATGGATGTCGCGCAGATAATCCTGATAGCGCGGATTGCCGATCGGGCCGAAACGCTCTTCCACCATCACTTCGGCAAAGCCGAGAATGGCCGACAGCGGTGTCCGCAATTCATGGCTGATGCGCGCCAGCATGTCGGATTTTTGCGCATTGGCGATTTCGGCCTGTTTGCGGGAATCGTTGAGATCGCTCTCGACCTTTTTCCATGCTGTCAGATCGCGCAGTACCGCGCAAAAGCGGCTGTTGTGATCGCCGGTGCGGCCAAGCGTCATGAACAGCGGCATATGTCCGCCTTGCGCCACTTGCCCGGTCACCTCGCGCCCGTCATTCATCAGCGAGCGCACACCGTTTTCACGGAAGCCTTCGAAATAATCCTGCACCAGCGTGTGCGAATCGGCGGCAAACAGCGTCACGAAAGGCCGCGAAACCACCTGCGCCGCATCATAGCCGAACAGCGCCTGCGCGCTTTTGTTGAGGCTGACAATCGTGCCGTTCAGATCAACGACAACGACGCCATCGGTGGCGGTATCGAGAATGGCTTCCAGCTCGCTGATCCGTTGCGAGGCCATCGGATCGGGGGAGGCGGGGACAAGGGCGGAATGAGCTGCGGGTTCGGGTACGGTTTCGCTGGTCTCGTGCCCGGACAAGACCAGTGTCGGGGGCACAAACACCATCATCGAGGCGGCAAGCTGGCCCCATTCGATGGTCTGGAACATCACCCGCATGTCAATCGTATCGCCGTTGCGGGTGGTCAGGGCCATCCATTCAGCCCCCTGACCGCCTTCGTGCTGGTCGGGAAACAGGCGGGTAATCGCACCCTCGGCATGGAATTCATCCGCGCCCGGGTAATCGAGGCTTTGCAGCAACAGCCGGTTCATCACAATCGGCACATCGCCACGGCTCACCAACACGCCGACGGGCAGCCTGTCGAGCAGGTCCTGCACATCCTTGGCAATTTCGAAACTGTGGTGGCTTGCAGGCTCATCGGCCAAAGGCCCGTTCGGTTCGGCGGCTTCGACAGCGGGTTCAGCCGCGCTGTCCTCGCGGACAGACGAATGGGCCGTCACGGCTTGGGCGAGCAGACGGCCGATTTCGTCAAAGGCCTGTTGTTCGCGATCCGACAGGCCCGAACCGGCAAATCCGGCGGCAGGTGTGGCTTTGGCAGGTGTGGCTTTAGCTGGTGTAGCTTTGGCAAGTGTGGCTTTGGAAGGTGCGGGCTGTTGCGGTGCCGTGTGCACCAGTCCCTGACTGGTGCCGAAGCCGCGATAGCCGGAAAACTGGCCGTCGCGATCATTGACCGGCGCACCCGACAGTTGCGACTCCAGAACACCGTCCGGCGCATGCCATTGAACAGTGAGATTGCTGAAGGTTTTATGATCGAGAAGCGCCCCGGCCAAAGCGCCGCTGCCTTCGCGGATCGCCGGATTGTCGAGTAAAGCCTGTCCGGCCCAAGGGGCCAGCATATGGTCCGGCGACAGGGCAGCCGTCATCAGCCGGCTTTGGGCATCGCAGGCCCAAATAAACCGCACAGGACGCCCCGGTGTCTGGTTCGCCGTCCGACTGCTGGTCACACACGTCCCCGCTTTGCGTCCGCTCCCGATCCTTGCGGATCGAATCGGTGCCATATTGGCCACTTGGTTCGGCCAGAATGTGACGGGTGTATCGCCAAGACATTAAAAAAGCCCAAATAAATACGCAAAAAACCGCATGCCGTGTCCTGTGATCCCTATAATCCTAAGTTCAAGACGGAATGGCAGCGGGCGCGCTTGACAATTGTGCAATGCAGCATTATATTGCGATGCACAATACGAGTGATTGAGCCAACACAACGCCGGATCGTCTGGCGCCGGGGCTCTGATAGAGGGCAATGCCATGATGAAGAACGCAGGTAACTACGAAATCCCGAACGAAATGCGCGATTTTGCCGAAAAAAGCGTCGAACAGGCCCGCAAGGCGTTTGATGGCTTCATCGGTGCGGCCAGCAAGGCTGCTGCCGCTGCTGAAACACAGGCGACTGTGGCCAGCACATCAAGCCGCGAAGTGGCCCAGAAGACCATTTCCTATACCGAACAGAATATCGCTGCCAGCTTCGACTTCGCCCAGAAGGTTGTGCGCGCCAAGAACCTGCAGGAATTGATGCAGGTGCAGGCCGAATTCGTGAAAAAGCAGGCCGAAGCCTTGCAGCATCAGCTGCAGGATGTTGGTGCTGCTGTGCAGTCCAATGTGCAAAAGGCTGCTGCCGATGCCCATGCGACTGTTGAAAAAGCCACTGCAGAAGTAACCAAGGCCGCTTCGCAGGCCGGTCGTCGCAAATCCTAATCTTTTGATTTGTCAACGGAATAACGATTGAAGAACGCTATTTGAAAAGTCCGGACCGCAAGTCCGGACTTTTCTTTTTCAACAAATGTTCAACTTGGCCTTGAAAAAAATCCGGCATCGTCATAGGGTCCGCCCTCGTCGTTAGGGCAGCTGTAGCTCAGTTGGTTAGAGCGCTAGATTGTGGATCTAGAGGTCCCCCGTTCAAGCCGGGGCAGCTGTACCATTCTTTCCGTGTGGGATCGGATGAAGCTTTCGGGCTTGATCGGATCATGCGGGGCCGGAATGGCCGTTTTCGAGAGCATGAAGACGATCCCGTATCCTTTATGATCAAGAGTGGCACCCGTGACGATCAATCCAGAATTTCTTGCAGCCCTGATCCAGATCATCTGGATCAATATTATTTTATCGGGCGACAATGCGGTCGTCATTGCGATGGCCTGTCGGGATTTGCCAGCCAAAACCAAGAATAAAGGGATTATTCTCGGTGCAGCGGCGGCAATCTTCCTGCGGATTATTTTTTCTTTCGCCGTGACCTACCTGATGGCCCTGCCGTTTTTGCGGGTGATCGGCGGGTTGTTGCTGTTCTGGATCGCCTTTGATCTGCTCAATGTCGATGACGGTCATGGCAAAGAGATCAAGGGTCATGACAAATTGTTCCATGCCGTCCAAACCATCGCCATCGCCGATGTGGTGATGAGTCTCGACAATGTGCTGGCCATTGCCGCCATTGCCAAGGACGATATGGTCTTGCTGGTGCTTGGCCTGTTGATCTCGATCCCGCTGATCATTGCGGGGTCGTCGATTATTCTGGAGGCGATCAAACGCTTTCCGATCCTGTTGTGGGCCGGCGCGGGCCTGCTCGGCTGGCTGGCGGGTGGTATGATGATCCACGATGTCTGGCTGGTGCCGAATGTTGCAGAATTGCCTTGGACCATCCCCGAACCTCTGGATATTTATCTGGCAGCGTCCTTGTTCGGCGCGTTATTCGTGCTGGTGGGCGGCTATTGGGGCAAAACACATAAAACGGCAGATGTCTGAGCCTGATCTTTTTTTGCAGTCCTCCCCTGATCCGGAGCTGAAATCTCCTGTATACAGCCCTGTCACCTGGACAGGTTTCTGGCTCGGCATGCGGCTGACCTTGCCGCTGCTGCCGGGCATCATGGTGTTCGGTGCCGCCTTCGGTGCGGGAGCTGCGCACAAGGGTTTGAGCCTGTTCGAAGCCATGCTGTCGAGCGGGCTGGTGTTTGCGGGCGCTGCACAACTGGTTTCGCTGGCTCTGTGGCAGGATCACTGGACGTTGGGATCGACATTGGCGATCACGCTGGTGGTGTTTGCGGTCAATGCCCGCATGATCCTGATGGGTGCCGCGCTGCATCACTGGTTCAAAACCGCCGCACCGATGTGGCGCTGGTTCAGCCTTTACCTCTTTACCGATGCCAACTGGATTCTGGGCGTGCGCTACCATCAGGATGGCGGGCGCGATTACGGCATGTTTGTCGGATCGGGCGTGTTGCTGTGGATGACTTGGTTACTGGTGACGGTGCCGGGCTATCTGCTGGGCTCGCTGGTGCCCGACCCCAAGACATGGGGCATTGATCTGGTGATGCCGATCATTTTCGCGGTGATGCTGATTCCGCTCTGGAAAGGCAAACAGACAGCATTGCCATGGCTTGTGGCGGCTATTGTGTCGATTGTCGTGATGCAGATGGTTGAGGGCTATGCCTTCATCGTCGTGGGCGCGCTGGCCGGAGCCATTGCGGGGGCCTTGATGCCCGAGGCACAACCCGATGTCTGATGTCCCGATGTCTGATGTGCTGCTGGAGCAATTAGGAACGTCTTGGGGGGCCTTGCTGGCACTCGTCTGCATGGCAGCCGTTACCTATCTTTGCCGCTTCGGCGGTGTCTGGCTGATGGACCATCTGCCGCCCTCGCCGCGCTTGCGGCGGGCTTTGGGCGCATTGCCGGGTTCCATCATCATTTCCACGGTTGTACCCCTTGGCGTGATGGGTGGTCCCGCGTCGCTGATCGCGCTGGTCGTCGCTATGATTGTGATGTTCAAACTGCGGCGCGATGTGCTGGCTTTGGTGGCGGGCATGGTAACGGTGGCCCTCTTGCGCCAGATGGGCCTGTAAGCGGCCACAAGTCCCCGCAAAGCATGCTCAGTCGCGCAAGCGGGCGGTGATTTTCTGCACGAGTTGGTCACGCACCGCGCGATAGGCGTCAAGCATCTGGTCACGCGAGCCTTGGGTCAGTGACGGGTCGGGCAGCGGCCAGTATTCGACATCGGCAGACACCGTGCGGGTCAGATCCAGAGCCTTGTGATGCGCTTCCGGGCTGAGCGAGATGATCAAATCGAAATTCAGCCCTTCCCAATCGTCCAGCTCCTCGATGGTGCGCGGCTTGTGCTTGCCGGCATCAATGCCGATTTCCTCCAGCACGGCGATAGTAAAGGGGTCGAGGGTTCCCTTGGTGACACCGGCGGACTGGATATAGAGCGTGCGTCCGAAAAAATGCCGGGCAATCGCTTCCGCCATCGGCGAACGGATGACATTAAAACCGCAGACAAACAGCACGGCCTGAATGTGGCGGCCCTTTTCGGTTTCCATTCCCCTCAGCCTTTCCAGTGCAGGGCTGCGATGAGGGTGAACAGACGTCGTGACGTATTGAAATCCAGTTCGACTTTGCCTTGCAGGCGTTCGGTCAGCAATTCGGCGGCTTCATTGTGCAAACCGCGTCTTCCCATATCAATGGCTTCGATCTGGGTCGGGCTGGCGGTGCGGATCGCCTCGTAATAGCTCTCGCAAATCATGAAATAATCGCGCATCACCCGCCGGAACGGGGTCAGTGACAGAACATGGGTGATCAACCTGTCGCCGCTTGCGCTGCGGATATCGAACGAGAGCTTGTTGTCGATCATCGCCAGTGTCAGGGCATAGGGGCCGCAATCGTGGTCGGGCAGCGCGAAATGGTTGGCCTCGATCAGATCATAGATCGCCACCGCCCGTTCGTGCTCTTTTTCCGGCGTGGTGCGGCCGATCGAGACCTCGTCAAGCTCGATGGAGGCCAAAGCATGCCGTTGTGCTTCTGTCATCGCGTCTCATCCCAAATTCAAACGCGTTGAAACAGAGAGGGCGTGGCCATCCAGCCCTTCGGCCTTTCCCAGCGCAATCGCCGCAGGGCCGATGATCCGCAAGGCATGGGCATCGCATTTGAGGATCGAGGTCCGCTTCATGAAATCCAGCACGCCGAGACCGGAGGAGAAACGGGCCGAGCGTGCTGTCGGCAGAACGTGATTGCTGCCGCCGACATAATCGCCGATCGCTTCGGGCGTATGGGCGCCAATGAAAATGGCTCCGGCATTGCGCACGGCTGCGGCCAGGTCTTCGGCTTGCGCCGCCTCGATTTCGAGATGTTCGGGGGCGAGGCGGTCGACCAGCGGGATCGCCTGTTCGAGACTGTCCACCGTGATCACCGCGCCGAAATCGCGCCAGCTTGCGCTGGCAATCTCGCGCCGTGGCAGGGTTTTCAAACGCCCTTCGACTGCCGCAATGACCGCATCGGCCAGGTCGGGCGAATCCGTGATCAGGATGGATTGGGCCGCCATATCATGCTCGGCCTGTGCCAGCAGATCAGCCGCCACCCAATCGGGATTGGCATGGCTGTCGGCCAGCACCACCACTTCCGAGGGACCGGCGATCATGTCGATGCCGACCTGCCCGAACACCCGCCGTTTGGCTGCCGCCACATAGGCATTGCCGGGTCCGACGATTTTGGCCACCGGTGCAATCGTGGCTGTGCCATAGGCCAGAGCCGCAACCGCCTGCGCGCCGCCGATCCGGTAGATTTCCGACACGCCCGCGATATCGGCGGCGGCCAGCACCAGCGGATTGAGTTGTCCGTCCGGCGTCGGCACCACCATCACAATGCGCGGCACACCGGCCACCTGCGCTGGTACGGCATTCATCAACACGGAAGACGGATAGCTGGCCGTGCCGCCCGGTACATAGAGACCCACGGCCTCGATGGCGGTCCAGCGATGGCCGAGCTCGACGCCGATGGAATCACGATAGCGGTCATCCTTGGGCAATTGGCGGGCGTGATGGCTTTTGATGCGGGCATGGGCCAGTTTCAGGGCATCGAGAGTGTCCGGCTCGCATTGTTTGATGGCGGCTTCGATATCGGCGCGGGTGACGCGCAATTGTCCGGCATCCATCTGCAAACGGTCGAACCGCTGTGTGTAATCGACCAGCGCCTCGTCACCACGCTGACGCACATCGGCGATGATGTCGCGCACAACGTGATCGACCTCTTCCGACACCTCGCGCTTCATCGCCAGCAGGGCGTTGAAGTCTTGGGAAAATGACGCTGCATGGCTCGAAAGGCGAAGCACCATGATCATATCTCCTTGCTGTCGTCCGGCAAATCGGCCAGCGCAGCTTCCAAAAATTCGACATCCAGTTTGATCAATTGCCCCTGCGTGCAATGCAGTGTGACCTGCCCGGCAGGAGCCACAGCGGGCGTGAAGGTGACAGCCAACAGATGCAATGTCTGGTTGCTCTGGTTCGGTACGATATTTTGCTGGCGGGCCTGGGTGACGCCCTCGAAATGCACGCCCGTGCTTTTGCGGACAGGAGGCATCGATTGCCGGTCGAGCCGTTCGGCGACAAAGGCAAAGCGCTTGTTTTTGGGCAGAAAAGCAATGTGCCCGATGCGCAATTCGGCATCCTGCAAATGCGCGGAAAACACGGCAAGATCCTCGCTGTCGATGGCCATCAGCTTCAAATCGTCAGTTTGGTTCAGGCCTTGGCGATGGGTCATGGCGTTCCTTTGATGCGCAACAGCCTCTTGTTAACGCCCCGCAGCCTTTGCGGCAACCGCGGCCTTGGGAGCAGGCCGGATCAGCCGTCGCTCGACAACCGCTCGATTTCCGCGCCGCAGCGCGCCAATTTCTTTTCCAGCGCCTCGAAACCGCGATCCAGATGATAGACGCGGTGGACGGTGGTTTCCCCCTCCGCCGCCAATCCGGCGATGACCAGTGACACCGAGGCCCGCAGATCGGTGGCCATCACCGGCGCGCCTTTCAGCCTGTTGCGGCCCTCGACAATCGCCGTGTCGCCATCCAGCTTGATCTGGGCGCCCAGTCGGGCCAGCTCCTGCACATGCATGAAGCGGTTTTCGAAAATGGTTTCGCGGATATGCGAAGTGCCCTGCGCGCGTGTCATCAATGCCATGAACTGGGCTTGGAGATCGGTCGGAAAACCGGGGAATGGTGCGGTAGCGACATCGATCGGCAAAATAGCCCCGCCTTGGCGGCGGATGCGGATGCCCTGCTCGTCGGCCAGAATCTCCGTGCCGGTTTTGGCCAGCACATCCAAAGCCGATTGCAGCAGATCGGCGCGCGCGCCTTCCAGCAGCACATCACCGCCGGTCATCGCCACGGCCATGGCATAGGTGCCCGTCTCGATCCGGTCCGGCAGCACCGTGTGATGCGCGCCACCCAATTGGCCGACGCCTTCCACCTCGATCCGGCTGGTGCCCGCCCCGTTGATTTTGGCACCCATTTTGATCAGGCAATCGGCCAGATCAACCACTTCGGGCTCGCGGGCCGCGCCTTCGATCACCGTATCACCGCGCGCCAGCACCGCCGCCATCAGGGCCGTATGCGTGCCGCCGACGGTCACCTTGGGAAACACAATATGGCCGCCGCGCAACCCATGCTTGGCGCGGGCCACGACATAGCCGTTTTCGATCTCGATGTCGGCGCCCAGCGCTTCCAGCGCCATCAACAGCAGATCGACCGGACGCGTGCCGATGGCGCAACCGCCGGGCAGCGAGACGCGGGCTTCCCCCATCCGCGCCAACAACGGCGCAATGACCCAGAAACTCGCGCGCATCCGCGAGACCAGTTCATAAGGAGCCGTGGTGTCGACAATATCGCGCGCCGACAGGGTGATGCTGTCGCCCTGATCCTCGCTCTGGCCCAACCGCTTGCCGCCAATGGCCGCATCGACGCCATGATTGCCGATGATGCGCAGCAATTGCCGCACATCCGACAGGCGCGGCACATTGTGCAGCGTCAGGGTTTCGCGGGTCAGCAGGCTGGCAATCATCAGCGGCAGAGCAGCGTTTTTGGCTCCGCCGATGATCAGCGAGCCAATGAGCGGGTGTCCACCGACAATGCGGATACGATCCATTGTCATTCTATCCTGTTCAACATGCTCAACGCCCGCTGGGTTGAGCGGGGGCCGGGATGCGCTCTGCATCGTTTTGCGGGGTTTGCTGCGGGGCTTTCTGCTGGGTGTCCGGAGTATCTTGGGTGGCCGTGTAGGTGGCTGATGGATTATGCTCGGTCATGTCTTGCACAGTGCGCACGCGCTGCTGGGCTTTGCGCCGCTTGAGGTTCTCGCGCAGGGCCGCCGCCAAACGCTGCTTTCGCCGCAAGGCTTGATCCGTCATTGGACTATCCACAACCCGCTTCAACTGTTCTTCGTACTGCCGCATCCGCCCGATCCGGACAGGGACGATTCGGCAAGGCTGACCAAGATCAAATCCCTAAGCCGATCTCTTGATCCTGACAAGTGTTGTGATTGTTTGCGTTGTCTGCTTTGCCCTCTGCAGACCCGTGAATAGGCCGCTATAAGCGGTGCAGCGCCGGGTCAAACGGTAGGTAATGCCAGCTTTCTTGATAAAGATGAAAAAATATCGGGCTAGACGGTTGCGTGGCGGGTCACCTTGTGGCAGTGTCCGCGCCGCTTGGGGAGCTTGTCCCTTGCTGCCGTAGCTCAGTGGTAGAGCACTCCCTTGGTAAGGGAGAGGTCCGGAGTTCAATCCTCCGTGGCAGCACCATTTTTCCCTTATTTCACAACGCTTTACGAACGCTACTGAAAAATTAGTAGCAAGGTTTTTACCCTTGCTACTCAGCAAATGTGGACAATTGGCTGCAGCTTAGCGTCAAATCAGCTCAAAATCCTCGCACTTCCTTCGCGCACAACTGCACCAAACTGCCATCACGCAGCATTGTTTTGATGAGTTCTGGCTCACTGTAAGCCGTATTGATGGCTTTGATGGTGAACCGCCACAGTTGTGGGTTCATGTTCAGTGCGCTGTCTGCCATTGAGCGGGCAGTGGCGATGGGCACAGAGCTTTCACGCAAGTGCACAGCTTGTGAAACAACTGCCATATAACTCTCGCACATGCTCTCGCTGATATCGGCTTTTGCTGTGCTGGCACAGATTGTCAGCAGCAAGACTGACACAATCAGTTTTGACTTTATGTTCACCGTATCAATTCTCCATACAGCTGACTTGTAGCAAAAACCTTATGCTTAAAGTTGCAGCATAAGACAAAACACAGTTTGTGTGTTTTGTGCGGGCGACATTTATCACTGGTTGTTCATCGTGTCGTCGTAGTGCTTGCGTGGGAAGAATGGTGTGCGTTTTAGCAAAGAGAACACTATGTTAGCGATAATGAATATTAAAAAGGAACCAGTTAAATCACCAAATAGCATCACTGCAAAATAATTCAAATCAAATTGCAAACGGACTGATGGTGACCATATATAGAAAATATGGGCTGTAACACTGTTGATAACGGCTTCAATAATACATATTTGCAATATATCAAATGCATCAATTTTTCTGAAATCTATGATAGGATTGTATAAGCAAGTGACTTTGCTTGATAATTTAGCCCAAATAAGCAATGATAAACAAAGTGAAATTGCGGCTTGAAACATTCTAACAATAATTTCTGATAATATGAAATTCTCTGGATGCAAATAAGCAATGTCTAAAAATAAACCTAATGCTATGCCAGCAGCAGCCCAATAACCAAATAACAGTGATGAAAAAACCCTCACTGATGCGGGAATATAAAAAGCGTGAATAAAATCATTAAACTGGGTATGAGAAAGGTATTCTGTTTGAATGTAACGGAAAATCACATATAAAAATGCAATTACGCAAACGCCAGTTGTGATATCAATCAGATTTCTCACTTAGTGCTTTCATTCTATTATCTGCAGCTGCAATCATACTGATTGCAGCTGTGCCAAGTGCAAGATAACAAACATTATCATCCCAAATATCAGATAGGAAGTGTGTTTCTTTCAAATCAGAGATTTTTCTGTATGTGCTGCTGCGGCTTGTAAAATTCAAATCAACAATATGTTGGTTGGTTAATCTCAAGCCTGTGCGTTCAGCATCTAGCACTGCAATCAGAACTTGTCTGTGTAAGCCATCAGCCCACAAAAAATTGTGTTTAGCTTCGATTATGCCCAGCAAAGAATAAATACTGAAGCTGATGTTTTTTGGCATTATAGCGGTCCGTTTTTTTGAGAAATATAGCGTTATTGCATTGTAATAACTGATATTACGAACTCAGGTATTGCGTGTAATCTATAGTAGAAATGATTTCAATCATTTTTGTTTGATAAAATTATATTCGATCGCAAAAGGTGGACA
>CAIYZJ010000217.1 GCA_903930675.1 uncultured Hyphomicrobiales bacterium
AGCAACGCGTGGCCATCGCCATGGCCTTGGCAGGCGAACCGGAACTGATGTTTCTCGACGAGCCGACAACAGGATTGGACGTTACAACCCAAGCGCATATTTTGAAATTGCTGAAAGACATTTGCGATGAGCGCAAAACAGCCATGGTCTATGTCAGCCATGATCTCGGTGCGGTTGCTCAAGTCTGCAAGCGGATCGTGGTCATGTATGCAGGACAGATCGTACTGGACGGTTCGGCAAGGGATGTTCTTCAATCCCCTGCCCATCCCTATCCCCGTGCGCTGCTCAAATCGATCCCCCGTTTGAGCGAAGCAACCATTCCGCAAGCTCTCGAGGGAAGACCACCCATGCCGGGTATGGTGCCTGCCGGTTGTGCTTTCGCCGACCGCTGCATGGCTGCACAGGACCGATGCAGGACCGAACAGCCCCGGCTTGTGAAGCTGGCGAATGGTCAAACAACCCGGTGCTTTTATCCGGAAGAACCCAAGCTGAATGCCGCCCGGGGTACAACACGCCCCGCAGAAACGGATCCGGTTTCTTTTGCATCGCAGTCCGATGCGCTGCTGGCGATTGAAAACCTGTCACTGACCTATGCCCGCCCGTCCTTGATGGACCAGCTTATGGGCCGCCCCCCGCAAGGGGTGCCGACAGTCGATGATATTACGCTCGGATTGGCTCGCGGGGAAACACTTGGATTGGTCGGAGAATCTGGATCCGGCAAATCCAGTATTCTGAAAGCACTTGCAGGCCTTTTGCCGTTCGCCGACGGCAAATTGATTTTTGACGGTACTTCTTTGTCCAGGCGCGGAACCGAAGATCGTGACCGGGCTCATCTGAGAATGATCCAGCTGGTATTCCAAAACCCTGACGACAGTCTCAACCCCCGTCAAACCATTGCTCAGATTCTGGCCCAACCGCTCAATCTCTATTTTGATTTGACACCTGCACAAGTCAGGCAGCGCAGCGAAGAGCTGTTGGAAGAAGTCAGACTTGGGCCCCGATATCTTGAACGCTTGCCATCGCAATTATCGGGCGGTGAAAAGCAACGAATAGCGATTGCACGGGCCTTTGCCGCCGACCCCCAAGTGGTATTGTGTGATGAAGTCACATCGGCACTCGATGTTTCTGTCCAGGCCGCTGTGCTCGAACTTCTGAAAAATTTGCAGCGAAAACGCGGAACCGCATTTGTTTTTGTTTCGCACGATCTTGCGGTTGTCCGCGCTTTGTCCGACCGCGTGGCCGTCTTGTATCAGGGACGGCTGTGCGAGATAGGGACATCCCAGGCTGTCTATCAGGCTCCCTTCCATCCCTATACCGAAGCCCTTGTTCATTCGGTGCTGGAACCGGATCCCGACTTCAGTCCGCGTGTGCTTGCCGATGACATTGTTGAATTGGGGCCGCCTGCCCAAGGTTGCGCGTTCCAACGCCGTTGTCCCAAGCATATCGGCGAAATCTGCAACACCACATTTCCACCGTGGCAAAAGAGCCGTAATGGGCACTCCATCCGCTGCCATCACTCTCTGGCAGCCCTTGCTGACGGCTTCACGGATGAGGAACAGCCCCATGCTTGAAACAGACCCCAGAATTAAACCAGAGGTTTTGCTGCAATTTGCCGTGCCCTATCTTGAAGCGATGGGTTGCAAACCCCGAATTGCCGTTGAGGTCGCCCATCATCTGGTTGATGCCGAATTATGCGGCGTCTATTCACACGGGATTTTCAGACTTGTGCCCTATGCGGAAAAAGCACTGGCTGGAGACTATAACGTAGGGGCCGAACCCTTCTGGCGTCATGCGGATGGTGGCGCGGCATTGGTTGATGGTGATAACGGGCTTGGAATTTCTGCATTTTTATTGGCTGTCGACGAGGCTGTCAAAAGAGCGAAATCCTCAGGAATTGCCGCGGTTGGCGTGGTCAATGTCGACCATACCGGGCGCATAGGAGATTTCGCAGCGCGTGCGGCCCGTGCCGGCTGTCTATCAATCATATTCGGTGGAGGATCACGCAAAAACTGGAGGCAGGTGGCTCCCTATGGTGGAGCAAAAGGGGTCCTGCCAACCAATCCCTATGCTTTTGCAATTCCTGCCGATGGTCCGGATCCGGTAGTGATCGATTTTGCAACATCTTCAGGTGCGGGCGGCAAAGTCTTTGCGGCAAAACAGGCCGGGCGTGATTTGCCCGAGGGACTCTGTATCGACGCGAACGGAAGGCCTACGGTAAACCCCGATGATTATATCAATGGGGGAGCTTTGTTGCCGATGGCCGGACCCAAGGGCTATGGCATGGCACTTGTGGCAGAATTGCTTGGCGAGGCTTTGATGGGCCAAGCCCGGGACGGCATGAACTGGATCTGCATCTGCATTGACATGAACAATTATCGGGATAGCACATCTTACAAACGAGCTGCCGAAGATTGCTTGCATGAATTGCGCTCATGCCCGCCTGCACCCGGTTTTGATCGTGTTGAAATACCGGGCGAACGTGAATTTCAAATGCGCCAAAAGCGGACGGCTCTTGGCATTCCAATACCTCCTGCCACTATTGAGGCACTCTGCAATATGGCAAGAAAGTTAGATATCAAGCACGAACTTGTTGCTTTGCTTGATATCAGATAGGGACAATCCCACTCGTCCCGGTGAAATGGGGGCAAGTCCACTACGGGACCAGTGGGACAGGACATCTTGATGTCTCTAGCCTATGGACCCCAAGCCCCGCTTGCCAGCAACCTTAAGCATGCAAGATCTCGACCCATTCCGATCAGACAATTTGTGGATTGATTCTGGTCCTACGCGATTGTCGCTAAACCAGACCCGACAATGCATCTGTCCAGTAGCGGCGGTTGATGTAATCGTCGGCACTGGTTTTGATGCGGTGGGGGATGGCTCGGATCAGACCGCTGATATTGATCAGGCTTTGCAAAGCCGCGGTGCTGGCATCGCCGTCAGCGGGGAAAATGCCGTCGGCGACATAGTCGTCCCAGGCGCGGTCGGCATAATGGGCGCTGATGCCGGTGCGGGCCATGGCGATGGTTCGGCAGCCCTCTTTATTGGCCGTAAACCAGCGATGGGCGCGGATGAAGGCGCGCATGAAACGGATCACCAGATCTTCATGGGCCTCGGCCCAATCATGATTGGCGTGCAAGGAGGTGAACTGGAAATCGGGGATGATGTGGCGCGGTTCACACAGACTGTGAAAGCCCTGATCCATCGCGATATAATTGAGCGGAGCCCCCTGCAATCCGGCATCGATGGCGCCCGATTGCAATTTGTCCCAGCGCGCCAGAATCGGACCGACAGCGTCCATCTTGTAATCATCGGGATAGGACAAGCCCGACTGTTTCAGCAATTCGATGATCAGGGATGAACTGCCCGCCTCCAGCGAGGAGACGCCGATGGTTTTCCCGCGCAAATCGGCGATCGTTTTGATGGAACTTTGGCTGATCAGCGAAAAGGGCAAACGGTTGACATTGCCGCCGATGATCTGCTGTTTGCCGCCGGCCTCATGGTCGAGCACCACATGCTCGCTGATGCCGTAAACCAGTTGTGCATGGCCTTGGCGCAGGCGGTCGGTGACTTCGTCAACACCCTCGATATGCTCGATGGCGACGGCAAGTCCCTCCTCGGCAAACAGGCCTGCATCTTCTGCGATCCAGACCGGCATGTTGAAATAGTTGCGGGAGACATATGCAAAATTCAGCCTGTCCATGTGCAAACTCTCCCCTGCGCCGCCACGCGGCCTGTCATGTGATGTCGAAAATTTTGGTTTGCTCGAGCGTGCTGTCAAACCAAGCGGCAATGCCGCCTTGCCGGTCGGCGATATAGACCGGCACATCCTCTTGCAGGACCATCGGCACATCATGGCCGGGGATCAAAACGCTATTGGGTCTTTGTCGCCAGAGTTTGGAGATCATCTCGATGGACGCACGGCTGACGGATTGATCATAGGTCATATCCGCGCTTTTCGAGAGGATTTCGGCGCGGTTTTTCGCTGCATCTCCGGTGAAAATAATATCGCGGTCCGCGCCTTCAAGTACGAAGATCAAATGACCGGGTGTATGGCCGGGCGCATGATGCGCTGTAAGGCCCGGTAAAATCTGTTGACCCGCCTTGATCCGCACAAGTTGTGGCGAGCGGTCGAGCTCGCGGACATAGAGCTCGGGCACCGGCGTGGTGCCCCATGGCTCGTCAAGCGACCATGCCAGCTCGTGACCGTCGATCATCACGCGCGCATTCGCAAACATCACCCAATTGACCGAATGGTCCCAATGCGAATGGGTCAAGACGACATCGGTGACATCGGCGGGCGTCAGCCCGTGGGCGGCCAAACGGTCGATCACCAATTGGCGTTGGCCGAATGCGCCGGTATCGATCAGCACCACCCGCCCGTGCCCGCGCAGCAATGCGATGGTCGACCAGCCCAGACCACCGTGACAGACGGCTTTGCCCGGATAGCCCTGCACGGCAATCTCGATGTGATAGCCTGCCTCCGAGAGGGTCTGCGGCGATGCGGTGGCTGTCATGCATGAACCTCGCTTGGGGGATGCGGTGCGGGATCAGTGGCCCAGATAGACCTTCTGGACATTGGGGTCTTTGGCGAGATCGGCCGAGGCGCCCGACATCGCATTGCGACCGACCTGCAACACATAGGCGTGGTTGGAAATCTCCAGTGCCAATTCAACCGATTGTTCTGCCAGCAAAATGGTCAATCCGGTTTTGTTCAACGCGATCAAAGTGTCATACATGCTTTCGACAATGGCAGGCGCCAGACCGAGGCTCGGCTCGTCGAGCAACAGCAATTGCGGATCGCTCATCAAGGCGCGGCCGACCGCCAGCATTTGCCGCTCGCCACCCGACATCGTGCCCGCTTGCTGCATCCGCCGTTCGGCCAGCTTGGGAAAAATGGCATAGACCTTTTCGAGCAATGCTGCTTTTTTGGCCGTATCGGCCACAGTCGTGGCGCCCAGCATCAGATTGTTTTCAACGCTTTGCTGGACAAAGAGCCGCCAGCCTTCGGGCGACAGGGCCAGGCCTTGTGACACAATCGCATAAGCGGGCTGGTGGGTAATGTCCCGGCCTGCAAATTCGATTTTCCCCGATGAAGCGGGGATCAATCCGGCGATGGCATTCAGGGTTGTGGTTTTGCCTGCGCCGTTCGAGCCCAGCAAGGCGATGATCTGGCCATGCCCGACCTCGAGCGAGACATCGGCAACCCCGATCAGGTCACCATATTTCACTTCGAGATGGCTGACGCTCAACAGCGGCTTTGATGATTCAGATTTGCTCATGACGGGTCTCCGGCGAAACCGCGCGCGGCAGTGGCTGCGGCACGCTTGCCCAGATAGGCCGTGACCACGGCAGGATCGCGGGTCACTTCTTGCGGCGTGCCATGGGCGATTTGATGGCCTTGGTGGAAAACGATCACCTGTTGGGCCAGCGAGATGATGACTTCCATGATATGTTCGACGATCACCAAAGTCATGCCGGTCTGGTGGATTTTGCGCACAAGTTCGATGGCGTGGCGCACCTCGGTCGCGGTCAG
>CAIYZJ010000218.1 GCA_903930675.1 uncultured Hyphomicrobiales bacterium
ACATCCTCGACTTTCTCAGCGAATATGGGATCAGTGGAGCGCTTGAAAGTTCGGATGCGATGGGGCTGAAGGCGATGAGCTTGCAAAAGGCGTTGGACTGAACGAAGCGAAATCCCAAACGCCTTCGCCATCGCGCGGCCGGTCCAGTGGGTCGCTTCGCCCGGAGGGGCCGAGCAGGTCAATTCAAGCACTTTCGCGACAGTACTGGGCGAAAGCGGGGTCCGGCCGGGTTTGCGCGTTTTGTCGTGCAAGAGGCCATCTACGCCTTGCTCGCCATATCGTAGTTGCCACCGCCAAACTGCGGGGCGACTGACCCCGGCCCGCCGAGCGACTTCAAATACGGGCAATCGTTCGGCGGAATGAAGAACAATCTTCGCCCGCTGAACGTGCTTCAAAGGGCGATTGCGATCAGCCACGATGGCAAGCAACAGCTTACGATCTTCGGCATGGGGAAGGATATTGACGGTCTGGGCCATGACCCAAGATTCGCATATCTGCCGACGATTGTGAATCCTATGATAGCGTCAGTGCACTAGTGTCCTATCGCTGGTTTCTGGTTGTGGCCTTTGCGGTCGTGTTGTTTGCGGGCTGGCAGGTGGCGCGGATGGTGTTTGGCCCTGCGGTGGTTGTCGAGCAGATCAAGCGCGGCAATCTGGTGCAGACGGTGGTGGCCAGCGGCCATTTCGAGACGCCTTTCCGCGTCGATATCGGCAGCCAGATCACCGGCGTGATCTCCGATGTGCTGGTCGAGGAGGGCGAGCAGGTCAAGGCCGGCCAACTCCTCGTCAAGATCGAAGCCAGCGAATTGCTGGCCACTGTGGTGCAAGCCCGAGGCAGTCTGGATCAGGCCGAAGCCCATATGCGCCAACTCAATGAAATGACCCTGCCCACCGCGCAAGAAAGCCTGATCGGGGCGCGTGCGATCTTGTCGGAGGTCGAAAAGACCTTTGATCGCACCGACAGCCTGACCGCCAAAGGCTATGCCTCGTCGTCATCGCTGGATGGTGCGCAAAAGAATCTGGAACTGGCCAAAACACAGGTGCGCACGGCGCAGTTGCAAATCTACAATGCCAGTCCGGGCGGCAGTGATTATGTGTTTGCCCAAACCCAGATTGCCCAGGCCCGCGCCAATCTGGATACGGCCCTGTCACGGCTGGCCTATGCCAGCATCACGGCCCCGCGTGACGGCACGGTGATCAAACGGATGGTGGAGCGCGGCACGGTGACCCAGCCGGGCAAGGCGCTGCTGGCGCTGGCCCCTGACGGGGAAACCCAATTGGTGATCCAGCTCGACGAACGCAATCTGGGCCTGCTCCGCCTCGGCCAATCGGCTTTGGCCTCGGCCGATGCCTATCCCGACCAGAGCTTTGCCGCCAAAGTGGCCTTTATCAATCCGGCGGTCGATATGTCGCGTGCCTCGGTGGAGGTCAAGCTGACGGTGGAAAACCCGCCACCCTATCTGCGGCAGGATATGACGGTATCGGTTGATGTCGAAGTGGCGAGACGCGATCAGGTCTTGATCGTATCGGCGCGCGCCATGCACGAGGCGATGAGCAACAGGCCTTGGATCTTGGGGCTCAAACAGGGGCGGGCGGTCAAACAACCGGTGCGGGTCGGGGTGCATGGCGCGGCCTATTACGAGATTGTCGAAGGGGCTGCCGAGGGCGATGCCGTGATCCCCGTCGGGGCAGGCGTCATGACCGGCCAACGCGTGCGGGCGATACTGCCATGACCTATGGCCTGCCGCTGGAATGGATTGTTGCGGTGCGCTTTCTCTATGAGGGGCGGTTGCAGACCGTGTTTATCGTGGTGGGCATTGCCATCGGGGTCGGTGTGATCGTGTTCATGTCGGCGATGCTGGCGGGCCTCGAGAACAATATCCTGAAGCGCGTCTTGACCACGCAGGCGCAGATTCAGGTGATTGCGACCGATCAGGTCGCCCGCGCTTTGCGCGATCCGGCCCAAGAGACCGAGGATGCGACCGTGCAACGCCCCAGCCAGCGTGTCGCGCTGATCGACCAATGGCAGAGCATTGTCCAGCGGTTGCGCGACGAGCCCAATATTACCTTTGTGTCGCCGACAACCTCGGGATCAATGCTGGCCATTCGCGGCGAGGCGAGCCGGTCGATCACGCTGGTCGGGATCGAGCCGGATACCTATTTCCGGATTGTCAAAATCCCCGATTATATCGTGGCGGGTACGGCGCGCCTGACCAGTGAAAGCATCCTGGTCGGGGTCGAACTGGCCAAGGATCTGGGCGTGCGGGTCGGCGACAAAATCAATGTCACCTCGGCCAATGGCGGCCAGCGGGTGCTGACCATCACGGGGCTGCTGGATTTCGGCAACAAGGGTGCCAACCAGCGCAGCACCTATGTGGCCTTGCGCACGGCGCAATCGGTGATGGGCATGATCGGCGGTGTCACCTCGCTCGAAGTCAGCCTGTATGACATCTATGCGGCCGAAGACATGGCCCGATACATCATGGCCGCGCATCGCGTGGTGGCTGAAAGCTGGATCAAAACCAATGCGCAATTCTACTCGGCCATTCAGGCGCAAAAGGCCACGAATACGCTGATCCGCCTGTTTGTCGGCCTCTCGGTCGCCTTCGGCATTGCCGCCGTGCTGGTGGTGTCGGTGATCCAGCGTTCCAAAGAGATCGGGATTTTGCGCGCCATGGGCACCACGCGCGGCCAGATCATCCGGTTGTTTCTGTTGCAAGGCGGCTTGCTCGGCTTTGCGGGGTCGATGGTCGGGGCGGTGTTGGGGGCAGGCGGGCTGGTTTACTGGCATTCTGTCGCCCGCCAAGCCGACGGGGGTGAATTGTTCCCCTTGATGCTCGAACAGCAACTCTTCGTCTATACCGCCATTCTGGCGACCCTGACGGGCCTGCTGGCGGCTATGGCACCGGCTTTGCGGGCGGCCAAACTCGACCCGGTGGTGGCAATCCGTGGCTGATCACCTGTTGCGGCTCGACACAATCAGCAAGGTTTACAATCCCGGCGAGCCCTCGCAGACCGAGGTGCTGCACGGCATTGATCTGACCCTCGACGAGGGCGAATTTGTCGCCATCATGGGGCCGTCCGGCTCGGGCAAAAGCACGCTGCTCAACATCATCGGCCTGCTTGACCGCCCGACCGGCGGCAAGCTGTTTATCGGGGGGCAGGATACAGGCCTGCTCGATGATGCCGCCTTGACCCGCTTGCGCGGAAAAAGCATCGGCTTTGTGTTTCAATACCATCATCTGATTTCCGCCTTCACGGCACTGGAAAATGTCATGCTGCCGATGGTGGTGGATCGCGGATTTCCTGATGCGCAATGCGAGATGCGCGCCCGTCATCTGATCGACAGGGTGGGGCTGGGCAAGGTGGCCGGTCATCTGGCCACCAACATGTCGGGTGGCCAGCAACAACGCATCGCACTGGCGCGCGCTTTGGTGATGACGCCGCAGATTTTGCTGGCCGACGAGCCGACCGGCAATCTCGATACCCAATCCGCCGATGATGTGTTTGCCCTGATGCGCGAGGTCAATGCAAAAAGCCGCACCTGCTTCATCATCGTCACGCATAACATGCAGATGGCCGAGCGGTGCGACCGGATCATCGAAGTGGTCGACGGCCAAATCCGCCACGCGTGAGATCCAATCGGGTTCCGGGCTCGTGTCGTTCCGTATTTTCCTCATGGTTTTGCACAAACCGGCACAGTGGATCGGCCGGGTATCTTGACAAAAACCGCGATCGGATCAAAAATCCAAAACGTTTTGGATTCACCGATGCATCGCTTCATTGCAAGAATGTCGGGACCGGACGGGGGAGATCAAGGGCGCATTATGTCGACCATTCGGGAACTTGCACATTCTCTGGGCCTGTCGATCACGACGGTGTCGCGGGCGCTTGACGATTATACCGATGTGTCGGCGCTGACACGGGCGCGGGTGCGGGCGGCCGCCGAGGCGTCCGGTTACCGGCCCAATGCGGCGGCACGGCGTTTGCGGCGCGGGCAGACCGAGGTGGTGACGATGGTGTTGCCCACCGCGCATGGCCGGTTCGACGAGCCGCTCTATATCGAATTGCTGGCGGCGATGGGGCCGCATTTTGTCAAAGCGGGTTATGATCTGACCCTGCTGGCCGCTCCTCCCGGGGACGAGGAAATCAAAACCTATCTGTCGCGTCCCGCATGATTACGCGGTGATTTGACGAAGAGTTGTGGGTGCGATTGGTGCCAGTCCTTCATCGTCTTCATTGGCGTTCGGCTCCCCAAGGCT
>CAIYZJ010000219.1 GCA_903930675.1 uncultured Hyphomicrobiales bacterium
ATTCGTCATCCAGCCCTGTCAGGGCCGAAACCTGCTGCTGTTCCTGCGACTTGCGGGCAAGGTCAGCCCTAATGCGCTGTTCGCGGGCCTGTTCGTCGGCCAAAGCCCGTTGGGCTGCGGCATAGCGGGCGGACAAATCCGCCACTTTGGCACGCAAATCCTGCAAGGCGGCCTCGGACTTCACCTTGGCGGCTTCGCGCTCGCGCAGGACATCGGTCGAATCACGCGCCAGACTTTCCGCCGCCGCCGCCTCGCTGAGCAGCGCCGCGTCCTCGGTGTCCAGCAAGCCCAGAGCCGTGTCGGCATCGGTGCGCACGCTGTCCTCGCGTTCCAGATCGCGCCGCAATTCCGTCTCGCGCCGTTCAAGTTCGATGGCGCGCTGCTTGGCGCGCCGCTCCTCGCCGTCCAGAGCCTCGCGGGCCAGAGTCAGACGTTGCAAGCCCGCGGCCGCCGCCACTTCCGCATCGCGCAACGGGGCCATACCTGCCGCCAAAACGGCCTGATCCTTGGCGGTTGCGGCCTGCACCAGCGCATGGGTCTGCACCGTCGACAGCGCACCGGCATGGGTGCGCTCGGCCTCGGACAAGGCCTCGGCCGCAGCCTGCCAGGCCCGAAACAGCAACAAAGATTCTATTTTGCGGATATCAGAGGCGACATTGCGATAGCGCGCCGCCTGCCGCGATTGCCGTTTCAAACCGTCGATCTGTTCGTTGATCTGGTTGAGCACATCGTCGACGCGCCGGATATTTTCCTCGGCCGCCTTCAACCGCAATTCGGCCTCGTGGCGGCGCGAATGCAAACCCGCAATGCCTGCCGCATCTTCCAGAATCCGGCGTCGGGCTTGCGGCTTTGCCGCAATGATTTCGCCGATCTGCCCCTGCCGCACCATCGCATGCGAGCGTGCACCGGTGGCGGCATCGGCAAACAGCAATTGCACATCGCGGGCACGGACCTCGCGCGAATTTACCCTGTAATGCGATCCCGCCTCGCGCTCGATCCGGCGGCTGACCTCGATCTGGTCGAGATCGTTAAACGCCGCAGGCGCGGTGCGGGCACGATTGTCGAGATGCAGAGACACTTCCGCCATGTTGCGGCTGGGACGGTGGCCGGATCCGGAGAAAATCACATCATCCATGCCCGAGGCACGCAAGGATTTATAGGAGCTTTCGCCCATCACCCAGCGCAGGGCCTCGACCAGATTGGATTTGCCGCAACCATTGGGACCGACAACGCCGGTCAGACCGGGTTCGATCAGAAATTCGGTCGGTTCGACAAAGGATTTGAATCCGATGAGCTTGAGGCGCGTCAGTTTCATCGCGACCCTCTCACGTCAGGAGAGGCGCAATTGACCCGATCACAACAACGCAACAATCGCCTTATCGAGTTCCTCAATCGTCATAGCCCCGCGATACATCTGGCCGTTGATAAAGAAAGTCGGTGTTGCGTCGATCTGGAAATCCTTGCCGCCACGTGCACGCACCGCAATCACCGCGTCATAAATCGACTGGTTTTTCAAGCAGGCTTCAAAACTTTCCTGTGTGAAACCGGCCTGACGCATCAAAGTTTGCAGGGCTTCGGCGGGTTTGTCGGCATAGGCCCAGGTTTTCTGGGTGCTGAACAGCAGATCGGTGATCGGGTAGAACCGCTCGTTGCCGTTGCAGCGCGACAGCATGAAACCGGCGACGGCCAGCGGATCAAGCGGGAATTCACGCAATATGAAGCGGATCTTGCCGGTTTCGATGTATTTGGCCTTCAACTTGGGCAAGACATCGGCATGGAATGCCGCACAATGCGAGCAGGTCAGCGAGGCATATTCGTAAATCGTGACCTTGGCATCGTCTTTTCCCATCACGACATCGCCCAGAGGTCCGGCAACGGCAAGGGCCTCGGCGCTGAATTTGGGTTCCGCTTTGGCTTCGGATCCCAACACAAGGGGAGAAAGGCCGATCAGGCTATAGGCCAGAGCGGATTTTGAAAGGTCGCGACGGCTGATCATGGGCA
>CAIYZJ010000220.1 GCA_903930675.1 uncultured Hyphomicrobiales bacterium
AAATTTTCGAGGTGTCGCTGAATTCGATCAATTCGCCCAAATACATGAAGGCGGTATATTCCGACACGCGCGCCGCCTGCTGCATATTGTGGGTGACGATGGCGATGGTGTAATCGGATTTCAACTCGTCGATCAGCTCCTCGATCTTGGCGGTCGAGATCGGATCGAGCGCCGAGCACGGCTCGTCGAACAGGATCACTTCGGGGCGGATCGCCACCGAGCGGGCGATGCACAACCGCTGTTGCTGGCCGCCCGACAGGCTCAAACCCGAGGCGTTGAGTTTGTCCTTCACCTCGTTCCACAGCGCCGCTTTCATCAAGGCGGTTTCGATCCGCTCGTCCATCTCGGACTTTCTCAAACGCTCATACAATTTGATTCCGAAAGCGATATTGTCATAGATCGTCATCGGGAAGGGTGTGGGCTTTTGAAACACCATGCCGATGCGCGAGCGCAACAGATTGAGATCCTCGTCCTTGTCGAGCAGATTGCGGCCCTCGAACATCACTTCGCCTTCGGCGCGCTGGCCGGGATAAAGGTCATACATGCGGTTGAGAACGCGCAAGAGCGTGGATTTTCCGCACCCCGACGGACCGATAAAGGCCGTGACCTTGTTGGCATAGAGCGGCAGCGAGATGGTTTTGAGCGCCTGTGTCTCGCCGTAATAGAACCGCAGATCGCGCACATCGATCTTGACAGGATGGGGGGTATTGTCGGTCATTTCTCGTTCCTTGACGATCCAAGCACACGGGCCGCGATATTGAGAGAGAGCACCGCAAAGGTGATCAGCAATGCGCCCGACCAGGCCAGCTTTTTCCAGTTGGGATCGGGATTGTTGACAAAATTGTTGATGGTCACCGGCAGATTGGCAATCGAGCCTGTCAGATCGAGGCTCCAGAACTGGTTGTTCAGCACGGTAAACAGCAAGGGCGCGGTTTCACCGCTGACGCGGGCCACGGCCAGCAACACGCCCGTCACCAATCCGGCTTTGGCCGCGCGATAGGCGACGCGGCGGATCACCAGCGAGCGCGGCAGGCCCAACGCACTGGCGGCTTCGCGCAACGGGTTGGGCACCAGCAACAACATATCCTCGGTGGTCCGCACCACGACCGGAATCACAATCACGGCGAGAGCCAAAGCACCGGCGATTCCCGAAAAGCCACCCATCGGCACCACCACCGCGCCATAAACAAACAGGCCTATAATGATGGAGGGAGCCGACAGCAGAATATCGTTGATGAAACGGATGACCGAAGTCAGTTTCGAGTGGCGGCCATATTCGGCCATATAGGTGCCGGCCAACAGGCCGATGGGTGCGCCGATGCCGACGCCGATGGCCGTCAGCATCAAGGAGCCGACAATCGCATTGGCCAAACCGCCGCCGGTGCTGTTGGGAGGCGGGGTGTTTTGGGTGAGCAGATCGAGGCTCAAACCGGGCAGGCCATTGCTGACCAGCGTGCCCAAAATCATCACGAGCCATGTCAGCCCGAACAAAGTGGCACCATAGCAAAGCCCCATCGCCAGCAGATTGATGCGCTTGCGGCCCGCATAATAGGGATTGGTTTTCGGACTGCCCATGCCGTTACTTCCCCTGATTGCGTTCGAGCCGCATCAGCATGATGCGCGCGGCGGTCAAAACCATGAATGTCAACACAAACAGCAACAGACCGAGCAGGATCAGCGAGGACTGGTGCAGCCCGTCGCTTTCGGCAAATTCGCTGGCAATGGCGGCTGAAATCGTGGTGGCGGGAGCAAACAGCGAGGCTTTGATCTTGAAGGCGTTGCCGATCACAAAAGCCACCGCCATGGTTTCACCCAAAGCGCGGCCGAGACCCAGCATCACGCCGCCGATCACCCCGACGCGGGTATAGGGGATCACCACATTCCACACCACTTCCCACGTCGTGCAGCCCGCACCGTAAGCGGCTTCTTTCAACACCACAGGCACAGTCGCAAACACATCGCGTGAAATCGCGGTGATGAAAGGCAGCACCATAATCGCCAGAATCAGCGCGGCATTGAACAGGCTGAGATTGCTGGCGGGTCCGGCAAAGATCACATTGAGCACCGGCACATCGGCGAAAAAGTCGATGACAGCGGGCTGGAAATGCTCGGCCAGAAACGGTCCCAATACGAAAAAGCCCCACATGCCGTAGATGATCGACGGAATACCGGCCAAGAGTTCAATCGCAATCGAGATCGGACGGCGCAACACATGCGGGCAGAGTTCGGTCAGAAAGATCGAGATGCCGAGCCCGACCGGCACCGCAATCACCATCGCCAGCAACGAGGAGACCAGCGTGCCGTAAACCGGACCCAGAGCCCCGAGGATCGGCTGCGGCTTCAGCGAAGGTGCCCAGCGTTGGGTGGTCAGAAAATCGAAGCCGTAGGTTTTGATGGCGGGCCAGGCCCCAATAAACAGCGAGATGATGATCCCGCCCAGCAGCAGCACGGAAATGGCAGCGGTGCGGGTCAGGCTTTCAAACAGCACATCGCCCAGACGCATCGACCGCAACACCCGCGCCCGCTCCAGAGAGCCGTTGTTGTCGATTGGTGTCTCCGTTTTCGCAAGCCCGCTGGAAGCCATGATGTTCACGCTCTGGTTGATACCAATCAGGGAGAGGTAAATCCTCTCCCTGCAATAGCCAAGTCATGTCAGGGACAAAACAGCGGCTTATTTCAATTTCAGCTGGGTTGCCCACGTTTTTTCGATCAATCCGACCACCGAAGCCGGCATCGGGATATAATCAAGCTCCTCGGCGGACTTGTCGCCCGACTTGAACGCCCATGTGAAGAATTTGATCGCTTCGGCCGAGGCCTCGGCATCTTTCGGGATGGCTTGCATCAGAATGAAGGTGGCCGCAGTGATCGGCCATGATTGCTCGCCCGCCTGATCGGTCAGGATCTGGTAATAGCCGGGCGAATTGGCCCAATCGGCACTGGCGGCGGCCGATTGAAAGGCTGCAATGGTGGGGGAGACGGTCTTGCCCGCTTTGTTGACCAGATTGACATGGGTCATCTTGTTTTGCTTGGCATAGGCATATTCGACATAGCCGATGGCATTTTTGGTCTGGCCGACATTGCCTGCCACGCCGTCATTGCCCTTGGCCCCGACCCCGACAGGCCATTCAACCGATGCACCCGCGCCGACATCGGCCTTCCAGTTGTTGCTGACTTTCGAGAGATAATCGGTGAAATTGAACGTGGTCCCCGAGCCGTCCGCACGGCGTACGACCGTGATCGCAGTGGACGGCAGGGTCAGCGATGGATTGAGCTTTTTGATCGCCGCATCATCCCATTTCTTGATGGTGCCGAGGAAAATATTGGCCAAAACCGTCCCGTCCAGCACCAGTTCGCCCGGCTTGATGCCGTCGAGATTGACGACAGGCACAATGCCGCCCATCACCATCGGCCATTGCACAAGCCCCGCTTTTTTAAGCTCGTCAGCGGTCATCGGGGCATCGGTCGCGCCGAAGGTCACGGTCTTGGCCTGAATTTGCTTGATCCCCGCACCCGAACCGATCGACTGGTAGTTCAGGCCGTTGCCTGTCTCTTTCTTGTAGAGATCGGCCCATTTGGAAAAGATCGGAAAGGCAAAGGTCGAGCCTGCGCCGGAAATATCGGCGGCATGGGCGACAGGCGCCACAAGGCCGAGCATCAAACCGAAAGCGGCAAAGAGAGAGGACAATTTCACGGGTGTACTCCTGTTTCAATCCCTGCCACGGTCTTGTCTTGCGGCAGTGACGGCAGCTTTAGACCCCTTATATGACACTAAGATGACATTTTTGTCATAATTAACCAAACCACAAAATCTGCAGGGCTTGTCCGGTCACGCCGGCATGGTTTTATGCGGCAACAGCACACGGAACACCGCGCCCTGCCCCGTCTGGCTGTCGATCTGCAAACGTCCGCGATGGTGGCTGACAATGTGCTTGACCAGTGCCAGACCAAGCCCCGTACCGCCTTTTTCGCGGCTTTGCGAGACATCGACCCGATAGAACCGCTCTGTCAAACGGGGCAGATGCTCCGCCGCAATCCCCGCGCCATAATCACGCACCTCCAGACAGACATCCTGCCCGCCCGAGGACTGGTCGATCAAAGACAGGGTCACATCGACCCTGCCACCCGCTTGGCCGTATTTGATGGCGTTTTCGGTCAGATTTTCGACCACCCGCGACAATTCGTCGGCATCCCCTGCTACCCAGAAGGGACGGTCGGTGTGAAACAAATTGAGTGTGACACCGCGCTCTTTGGCCAAAGTCATCAGGCTTTCGGCCATGTGTACGACCAACGGGGCCAGATCGACCGGATCGACCGGAAGACGGTGCGCGTTCAGCTCCACCCGCGACAGCGACAGCAGGTCGTCGATCAACCGCGTCATCCGGCGGGCTTGCGAGCGCATGATCTCCAGAAAGCGCTCGCGCGCTGTCGCGTCCTCTTTCGCCGGACCTTGCAGGGTCTCGATAAAGCCGAGCAGTGAGGCCAGCGGCGTGCGCAATTCATGGCTGGCATTGGCGACAAAATCGACCCGCATATGCTCCAGCCGCCGCTCCGACGTCAGATCATGCAGCATCAGCATCATCACCGGCTGGTCACGCTCGGGGGCCGTGTAGCCGGTCGGCAGTGGCAGGATTTTGACGCGGAAGGCGCGTTCGATCGGGGTTTTCTCGTAGATTTCCAGATCGACCGCCACGCCCTGTCCCATGACACGCTCGACCGCATCGACCAGATCGGGCATCCGCAATGTGAAAAACAACGGCCTGCCGATCTGCAACATCGGCCAGACCTGACGGGCCGCCGCATTGGTAAAACTTACCAGACGGCGCGGGTCGATCAGGATGACCGGATCAGGCACAGCCTCCAGCGCCTCGGTCAAAATCGCATTGGTCTTGGCCAGACCACCCCGCTCCATCCGCTATCCTTTCCTTATCCCGCGCCGATCAGGCTTTGAAGATGTACTTGTGCTGGTCACGCAGCAGGTTCTTTTGCACTTTGCCCATGGTGTTGCGCGGCAGATCATCGACAATGAACACATGTTTGGGCTGTTTGAACTTGGCCAGACGATCGGCCAGATGCGCGATAATCTGCTTGTCGTCGAGCTGGGCGGCTTTGGTAATCACCACCACCGCCACCACGCCTTCGCCGAAATCGGGATGCGGCACGCCGATCACCGCACTCTCGATCACGCCATCCATCGAATCGATCTCGGTCTCGACCTCTTTCGGATAGACATTGAAGCCGCCGGAAATGATCAGATCCTTGCCGCGCCCGACGATGTGGACATAGCCGCGCTCATCGATCTTGCCGAGATCGCCGGTGATGAAAAACCCGTCGGCGCGGAATTCGGACGCGGTTTTCTCCGGCATCCGCCAATAGCCCTTGAACACATTCGGGCCTTTGACTTCGAGCATGCCGATCTCGTCGACACCGAAATGCTTGCCTGTCTCGGGATCAACCACCCGCACCGCAATGCCAGGCAGCGGGAAGCCAACGGTGCCCGCCACCCGATCCCCGTCATAGGGGTTGGAAGTGTTCATATTGGTTTCGGTCATGCCATAGCGTTCCAGAATGGCATGGCCGGTGCGCGCCGACCATTCGCGGTGCGTTTCGGCCAGCAAAGGCGCGGAACCGGACACGAACAAGCGCATATGGTTGGTGGCTTCTTTGGTCAGGCCCTCATGCTGCAGCAAACGGGTGTAGAAGGTCGGCACCCCCATCATGCAGGTCGCCTGCGGCATCAGGCGCAGGATCTGGTCGGGATCGAATTTCGGCAAAAAGATCATCGACGCGCCCGACACCAGAATGGTGTTGATGGCGACAAACAGGCCATGTGTGTGATAGATCGGCAAAGCATGCAGCAGCACGTCTTGCGGAGTAAAACGCCAATAGTCTTTCAGCGTCAGCGCGTTGGAGGCCAGATTGTCATGGCTCAGCATCGCGCCTTTCGAGCGGCCCGTGGTGCCCGAAGTGTAGAGAATGGCAGCAATATCGTCCGCCCCGCGCGCCACAGGCCCATGATCGGGCGAGGCCGCATCGGCCAGAGCGGCCAGCGAACCCAGACCATCCGGCCCGAGTGTTTCGACATGGGTCACACCCGCTTTTTGAGCAGAATCCCGCAAAGCCTCGCGGCGCGAGGGATCACACACCAGCAGGCGCGGTTCGGAATCACCGATAAAATAGCTGATTTCCGCCGTGGTATAGGCGGTGTTGAGCGGCACAAACACCGCACCGGCCCTTACCGCACCCAGCGTCAAAGCCATGGTTTCGACGGACTTTTCGATTTGCAGGCAAATCCGGTCACCCGGGGCCACGCCGAGGCTTTCCAGCACATTGGCATAGCGGGCCGTGCGCTCGAGCAATTGGGCGCGTGTCCATGCCGAACCATCGGGAAACTGCACCACCTTGTGGCTGGCGGGGTGGGAAGTGTCAGCAATGATGCCAAACAGATGATTGCTCATGACAAGGATCCTGCAGGGTCGATTCGCGTCTGTCGCGTTTGTTGGTTGAGGGGCCTGTATTGGCCTTTTCAACGCAAAATAGAAAGGATTTTATCGAAGCAAACCCTTTCCATTTTTTATTTGCACTCGTTCAGGCCAGCGGAGCCTGATGAGGTCTGGCGATGTCCAGCATCGCCTCGCGGGTCATGCCGACCGCAACACCGGTATCGAGCAACTGCTTCCATGTTGTCTCGTCGACCGGAATGCCGCGCTTGAGCCGGTCGGCGCGCTTGGCGCGCTCGGGATCGCCGGGCAGTTGCACGGTCGGATCACGTCCTTCGGGTGGCAATTGCACCCAGCGGATAAAGGCTTCCAATTCGCTGAAATAGCTGTCTGTCGTGCCCATTTTATCGGGTGAGACCACAATCGAGAACATCGAATTGATGATGGCATCGCGCGATTTCGGGCCCGATTGGGTTTTGCCGCCACTCAATGCCGCCGCCAGCGCTTCGCAGGCAAAGGCCAGCGCCCAGCCCTTATGCTCGCCGAACGAGGTCAGAGCCCCGTAAGGCTCTTCGAACAAGGCGGCCGGATTGGTGGTCGGCTCGCCCTGTGCGTCGATCAGGGCACCGGGCTGTACGGGCACGCCTTTGTTATAGGCGACACGGATTTTGCCGACGGCCAGCTCGCTGGTGGCAAAATCGACGATGACCGGCGGGGCGTCCTGCCGCGGAATTCCGATCGATACCGGATTGGTGCCCAAACGCGCCGCCAGTCCGTTATAGGGGGCCACCGCAGGCTTGGAGACCACATTGACGAAGTGCAGCGACACCATGCCGCGCGCCGCGCATTGCTCGGACCAATGGCCGATCCGCCCGATATGGTGGCTGTTGCGCAAGGCCATGATGCACGAGCCGGTGCTTTGCGCCCGTGCAATCGCCTGGTCGATCACCTCGGTCGCGTTGGTTTGCCCCAGCCCTAGTTCACCATCGAAAATGAGCAGATTGCCCTGATCCAGCACCAGTTTCGGGTGATGGTTCAACTTCATTTCACCTGACAGGGCATTGTTGAGATAGGCCGGAATCATGCCCACACCATGGGAATCATGGCCGCGCAGGTTGGCTTCGATCAGATGTCTCGACACAACCGCACATTCATGCGGATTGGATCCCGCCGTTGCAAACATTGCCTGCACAAGTGCGAGCAGTTTGGGCTCTTCCAGCCATACTTCACCAACGGCTTTTGCCACGCTAACCTCCCTGACGCTTATTACAAACCGGTCACGGCCATTGCAGCCATGCCTTTCATCGACACAGCGTGAAGGATAAAACCGCGCTTGCCAAGGCCACACTTGCCACGACAGAACAGGCATGCAGAGGATTGGGAGCTGGATCGGCAGATCTGTTTAATTCACATATAAAAAATGATTATTATTTGGCTCTTCGCGGATTTTAGTGGGTAATTTTTGGTTTTTTTCATAATTTTGGCAAGCCTGCGGTTACAATTTTGAGCTTGAGA
>CAIYZJ010000221.1 GCA_903930675.1 uncultured Hyphomicrobiales bacterium
CATTTGCAGATGGGAGGTTTACAACAAGTTTGATATGGTGATAAAACACATAAGCAATTGATTTTATATCAGTTTTTGGCTGTGGTATCCAGTCAAAACCTTACTACTCAAAAACTTGCTACTAAACATATGCAAGTAATATACTGGGCAAAATATCATTGTCCGTTTATTGGTAAGGGAGAGGTCCGGAGTTCAATCCTCCGTGGCAGCACCAGCAAATCTTAACAAATGATGAATCTAGTCTTTGAAACGCTTGGCGGCGTTAACCATTTTCTCTATCTTGATTTTCCAGACTTTGTTTGACATGACCGGACAATCAAGTTATAAAAGAGTTGGAGTTATGTTTTTTCAGTTGTCAAATTTTGTCCTTGGTTGTTTAAAAGTCTGAATAAATTGCGTAAATCGGGCGGTGCCCCGGTTAAGTGTTTTCTGGTCAGGTTTGTGTTCCATCGCGTTGGATGAGGGCTGTTCGCCTGGACGTCCGATGGTTTGACTGATCTTTTGTGCAGTTGCGAAGCTGTGTGTCTGCCTGTGTGAATAGCCGGGCATGTCATTTTCAATTCGCTTGTTCCAGTATCGTGTTTGCTTTCCCGGGTGTCGTGCTGCCCGGCAACGGTTTTTTCTTCGTTGTATTTCGCGGCGTTGTATTTCCCAGCGTTGTATTTCCGGGCGTTGTATTTCCCAGCGTAGTTCCCTCCCGTTCGTTTTTCTCCGGTGTTGTTGCGTGCGTGTCTGCCTGTCCCGTGGCCGGACATCTTTGTTTTGTTCGTTTTTCATCTCATATTTCAGGAACCGTATCGATATGGTCGCTATTCATTGTTTGAATGACCGTCATCTTGACAAGGGTCACTCGCGCGCATTTTGCTCGGCGTTGGCGAAGCGCGGTATTGCAATCATTGCAGGCTTGGGATTTGGCGCGGTGCTCGCGGCCGGCTCTCCCGCGATGGCGCAGGCCACATTCGACTCCGGATCGGTTCTTCGACAAATCGAGCGCACTCTGCCGGTGCCGAGTTTGCCTTCGGTCGGTCCCGAGGAGGAGCTGCCCAAGGTCTCGCTGCTGCAAGGCAAGGGCGAGCGTTTGTTCGTCCGCAAATTTATCGTGACCGGCAACAGTCTGGTTGAAACCTCCGCTCTGCAACAGGCGCTGACCCCCTATGAAGGGCGCTCGCTGACTTTGAGTGATCTGCAAAGTGCCGCTGCGGCGGTGGCTCTGGCCTATCGCAAGGTTGGCTTGATGGCGAGTTGCGCGGTCCCCCATCAGGAGGTGGCAGGCGGTGTTGTCCGTCTGCAGATCACCGAGGCGCGGTTTGGTGGCGCGGTGGTCGACGGCAAATCCACGGGCCGTGTGAAACCGGAGCTGCTGGTCGAGCGGTTCGAGAACGCCCTGCCCAAGGGCCAGCCTGTCAACATGTATGATCTTGATCGGGCCTTGTTGCTCTCCAACGATCTCGCGGGTGCTTCGGTATCCGGTGGTCTGGATAAAGGCAACAAAGCCGGCGAAAGCCGGATGGTGCTGCTGTCCGAGGAGCGCCCGCTGTTCGCCAGCTATGCGGGCGTCGACAATTACGGTGCGCGGCCTACCGGCGTGGTTCGTCTGTCGGCCGATACGGCATTGAATGGCGCGCTAGGCTATGGCGAACAATTCAACGCGCTCGGCATGTATTCCAGTGGCAGCAATTATGCCCGTTTGGGAACTTCGGTGCCGGTGCATCCGTCGGGCACCAAACTGGGCCTGTCGGGCAGCTATATGGACTATCATGTGATGACGCCTTCGCTGCGCGCACAGGATATTCAAACGGCCATCTCTATGGCGCAAGCATATTGTTCAAAAAATGATAATCAATAATGACCCATAATGCAGAACCAACAATTCTGGAAGCCATTCCAATACTGCTTGATCAACAAATTCTAATTCATCGCAACTATTATTGAAATCTATATGAAGTGAATATAAAGACGGGTTGCCCATTCTGTTTTATTTTACATTAGGATCGTTCTAATTTTCAGCAATCAAGGAGAATAATATTGCATTTAGAATTATTCTAAGCGCATTTAATAGAGCAATGTCATTCATCACAGGTGCTCTATGCTGTTTTTCCGGCCCTCTGCACATCGCGCCCCACAAGCAAAGGCATTCCGATTCATGTCGGTCTGCTGGTTGGCCGCATCGATGCTGACCCTCCCGCTGGTTGGGAAAGCGGTGGCGCAAGAGGTCAACCTCTACACTGTCCGCGAACCGGGGTTGGTGAAACCGTTGATTGTGGCTTTTACGGCCAAGACAGGGATCAAGGTCAATACGGTATTTATGAATGACGGTTTGGCTGAGCGGGTCGGTGCGGAAGGGGCGCGCTCTCCGGCAGATGTCATGATGACGGTGGACATCGCCAAGCTGCTCGAAATTGTCGACAAGGGATTGGCACAACCGGTGCGGTCTGCAGCTCTGGAAGCAGCGGTTCCTGCGCAATTGCGCGATCCGGACGGGCGCTGGTTTGCTCTGTCTCTGCGGGCGCGGCTGATCTATGCCGCAAAGGATCGCGTCGCGGCCAAACCGCTGACCTATGAGGAGCTGGCAGATCCACAATGGAAAGGCAGGATATGCATCCGATCCGGCCAGCATCCGTATAATACCGCGTTGATTGCTGCCTATATGGCCCATCATGGTGAAGCCGCCACCGAAGTGTGGATGAAAGGCGTCAAAGCCAATCTGGCACGCAAGGCCACGGGCGGCGATCGCGAGGTGGCGCGCGATATTTTGGGCGAATTGTGCGATATCGGCTTGGGGAATTCCTACTATGTCGGTTTGATGCGTTCGGGTGCGGGCGGGCCTGATCAGGAAAAGTGGGGCAAAGCCATTCGGGTCGTACTGCCAACATTTAGCAATGGCGGCACACACGTGAATGCCTCAGGCGTCGCGCTGGCCAAATATGCGCCCAATCCTGCTGCAGCCATTCAATTCATGGAGTTTCTGGTGTCGGATGAGGGGCAGCGCATATTGGCCGAAAACAATTTTGAATTTCCGGTCAAGGCAGGGGCCCCAATGCATTCGCTGATTGCGGAATTGGGAACATTGAAGCCCGACAGCTTGCCTTTGGCCGAGATTGCCAAGTATCGCAAAGCAGCAAGCTTGTTGGTCGAGCGCATCGGCTTTGACCAGTAGGATATGATAGCAAGGATGAAAATCGCTCATCTTTCGGTATCGGAGGGCTTATTGAGCCATGGCTCATACCTGTTCCCACTTGTGCCGGTGTCCATGCCCAAGCCAATGAAAATGTGCTGAATGCCACAACGCCAAGAAACTTCGCGCAACAGTGAGCTGCCAGAGCAAGATCGGGCAAGCCAATCCGTGTCTTGGCTTGCAAGACCCTGGTTTCAAAAATACATGGCTTACGGTGCCGGTAACCAAGCGGGGCGTGGCTGGCTGCTTGCCTCGGGGATGATTGCCTTGCTGGTGCTTGCCCCTGTTTCGGCCTTGTTGGTGCTGGCTTTGCAGGGGTCGGGTGATTTATGGCCGCATCTGGTTGCCTTTGTGTTGCCGCAGGCGCTTGCAACCAGCATGCTGTTGTTGGCAGGGGTGGGTGTGATGGTGACGAGCATCGGCACGCTGACAGCCTGGCTGGTGACGGCTTATGATTTCCACGGGCGGCGTTGGCTGGAATGGGCCTTGCTGCTGCCGCTGGCGATGCCGACTTATATCATCGCTTACAGCTATCTTGATTTGTTGCACCCTATCGGACCGTTGCAAACGGGGTTGCGGCAACTGCTCGGCTATACGTCGCCGCGGGATCTGCTGTTACCCGATATCCGCTCGCTGGGCGGATGCATCCTGTTGTTTGGCTTTGTGCTCTATCCATATGTGTATATTTCGACACGGGCGATGTTCCATATGCAGATGGCCAGCTTTGCCGAGGTGGCGCATACGCTGGGGGCCGGCCGCATCGGGGTGTTTTTCAAAGTGGCTTTGCCGCTGGCCCGACCGGCGATTGCGGTGGGCACCAGTCTGGCGTTGATGGAGGCATTGAACGATGTCGGCGCCTCGGAATTTTTGGGTGTCCGCACCATCACCGTGTCCATTTACACGACATGGATCAACCGTTCGAATTTGGGTGGCGCGGCGCAAATTGCCTTGCTGATGCTGGTGGTTGTCATCGCTCTGGTGCTTGTCGAACGCCATGCGCGCCGGCACCGGCATTATGCCGGAAGTGGCAAACAGGGTCGCATGTTGGCGCGGGTCGCGCTGTCTCCCGCCAAGGGTTTGCTGGCCTTTCTGGCTTGTGCGATACCCGTGTGTCTGGGCTTTGTGCTGCCTGTTGCCTATCTGGTGGTGGAAGCGGTAACACGGCTCCGTGACTTTGGCCTCTCGCCCGATATTATCAGCCAGACCCTGCACAGCGTCGGGGTGGCGGCATTGGCCACCGTGCTGGCTTTGACCCTCGGGCTGGTGCTGGCCTATACCGTGCGGCAAGGTAAAACCGTACTGACTCTGTCACTGCAACGGGTTGCCAGTTTCGGCTATGCGGTACCCGGTACCGTACTGGCATTGGGCCTGTTGACACCGCTGGCTTGGTTGGATGCGGGCCTCGATGGCCTCTCGCTTTGGCTGTTCGGCCACACAAGCGGGGTGCTGGTGTTCGGGTCGGGTGCGGCATTGGTCACGGCCTATGTGGTGCGATTTCTGACCATTTCGGTGGGCGGGCTGGAGACGGGCTTCCAGCGGATTCCCGCTCCGCTCGATCAGGCCGGACGGACGCTGGGGAGCAGCCCGTTCGGGGTGTTGCGGCGCATCCATTGGCCGTTGATCCGTCCGGCGCTGTTGTCGGCCGGCTTGCTGGTGTTTGTCGATTGCATGAAGGAACTGCCCGCTACTTTGCTGCTGCGTCCGCTGAATTTCGAGACGCTGGCCACCCATGTCTATGGCGAGGCCTCGCGCGGAACCTATGAGGACGGCTCGATTGCCGCTTTGGCGATTGTGCTGTTCGGGCTGGTGCCGGTCATACTGATTGCCGAATTTGGCAAAAGCCGCCAAACAGTGACACACTCCATCCAATCGACCGACCAGCCGGACGCACGGACATGATATTCAACCTGTTCAATTCCAACCCTGCTGCCGTTGCGCTGGCGCTTGATGAGGAGGCCTTGCTGCCGCGTGGCCGTTGTGCGGGCTTTCTGGTGATCGACCATCTGCGCCACAGCTATGGCCCTTTGCCGGCTCTGGATGATGTGTCGCTGACAGTCGCGCCGGGTGAAATCCTGTGTTTGCTGGGCGCGTCGGGGTGTGGCAAATCGACATTGTTGCGGTTGATTGCCGGCGTCGAACAACCCGCGTCAGGCCGCATTTTGCTGGATGGCCGCGAAGTCTGCGGACCCTCGGCCTTCGTGCCGCCCGAGCAGCGCGGCGTCGGGCTGGTGTTTCAGGATTATGCACTGTTTCCGCATTTGAGTGTGGCCGAAAATGTGATGTTCGGCCTGAGCCATCTGCCCAAAGCCCATGCGCGCGCTTTGGCCATGCGGGCTTTGGCGCGGGTGTCCTTGGCGCGTTATGCCGATGACTATCCACATCAAATCTCGGGGGGCGAGCAGCAAAGGGTGGCCTTGGCGCGTGCGCTGGCCCCGCGCCCGAGCGTATTGCTGATGGACGAGCCCTTTTCCAATCTCGATCAGCGGCTGCGCGAGAGCATCCGCGAGCAGACGGTGGCGCTGTTGCGTGACGAGGGCATGTCGGCGGTGATTGTCACCCATGATCCCGAGGAGGCGATGCAGCTGGCCGATTCCATCGCACTGATGGAGGCAGGCCGCATCGTGCAAACCGGCACACCGGAGCAGCTCTATAACCATCCGCAGACCCTGTTTGCGTTGCGGTTTTTTTGCGATGTCAACGAGATCGGAGCGGTGTGTGTAGACAGCGAGATCAGCAGCCCGCTCGGCCGTTTTCCGGCGCCGCCCGCTTTGGCTGACGGACCCTGTGTC
>CAIYZJ010000222.1 GCA_903930675.1 uncultured Hyphomicrobiales bacterium
ACAAAACCTGTGGAGCCAACTCCAATAAATAGTGATAAAATGTCTTATCTCACATTTGATAACAATAAATATTTAAATGGAATTGATGATAATTTACCAGTAGGAAACAATTCAAGATCTATTGAAGTTAAAATAAAAATTAATAAATTAGCTCCGTATGTACAGCCAATAGCAATGTATGGATCAGGTTATAACAATAACTACTTTGGTATTAGCTTGAATCCAACTGGTGAACTGTATTTTTTTGGTCGAAACAATGATGCAAATGGGATTATAAACATAAATGATAATAAATGGCATAATATTGCTGTAACTTTTGATGGTAGTAAAATTAGGTTATACGTAGATGGAAATATAGATTCCGAATTAAACTCAGGAAATACAGGAGTTTCCAGCAGTTATAATAATCTAAATACACAATTAGGTTCATTATCAATCGGATCAGAAATGCCGCTTAGCAATGCCTCTTTGTATGCTGATATTGGCTCAGTTTCGATATGGAGTAAATGTTTAGCCCAAAATGAAATATCAATTGGAAATACAAATTTAACAGGAAATGAGGCAAATTTGGTTTCATTGTATAAATTAAATTCGTCACAAATCAAAGAAAACAAAATTTATGATATTGTAAATCCGAATACTTATTTAAATGTTTTTGGTTTCAATGATGCTTCTATTTAAAATATTGCCCCTCATCCCAGTTTAAATAAAAAATATTAATCGTTATATTTCGGATGTACATATATCAGAAGCATATGTTCGATTTGCGCGATATAAATCAAAATAAGAATCCGACATATATTTTAGTTTTCAAATCCAAGAAACAATAAATAGGCAGTAATAGCATTATCGTAATCAGATACTATCGTTTCGCATACAAAACAAAAATCGCCCGCTTTCTCATGAAATACGTCATACAACTGAGACCACGCGATTTGCCCTTCCAAAATGACTGATCTGCCAATCCTGCAGTTTTTTCCAAGCGAGCCCGTTACAAGACTTTATTGGCGGTGCTCGGGCGGTCAACAGATTGTGCTTTGATTTCGCCGCACCTGTGTTGCTTAATGTCAGCTGAGGCAGCTAGGGTGATCAAGTCCCGACCCGGTAGCTTTAGTGGTTTCCGCAAAGTTGATGTATAGATGGAAATGACCGCAATGAATGTTAAAATCAAGAATGTTGTCACGATGCGGATGTCTGCCGAGAGTGAGACCCATGCAAGGGCCCGGATCGTATCGCGTGATTTGGTCGGCGTGATTGACGAACCGCTGGTACGCGAAGGAACCAATCAGGGATTTACGCCGACTGAAACAGTTTTGTCTTCCCTGATGGGATGCACGAATGTGGTCGGGCATCGGCTGGCGCACCGGATGGGCATTGTGCTGCATGATATGCGCATTGAACTTGCCTGCCAGTTGGATCGCCGTGGTGCTGCACTGGAAACGGAAGTCGATGTCCCCTTTGTTGAAATTCACATGGATATTCACGTGAAAACGACGGCAGATGCGTCCCAGATTGATACATTGAAGAGCGAGCTTGCAAAATTCTGCCCGATTGCCGTGATGTTGAGGGCATCCGGAACACGGCTCACAGAAACATGGCATATTCGCTAAGAGACGTTACAGAATGACGATTGTAAAAAAATTGCATTAAAATCAATAGTTGGTGTGGCGATCCCGACTGGATTCGAACCAGTGGCCCTCAGTTTAGGAAACTGATGCTCTATCCTGCTGAGCTACGGGACCGTTGCCATGGCCATAGCATAATGCGTCGGTCAGGGCCAGATCGGCGAGAGGTTGCCGGACTTACCGAATTATAAAATTTGTTGAATGGTCTTTAACCGTTAGGCTTTATAAGAGCCAGGAAACCAGCGAAGCAACCATGCCGATTGATGCCTTGATCATGCACTGCGGACAGCCAGCCCGTCACTTGGCACGGTTGCTGGTGCGCTTTGGCGTGGTGGCCGTGCTGTCGATGGGCCTTGTGGCTTGCTCCTCAAACCAGACCGCGCGCGAGATCAGCCCCGCCGGTGCGCCGTGGAGCACCGGCTTTGCCAGCGGCCTGTTGTCGTTGTCCGAGCGCGACCGCGTTTTGATGGCCTTTGGCGGCGAATATAGCAGTTCGACGGTCCGCAGCCAGCTTGACGGAATTCTGGCGCGTTTGGTGGCGGCCAGTGACGAGCCGGGCCATTCCTATCGTGTGACCATTCTGAATTCGCCCAGCCCGAATGCCTTTGCTTTGCAAGGCGGCGATGTCTTTGTGACGCGTGGCCTGCTGGCACTGGTTGACGATCCCTCGGAAATTGCCGCCGTGATGGCGCATGAACTGGCCCATATTACCGCCCGCCATGCCAGCCAGCGCAGCGAGCTGGCCCTGCGTGCCAATGTCGACGCACCCGATGCGGCACAGCCGGCACAGGCATTGGCCTCCTCGCTGATGGCCAGCAAGGGACAGGTGGCACTTGCCAGCTTCTCGCGCGTGCAGGAACTGGAAGCCGATATGATCGGGGTCAAATGGATGGCCAAAGCCGGTTTTGATCCGTTCGGTGCGGCGCGGATTTTGACCATGCTCGGCCGCGATGCGAATTTGCGCGCTTCGATTTTCGGCGAGAACAAACAAAAGGCCGCGATGAATTTTCTGGCGAGCCATCCTTCGACGCCCGAACGGATCGTCAAAGTGCTTTCGGCAAGCAAAGATGCGGGCGGCACGCCGGTTGACGAGAACGAGCGAATCCGTTGGCTCAATGCCATTGACGGCATGACCTATGGCGATGATCCGGCTCAAGGCTTGATCAGGGGACGGTATTTTGTCCACCCCAAACTCGGTATCAAATTCGCAGCACCCGATACATTCGTGCTGGATAATTCATCCTCGGCACTGGTGGGCGTATTGCCGGGCAAACCGGTGGCCCTGAGGTTCGACCGGATCGATGCGCGCGGCCAGACACCGGAACAGGCCGTGCAATCGGGCTGGGTCGAAGGCACCAGATTGGGCGAGGTCGAAAGCATCAACAGCCACGGCATCAATGGTGCCACCGTGCTGGCCAAGGGGCAGGATTGGCAATTCCGGCTGGCCGCTTTGGCCAAAGACGGCGTGATCTACCGCTTTATCTTTGCTGCCCAACCGCTGACCGCCGATCTCGATGGTCTGTTCCGCCAGTCGATCGGCAGTTTTAACAGCCTGAGCGACAGTGAAAGAGAACAGGCACGCCCGCTGCGCGTGCGCCATGTGATTGCCCAACAGGGCGAGACCGCCGAAACCCTGTCCAGACGCATGGGGACGGTCGAGCGGCCCTATGAACGCTTTCTGGTGCTTAACGGGCTGGATCGTCCGGCGTTGCAGTTGGGGCGCGGTTACAAGCTGATTGCGGAGTGACGGCGCGGGTCTTCGTCCTCATACAAAGGCTGCGGGGCCGCTCGGTTCTCGTTCCAGCAAGGCGCGTTTGAGCTTCTCCATCGCGCGGGTTTCGATCTGGCGCACGCGTTCCTTGGAAATGCCCATGTGATAGCCGAGCTGTTCGAGCGTAAAACCTTCGTCCGACAATTTGCGGAACTTCAAAATCATCCGTTCGCGCTCCGACAGCGCGCTGAGGGCCGATTGCAACCAGTGGCTGCGCCGCTCGGTGTCAATCACGCTGCTGACCAATTCGTCCGGCAAGGGCGATGTATCAACCATCAGATCGCCGCGCGTGGTGCCCTCGAATTCATCAGAGTCCGAGATAGGCGCGTCGATGGATTGGTCCGAACTGCCCAACCGCATATCCATCACCGCGACATCATTGCGCGACACCCCGATGGCTTCGGCAATTTTGGCGTGGATATCAATGCTCTTGTCCGAGCCCGCTTCTTGGGTCAGGCGGGCGCGCAATTTGCGCAGGTTGAAAAACAGTGCCTTCTGGGTCGAGCTGGTGCCGCCGCGCACGATCGACCAGTTGCGCAGGATGTAATCCTGGATTGAAGCCCTGATCCACCACGTCGCATAGGTGGAAAAGCGCACATCGCGTTCCGGTTCGAACCGCGCACCGGCCTCCAGCAGGCCGATATGGCCTTCCTGCACCAGATCCGACATCGACAGGCCATAATGGCGGAAGCGCGCCGCAATGCTGATGACAAGGCGCATATGGGCGGCCGCCAATTGGTGCAGTGCCTGTACATTGCCGTTGTATCGCCAGTCTTTGGCCAATTCGTGCTCGTTGTCACGGGTCAGAAAAGGCGCTGACATCGCGCGTTTGACGAAGGAGCGCTTGACGTCGGAGCTGTGATCCATGATGCGGCCTCCACAATGCACGTATCAAGATTACGCGTTGCGGTTGCGCTTGGATCACCGGACGGGAGGGCGGCAACAGGGCACAAAAAAACCCGGCGCCAGGCCGGGTTTTTGATTGATGGACAAAGAGAAAGACGGATCAGGCCGCTTCGGCCTCATCACCTTCTTCGTCAGCCTCGGCTTCCACTTCGACTTCGACAGCCTTGGTGCGCTTGGGTGACTTGGCGAGCTGAGCCTCGATCATCTTCAGGGCTTCGGGCTCGGTCACCTTGTGGGCGGCGGCGATTTCGCGGACCATCCGGTCAAGGGCGGCCTCGTAAAGCTGGCGTTCGGAATAGGATTGCTCGGGCTGTGCCTCGGAACGGTGCAGATCGCGCACCACTTCGGCAATCGAAACCAGATCGCCGGAATTGATCTTGGCTTCATATTCCTGCGCGCGGCGTGACCACATCGTGCGTTTGATGCGGGCGCGACCGGCAATGGTATCGAGCGAGCGGGTCAGCACATCATCTTCGGCCAGCTTGCGCATGCCGACACTGGCGGCCTTGGCGGTGGGCACCCGCAGGGTCATTTTGTCTTTTTCAAACAGGATCACAAACAATTCCAGCTTGAAACCGGCCACTTCCTGCTCTTCGATCGCGATGATGGTTCCAACGCCATGGGCTGGATACACAACGGATTCACCGGTCTTATAACCCTGACGCTGGGTGGTTTTCTTGGCAGTCGTCATAATATGTTTACACTCCGAAGTCGGACATGAGCGCCACAAGAGGATACGGTGCTCGATACACCGTTTGTGAAACGAGATCAGTAATCAGGCTCGCTGTTGGTTTCAGGCTCACGGGTCAGGTCCGCCAGACACACGGCACCAACAGAGACCACTGACGGATTGCGAAGGGACGCAGATCAGGCAAAAGGCATCAAAAGCCCTTGCGGGCGCGGCGCGTGAAGTGAAGACGGAAGAAACCTCTAAAGAACGATCCCAAAAGAGAAAATGATATTAGCAGAAAAATTCACATATTTCAAAGGGAAAGCATAAAGCGTCCCCGGATGCGGACAAAGGCGCAAAACAAAACCCGCCCGAAGGGGCGGGCGGGAGAGGTGATACGGGCTTGCCGGCCCGGACATCCGGAGCCGGTGACGGGAAATCAATCTTGTTGGTCAGTCGCCCTGACCGGGTTCCGGCGAGAAATATTTGTCCAGTTTGCCTTCTTCGCCGTCATGCTGTTTGGCATCATCGGGCGAAGCGCGCTTGATGGTGATGTTGGGCCATGTTTTGGCGTAATCGGCATTCAGTTTCAGCCAGTTTTCCAGACCCGGCTCGGTATCCGGCTTGATGGCTTCGGCCGGACATTCGGGCTCGCACACGCCGCAATCAATGCACTCGTCCGGATGGATCACCAGCATGTTGTCACCCTCGTAGAAGCAATCGACGGGGCAGACTTCCACGCAGTCCATATATTTGCACTTGATGCAATTTTCGACGACGACATAGGTCATCGGGGTCTCCATAAATCCGGTGGGCGAATGGTGAGTGTGCTAAACCGTTTACCGCTATGGTGCAAGCATTGGCTGGCTTCAACGCCGGTTTTTTGAAAATGAACGCGAGGAATGAGAGTGTTTGTCCTTCCAGCCACGCTCATCGGAGGATTTTATTGTCGGCGTGCTGTCGATCCGCTCATAAAGCTCGCCGGCATCACTGGCCGAACCGCGCATTTCTGCAAGTGACAATACCCGCACCACCTCGGTCGCATGGGGCAGAGCAAGGGTCAGGACATCATCGATGGCCAGCTTGCGGTCGGGCTTTGTCTCCCGGTTGCCGTTGAGGCGCACCCGTCCTTTGCCGATCAATTCAAGCGCGACAGAACGGGTTTTGACAAAGCGGGCATAGACGATCCATTTGTCGAGCCGTTGCCGGTCCGAGGCGTCCTCTGTGTCATCAAACGGGGGCTTGGCGCGTCCCATGCCTTCATCCCCTGTCGAATGGCATGCCTATCAGGACTTTTTGGATTCCATCTGCTCTTTCAGAGCCAGCAATTTCGCAAAGGGCGAATTGGGATCTGGTGCCTTGTCGCGGGCCTGGCTGCGCGGCTGGTCCTGCCAGCCGGTCGCGGGACGCGATTTGCCGCTGTCCGGGCGATTGCCGCCTTTGTAACGGCCTGCGCCACGCCCACCTTCTGAACGCCCACCATCGGGACGTCCGCCTTCGGGACGCCCGCCTTCGGAACGCCCACCCTCGCGGGGTTCGCCGGATTGGGCGGGCTTGTTGTGTTTGGGCCGCTGCCGCTCGAAGCGCGGCTTGCTTTCGCCTTCCGGAGTAGCGGCACTATCGCCACCCGCACGCTGGTGACGCTGGCGATTGTCGCGCTGCGGACGCTGGTGCTGGCGTTGCTGCCGCCACACTTCGATTTCGACAGGTTCGGCCGCCACGTCAGCCGCGATTTCAGCGGCAGGACCCGATTCAGCCGGTGCGGCTGTTGGTTCGGAGGCAGGTTCGGGAGCTGCGGCTTGTTCATTCTCCGCGGTTTCATGGACCACGGTTTCATGGACCACGGCTTCATGGACGACGGCTTCATGGACCACGGCTTCTTCGGTCTGTTCGGCAGGCGTTTCAACAGATGCCTCGACAGGCGTTTCTGCCTCGGGCGTTGTTGCGTCTGCCACGGTGACAGGCTCGGTGGCGGCGAGGCCGACCAGAGGCTTGGTGATGGCAGGGCCTCTGCGGCGGTCCATCACATAGCCGAGCGAGCGCAGGATGGTGGCGAAATCTTCGCCCGCACAACCGCACAGCGAGGTCATCGCGGTGGTCACGACAAAGCCGTCTCCATCGGCGGTGCCGACAGGAGGTTCGCCAGCCGTCAGGCCGGGACGATACTGGATGGCCGGCCGGATCAGATCGGCCAGACGCTCCAGAATATCCACGCGCACCGCGCGGGTGCCGCAGACACGGAAGCCTGCCGCACGGTAAAGCTCTTTCATCACCTGCTCGTCGACCGGAATCGAGGTGCGGCCCGAATGGGCCAGATGCAGGATGTCATCAAGCCCGTAAACGTCCCCGCTGGTTTCTTTAAGTGCCCACAACTGGGCCGCCAGCGAACGCGGAGCGGGTTTGAGCAAAGCTGGCAGGGTCAGATGGTAGGCGCCGAACCGCACACCCATGGCGCGCAAGGCGGCGCGGTCGGTCTGCTCCAGCACTTTCACGTCATCGGCCACTTTGGTGCGATCCAGCACACCGAGAGCTTCGGCAATCTGGAAGGCGATGCCACGGGCAATGCCGGTCAGGCCTTCGGCGGCTTCGAGAACCTGCAAAGGTCCGAGCAGTTTCGCAATATGGGCTTTCAGCCAGTTCTGCAGGCGCAGTTCGACCTGTTCGCGGCTGCCGCCTGCCAGATGTTCGTCGGCCAGCAAACGGATGTGCGGTTCGAGGATCTTGTCGCCTGCCGAGATGCGGGCGATGACTTCGCCGAGCCAGCGGATCGAACCGTCATGGGCCAGTGCAAAGGCCTCGTCGACGCCGTTGATGACGCGCTGGGCCCTGTTTTCGAATTCCTGCATCAGGGACTTGGCAGCTGTGGCGCGTAAGGCCTTGGCCTCGGTGCCGCCCGCTTCGGGGTCCGGTACAAATTGAAAACCTTGCAAACGACCAATCACATGACCTTCGACCGTCACGTCACCCGTTGCCGATATATCCGCTTCAAGCATTGCGTTCTCTCTCAGTCGGCGCATGAGCACACTCGTGCGCCGATCCACAAATCGTTGCGTCAGCCGCTCGTGTAAAGCATCTGACAGACTGTCCTCTACCCGACGCGTGACCTCCTGCCAATGGGCAGGGTCGGCAAGCCAGTCGGGCCTTTGTGCCATAAAAGTCCACGTCCGAACATGGGCAATTCGGGTGGAGAGCGTATCGATGTCGCCATCGACCCGATCAACCTCGGCCAGACGGGCGGCAAACCACTCGTTCTTGACGCGGCCATGCTGGATCAGTTGTTTGTAGATTGTGCCGATCATTTCGGCATGAATATGGGGCGAAACCCTGCGATAATCGGGAATTTGGCAGAGGCCCCATAATTTTTCGACCCCGGCGCGGCCCACTGCCGTCTTCAAAATCTGCGGATCGCGCGACAGATATTCAAGCGCCAGAAGGTCTTCCGAAACGGGTGCGGCTTCCAATCCGGCCTCGATCGGGGGCTGTTCCAGCGAGGCAATCAGCTGTGCAACAGAACGATAATCAAGATCGGCGTTGCGCCATTGCAACACATCGAGCGGCTCAAACCGATGATTTTCAAGGGAATCAATCAATTCCGGATCGAAATCGTCACAGCGACCGGTGGTGCCGAAAGTGCCGTCGCGCATGTATCGACCGGCGCGTCCGGCAATCTGGCCGAATTCGGAGGGGGTCAGCCAGCGGTTGCGGCGGCCGTCGAATTTGCGCGAGGCGGCAAAGGCGACATGGTTGACGTCAAGGTTCAACCCCATGCCGATGGCGTCGGTGGCGACCAGATAATCGACCTCGCCGGATTGGTACAATTCGACCTGCGCATTGCGGGTGCGTGGCGACAAAGCGCCCAGCACCACAGCCGCCCCGCCGCGCTGGCGGCGGATCAATTCGGCGACCGCATAGACCTCTTCGGCCGAGAAGGCGACGATGGCCGAACGGCGCGGCAGGCGGGTCAGCTTCATGTCTCCTGCATAGGTGAGTTGCGACAGACGCGGCCTGATCGTGACATAACAGCCCGGAATCAGCTGCTCGATCAGCGGCCGCATCGTCTCCGCGCCGATCAACAGCGTCTCGCTGCGGCCGCGCATGTTGAGCAAGCGGTCGGTAAACACATGACCGCGCTCGAGATCAGCCGCGAGCTGGATTTCGTCGATGGCGACAAAGGGCAGATCGAGATCTTGCGGCATCGCTTCGACGGTGGCGACCCAATAGCGGGCATTGGGCGGTTTGATTTTCTCCTCGCCCGTCACCAAAGCCACAGCCTGCGCGCCTGCGCGCTCGACCAGCCGTCCATAGACCTCGCGCGCCAGCAGACGCAAAGGCAGACCGATCAAGCCGCCGCCATGCGCCAGCATCCGCTCGATCGCATAATGCGTCTTGCCTGTATTGGTCGGTCCAAGCACTGCGGTGACACCACGGGCGCGCTGGTTGGGCGGGAGAGGGCGGGGCATTTCGGATTTCCGGGTGGCAGACAAACAGGCAGATGTGTTTGTGATTTAGGGCTTGATGATTTCTTGAACAGGTTGCGGATCGGGGGCAACCTGATCGGCGGGGATAGCCCCGAAGCGTGTGGCCTCGATGTCCAGCGTTCCAACCATGGTTTTGACGTGGATCCGCAACGGAACCAGCGCGCGGGTGCCCGGCACCAGAGCCAGCCAGGTTTCTATGTCGCGGTTTTCTTCCATGAATGCAATCGCCGGACGGTTGGTGCGATGGCCCGAAATCGGTTTGTAGCGGACCGAACAGACCAGAACCTGCCCTTCAAAACCCGGCATTTTGACCTTTTTGGTCGATTGATAGCTCAGAATGATGTCAAAACGCCCGACGCCGTCGAACACAGGCAGAGTGCGGTTGCAGCTGTTGGTATCAAGCGTGGTCCCCCGCATCGCCTGTAAAAACACCAGTGCCCCGACCGGATCGATGACATTGCGCAAATGCGCCTCTTGCACCGGCACACGGTCATCGCGCGGGATCAAAGGCGGGTCGATCATGATTTTGCTGACGGAGCCGCCCGCCAGTGTCATCCGCAGGTTGAATTCGCCCTTGGAGTTGCGAAAGCTCAAGCCGTGCGAGGTCGGCATCACCCGTGATCCGCTCGCCGATCCCATCGACCAGCCCTCGCCGGACGCTCCCGCCAGCCAGCCGATCAGACCGGATCCCTTGGCATTCAGGTTGATCTTGTATTGGCCGCCGCCCAGATCGCCCGTCAATTGGGCATTGCCGACCGTCAGATCGAGCAGGCTGATGCGGTAATCGATCTCCAGCGGGGCGCCGAGCTTGCGATTGGTGAATTGAAACGCGGCCTGCGCGTTTGCGGCAGTCAAAGTGAAGACCAGCACAAGCCATGTCCACAGGCCAAGCCGCAAAAAACCGCGCTCGGTCTCGGGTCGGGGCTGTGGAGAACAGGGTTGCATCGTGGGTAAAGCCTTCATGAGCGGGTTATCTATTCGCTCTTTAAGCAAGAGATTGTGTTTTTTTAACTGATTTGCAGCCAGATGTCGCTGCATGACTTGACGTTGCCCCCCTTCCTCCCCTATAGACCCACATCTTCCGAAAATACTGTCATTCTCGGTGGGCTCGTCATTCGGTCACGGATCATCGGGCTATCGGGGAAGGCGGATCGGAAATCAGAATTCATCTTGACGTTAGACGCTCTAAATAAAGGAATACCATCATGGCTCGCCGTTGCGAATTGACGGGAAAAGCCGTCCTGAGCGGTAATCTTGTTAGCCACTCAAACCGCAAGACCAAGCGGCGCTTCCTGCCGAATCTGTGCAATGTCACATTGCAGTCGGATTTGCTGGCTCGCTCCGTTCGGATGCGGATTTCGGCCAACGCTTTGCGCACGGTCGAACATCGTGGCGGGCTTGATGCTTTTCTCGTAAAGGCTCCCGAGACTGATCTGTCGCAGGGTGCACGCGTGTTGAAGCGCGAAATCGAGAAAAAGCGCGCTGAGGCTGCTGCCCACGCCTAAAGGCTTCTGCCTTTACAAAAATACTGATCTGGGGATCAAAGAAGCCCGCCTGAGGAAACTCGGCGGGTTTTTCTTGTGGTCGGGCTCTTGTGCCATTGTGCCATGCGCAACAAAAAGGCCTGATTGCTCAGGCCTTTTTGTATCGGGATCACCCATCCGCTTATTTCTTTTTGCGCTTGCCCGGGCCGTCGTCCTCGAACAATTCGGCCAGTTTTTCGGTCATGACGCCGCCCAATTCTTCCGCATCGACAATGGTGACCGCCCGCTTGTAATAGCGGGTGACATCATGGCCGATTCCGATGGCGATCAGTTCGATCGGCGAGCGGTTTTCGATTTCCTCGATCTTGTGGCGCAGGTGCTTTTCCAGATAATTGCCGGCATTGACCGACAGCGTCGAGTCGTCGACCGGCGCACCATCGGAAATCACCATCAGGATCTTGCGTTGCTCGGGCCGCCCCATCAAACGCTGGTGTGCCCAATCGAGGGCTTCCCCGTCGATGTTTTCTTTCAGCAGCCCTTCGCGCATCATCAGGCCGAGATTTTTGCGGGCGCGGCGCCATGGCGCATCCGCGCTTTTATAGATGATGTGGCGCAGATCGTTCAGGCGGCCCGGCATCGCGGGCTTTCCGGCCTGCAACCAGGCCTCGCGCGATTGTCCGCCCTTCCAGGCGCGGGTGGTGAAGCCGAGAATCTCGACCTTGACGCCGCACCGCTCGAGCGTGCGCGCCAGAATATCGGCGCAGGTCGCCGCCACCGTAATCGGACGGCCGCGCATCGAGCCGGAATTGTCGATCAGCAGGGTTACCACCGTATCGCGGAAATTGGTGTCCTGCTCGCGCTTGAAGGAGAGCGGCTGATAGGGGTCGATCACAATGCGCGGCAGGCGCACCGGATCGAGCATGCCCTCTTCCAGATCGAATTCCCAAGCGCGGTTTTGTTGCGCCATCAAACGGCGTTGCAGGCGGTTGGCCAGACGGGCCACCACACCCTGCAAATGGCTCAACTGCTTGTCGAGATAGGCCCTGAGGCGGGTGAGTTCCTCGGCCTCGCACAGGTCTTCGGCCAGAATCGTTTCGTCGAAACGGGTGACAAAGACTTTGTAATCGCTGGCGTTTTTGGTGTTGTTGTTGGTGCTCGGCGGCCGCCATGGCTCGGAGCTCTCGTCGCCTTCGCCCTCGTCCATCTCCTCGGGCATATCGCCGGTCGGCCCGTCGGGGGCATCCTGCATGCCTTCTTCGAGCTGGTCGGAGGTGTCTTCGGAGCGTTCGACCTGATCGCGGTCGGAGGCGGATTCATCCGCGCTCTCGCCGTCCTCGCCGTCCTGACTGTCGTCATTCTGGCTCTCGTCGTCATCATCCTCGGAGTCCTCGGGATCAATCGAGGATTCTTCGGCCATATCGAGGCTGGACAGCAATTCGCGGATCGTGCGGGCGAATTGCTGCTGGTTTTCCACCGCATCGCCCATCCGGTCGAGGTCTTTGCCGGCCTTTTCCTCGATCCATTCGCGCCACAGCTCGACCACGTTGCGGACGGCAGGCGGCGGGGCCAGACCCGTCAGCCGCTCGCGCACCATCATGGCCAGCGCATCGGCCAGCGGGGCATCGGCGCGTTCGGTAATGTCGTTGAAATTGCTGTGGTGGTATTTGTCTTCCAGCATCGCGCCGATATTGCCTGCCACGCCTTCCATGCGGCGCGAACCGAGCGCTTCGACGCGGGCCTGTTCGACGGCATCGAACACCGCTTTGGCCTCGTCGCCCTGCGGGGCGAGCTTGCGGTGCAAGGATGTGTCATGACAGGCCAGACGCAGGGCCATGGCATCGGAATAGCCGCGCAGGATCGCGGCATCCTTGCCGGTCATCTTGCGGGGCGGTTCGGGCAGGCGGGCCCGCTCGTCGACCAGCGAGGGCCGGTCGGAGGCAAAACTGACCTCGAGCTCGGGACGGCGCGCAAAAGCCCGCATACAGGACGCGACCGAGCGCTTGAACGGCTCTGTCGGGGCCTCCTTCGGCGTGGCTGGTTTGCGGTTGCTCGAACTCATGCGGGATAGGACCGTCGGATAGAGGAAAAGCGCTCAGACATTCCCCTCTCCCCCGCCGGTTAAGCAGCGGGAGCAAGGGAGAGGTTCGGTTAGCTCATCACGATATTGAGCGCGCTTTCAGGCAATTCCACCCCGAAGCAACGCTGGTAGAATTCGGCCACCAGAGCGCGTTCCAGCTCGTCGCATTTGTTCAGGAAGGTCAGGCGGAAGGCGAAGCCGACATCGTTGAAAATATCGGCATTCTCGGCCCATGTGATCACGGTACGCGGGCTCATCACGGTCGACAGATCGCCGTTGATGAAAGCGTTGCGGGTCAGGTCGGCCACACGCACCATCCGGTTGACGATATCGCGGCCTTCCTTGCCTTTGAAATGCTGGGCCTTGGCCATCACGATATCGACTTCGCGGTCATGCGGCAGATAGTTGAGGGTGGTGACAATCGACCAACGGTCCATCTGGCCCTGATTGATCTGCTGCGTGCCGTGATAAAGGCCGGAAGTGTCACCCAGACCCACGGTATTGGCGGTCGCAAACAGGCGGAAGGCGGGATGGGGGCGGATCACCCGCTTCTGGTCCAGCAAAGTCAGCTTGCCAGACACTTCCAGCACGCGCTGGATCACGAACATCACATCGGGACGGCCCGCGTCATATTCGTCGAACACCAGAGCGACATTGTTCTGCAGGGCCCAAGGCAGAATACCGTCCTTGAATTCGGTGACCTGCTTGCCGTCCTTGAGGACGATGGCATCTTTGCCGACCAGATCGATACGCGACACATGGCTGTCGAGATTGATACGGATGCACGGCCACTTGAGGCGGGCGGCCACCTGCTCGATATGGGTGGATTTGCCGGTGCCGTGATAGCCGGTCACCATCACGCGGCGGTTGCGCGCAAAGCCAGCCAGAATCGCCAGCGTGGTGTCGCGATCAAACAGATAATCGGGATCGAGATCGGGGACATTGGGGTCGCTTGCCGAAAAGGCAGGCACCATCATATCGCTATCAATTCCGAACGTATCCCTGGCCGAAACGGTCAGGTCAGGCAAACCGGGCACAGATTCATTGGCAGCCAGCATGAAATCCTCATCCTATCGAGCAAAGCCGCCAAAGTTGCGCGGCGCAGTGACAACTAACTTACGGCGTGCTTGGCCTTGATGCAATTCGAGAAAGGCAGGTCCGGGTTGATAAACGCAACCCTGCCGTCCTTTCGCATCAGGCCAGACCCGCCGATTTAAGGGTATTATAGGCGTCGATAATCTCGCGAAGCTGCTCTTCCGAGCTGCGATCCCCGCCATTCACATCGGGATGCAGCTGTTTCACCAGCGATTTGAACTTGGTTTTGATCATTTGCGCCGTGGCCTGATCACTCAGGCCGAGCCGCTCGAGTGCTTTGAGCGCGACCGGCCCGATACTGGGCTTGCGGGCCGCATCTGCTTGGGCCTGGCGTTGGGCAAAGGCAGTATCGGCGAACAGATCGAACGGATCGCCGAATTTGGCAGTGTCCACTTTGGCATTGGCATGCGCGCCACGCGAATTGGCCCCCATCGACCAGGTCGGCCGGTGACCGATCACTGAATCTTTCTGGTAGCGGGCGACATCCTGATCGCTCATGCCGATGAAATAATTATAGGACTGGTTGTAGATTTTGACGTGGTTGAGACAGAAATTCCAGTATTTGCCTTCTTCCGAGCGCCCTTTGGGGGCGCGAAAGCCCCCCGCTTCCGAACACCCTTCATGATCGCAGCGCGCTGGCTCGTCACGGGCAGAAGCCCGATCGGCTTTGCGGCGCGTGCGGATGCGGTCAAACAAGGGCGAGTTCAGATTCATCCCACCTTCATAGGAGAAGGGCAGGGTTGGGAGCAAGTATTTCTTTGTAACAAGTATGTCTTGCCGTTCCTTGACCAAGCTGGCACAGAGTCATGAAGCGCAATCACAAACGGACGGGGCTTTCGATGACCGCTCAAGACAGCACGACCACGAAACAGCGGATGCTGGCCATACTGACAGCATCATTCGCGCCGACCGTGCTGGATGTGCTCGATGAGTCGGAAAACCACCGTGGCCATGGCGGCTTCCGCGAAGGAGGGGAAACCCATTTCCGCGTCCGGATCGTTTCATCGGCCTTCAAGGGCAAGAGCCGCGTCGATATCCACCGCATGATCAATACGGCGCTGGCCGGGGAACTGGCTTCGGGTGTCCATGCGCTGGCCATCGAGGCCAAAAGCGATTGAGACACCCCGGCCAGCAGCGTTGTCAGCGCAGACGCTCGAGAATCGATACATAATTGGCAACAGCCGCGCCGCCCATGTTGAAGATGCCGCCGAGCTTGGCGCCTTGGATTTGCATATCGCCTGCTTCACCCGTCAACTGCATCGCGGTCAATGCGTGCATCGAGACGCCGGTGGCGCCGATCGGGTGGCCCTTGGCCTTCAGACCGCCCGAGGCATTGACCGGCAATTTGCCGTCCTTGCGGGTCCAGCCCTCTTTGATGGCGCGCGCGCCCTGTCCCTCTGCGGTCAGGCCCATGGCTTCATATTCGAGCAATTCCGCGATGGTGAAGCAATCATGGGTTTCGACAAAGGACAGATCGTCGAGCGTGACCCCGCCTTTGGCGAGCGCCTGCCGCCATGCGGTCGCGCAGCCCTCGAAACGCAGGATGTCGCGCTTGGACAGAGGCAGGAAATCATTGACATGGGCGGTGGCCCGAAAGCCGATGGCGCGCGGGAATTGGTCGACGATCTCCTGATCGACAATCACCAAAGCGGCCGCACCGTCCGAGACCAGCGAGCAATCGGTGCGTTTGAGCGGACCGGCAACAAACGGGTTTTTCTCGCTTTCGTTGCGGCAGAAGTCGAAGCCGAAATCCTTGCGGATCTGCGCATAGGGATTGCTGACACCGTTGAAATGGTTTTTGGCAGAAATCATTGCCAGAGCATCGCTCTGGTCGCCGTGGCGCTGGAAATAGCCGGCGGCGATATTGCCGAACACGCCGGCAAAACCGTTGGGCGTATCGCCCTCTTCGGCCAGATAGGAGGCGCGCAGCAGCGTCTTGCTGATTTCCGGCCCCGGTGTCGCGGTCATCTGTTCGACGCCGACCACCAGCACGATACGGGCGGCTTTGGCATTGATGCTCTTGATGGCCTGATGCACGGCGGCACTGCCGGTGGCGCAGGCATTTTCAACACGGGTGGCCGGTTTGAAACGCAGATCGTCGGAGGCCTGCAGCACGAGGCTGGCGGTGAAATCCTGCGGCGAGAAGCCCGAACCGAAATGGCCCAGCACGATTTCGTCGACGTCGGACGGATTCAGGCCCGCATGATCAAGTGCTTCGCGCGTGACGCGGACAATCAGGCTTTCGACACTGATCGCATCCAGCTTTCCGAAAGGCGTATGCGCCCAACCCACTATTGCTGCCGTCATACCTCGTCTCCCCGCATCGGTTTTTAATCATCATCATCCATCAAGCCGCATCAAAGACCCGATGACAAGAGGTCAAAACGGATGATCCCTCAATGGTGCAGCACCAGCAAGGCGGCTACGCCCCCCACCACCAGCGCCATGCCGGACAATTCCCGCAGCGTGGTCTTCTGTTTGAACAGCCCGCGGGACACGCCCTGTGCCATCACCACTTCCACCAGTGCCAGCGTGCGGACATTGGCGGCCGAGGTCAGCGAGAAGCCGATAAACCAGAATTGCGACGCAAAAGCCCCCATAAATCCGGCAAACAGCGATTGCCGCCAGGCTTTCAGACTGTTGATCAAAGCGGGGCGGTCGAACACCAGCATGCCGACCATCAGAATGAACGACTGGATGCCGAGCGACCAAGCCAGCATGGTGCTGGCCATCAGATAGAAGGGCGCGGGTTCGAGCCATAAAATCCCGCCGCGAAACAGCACGGCGGCCAGTGCGAAGCACCCGCCTGCCCCGATCCCGAACAAAGCCGGTTTCCAGGAGGAGCCGAGATCGCCTTCCTGCGGCTTCCAGGTCAGCACAACCACGCCGGTGGTCGCCACCACAATCGCCAGCCAGGCATAGGGATCGAGATGCTCGCCCAGCACCAGCACACCGGCAATGGCCACCAGAACGGGTTCGGTTTTCAGATAGGCGGTCGCCACCGCGAACGAGCGCAACCGCATGGCCAGCAGCATCAAAATCGTGCCGATGATCTGCATGATCGCGCCGGACAGGCCGAAGGCAAAGGTCATCTTGTTGATCGGCGGCACGGCGACGCCGGTCACGAAGGACGTGCCGAACAGGAACACCAGCGCAAAGGGAAATCCGTATAAAAACCGCACTTGCGTGGCCCCGATGGTGCCGATGGTTGCTGTCAGGCTTTGCTGCATGGCATTGCGTGCCGTCTGCGCGGCAGCGGCAATCAGGGTTGCGATCATCCAGAGAGTGGCCATGGGACGCGCCTCGCGGGGGAAGTGACACGGATGCTCTTTGCCTATCAGCAAGGTTGTCTCTAGGCAAATCGGGGCAAGATGATTTAGAGCAGATGCTTGAGCGGGCTTGCCCGTCTTTCGCCCTTTTCGGGAAGTGCCGATGCGCCTGTTAAGCCGTTTAGTGATCGTGATCGGGGTTTGTCTGGGCCTGTCGGGATTGCCCCTGCGCGCCGCCCCCTTGTTGCTGGCCGATCTCGATACGGGCCGCGTGATTTACAGCGATGACGCGACGCAATTGTGGCACCCTGCTTCGGTCACCAAATTGATGACGGTCTATCTGGCGTTCAAATCGGTGCAGGCGGGCCGGATCAAATGGACCACGCCGCTGGTCACCTCCGAGCGGGCCAAGGCCATGCCGCCGTCCAAGATCGGCATGAAGGTCGGCCAAACCCTGACACTGGACGCCGCCGTCAAGATTTTGCTGGTCAAATCCGCCAATGATATCGCCGTCATCGTGGCCGAAAGCCTCGGCGGGTCGGTCGAGGGGTTTGCCGGGATGATGAACCGCGAGGCCGCGGCGCTTGGCATGGTCGACAGCCATTTTGTCAATCCGCATGGTCTGTTTGCCGAAGGCCAGAAAACCACCGCCCGCGATATGGCAATTCTGGCGCGCCGGATCACGCTGGATTTTCCCAAATTGAACAATCTGTTCGGTCTACCCGCCATCCAGATCGGCGACAAGGTGATGGAAAACACCAATGGCATTATCGGCCGTTATGAAGGCGCAACCGGCATGAAAACCGGCTTTATCTGCGCCTCCGGTTTCAATGTCGTGGCGACCGCCCAACGCGGCAACAAACGCTTGATTGCGGTGGTGTTCGGCATGCCTTCGGCGGCCGAACGGACCCTGAAAACCATGGAATTGTTCGATCGCGGGTTCGGACCCTCGATGCCGGGGCCGATGCTGGACTCTTTGCCGCGCCGTCTCGGGTCCGAGCCGCCTGATCTGCGCGGGGTGATTTGCGGCCGCAAGGACATCGGCGAGACGGATGCCGCCACGGACGCGCAAAACCCGCCCGCCTCCCGTTCCGCGCCTCCTGTTCTGCCACCGCGTGAAAAGGGCGAACCGGTGATCGTGACGTTGGGACCGCTCAAAACCCCGGCTGCCAATCCTGATCAACCCGCCAATCCTGATCAATCAACAAAGCCTGATCAGTCAACAAAGCCTGATCAACCCGCCAATCCCGCCAAAAAACCCGCGAAAAAGGCAGCCAACCCGCCTGCCTCTCCCCAATAACGGACCCCGGACATGACGGAACCCGCCGCGGCTTCATCGCCAGCCCCTGCCGCCATCCCGCCATCGGCAGGCGGACGGTTCTTGCTCGGCTTCGGCATTGCCTTGTTGGGCGCCTGTTCCTACGGCTTCAACATCATCTTTGCCCAGATTGCCAGCCAGTCGGGTATTATGGGGCCGACCGTCTTTTTCTATCGGGTATTTCTGATGGTGCCGATCGGCCTGCTGATTTTGCTGGTCGGCCGCACCGCTTTCGTGATCGACCGGTCGGAATGGAAAGCCATTATCGGCATGGCGCTGGCCAGCAGCGGTGTGGGCCTGTGCTATATTTCCTCGGTGGCTTACATTCCGGTCACGGTGGCGGCGGTGATTTTTTACACTTTCCCGATTCTGGTGGTTCTGCTCAGCCCGATTTTCGAGCGGCGCAAGCTGACCATGGATCTGGTTGTGATCGTCATCATGGCTTTCACCGGCGTGGTGATCGTGGTCGGGCCGTCCCTGAACCAGCTGGATCCGCTCGGCCTGTTGCTGGCGGCAGGGGCCAGCCTGTCGGCAACCATGCAGTTTTTCTTCGGCACGCGCTCGCCCAAAACCGCGACAATTCCCAAAGCCATTGTCATGCAAGTGGTGATGCTGCCGGTCGCAGCCGCGATTGCCCTGTCGACCACGGGCTTGCCCCCGCCTGCGGTCCTGCTGCTGGCTCCCATGGCTGTTGCGCTGACCATCGGCGGTTATGCTGTCGGGTTTCTGTGCCAGTTGTTTGCGCTCAGCCGTATTTCCGCGGTGGTGGGCGGTCTGGCCTTTTGCCTCGAACCGGTGGTGGCCACGCTGTCGGCCCATTTCATTCTGGGCGAAGTGCTGAGCGTCATGCAATATGGCGGTGGCCTGCTGGTGCTGGCAGCCATCATCACCAATGTTACTTTCGAATGGCGGCGGATGCGTGCAGGAGTTCAAAATGACCAAACGGCCTGACATGATCCCGCTTTTTGTACTGACCGGATTTCTGGGTGCGGGCAAAACCACCTTGCTCAACCGCCTGCTGCACGATCCCGCGATGGCGGGCACGGCGGTGATCATCAACGAGTTCGGCTCGGTCGGCCTTGATCATCTGTTTATCGAGGTCAAGGACCAGAACACCGTTTTGCTGTCGTCGGGCTGCCTGTGCTGCACGGTGCGCGGCGAACTGGTCTCGACGCTCGAAGACCTGTTGCGCGATGTCGACAATGGCCGGATTCCGGCTTTCTCCAGAGTGGTGATCGAAACCACAGGACTGGCCGATCCCGCGCCGGTGCTGCAATCGGTGCTCGGCCATCCCTATCTCAACCTGCGCTACCGTCTGCAAGGCGTGATGACGCTGGTCGATACGGTCAACGGCGAGGCGACGCTGGATGCCCATGTCGAGGCGGTCAAACAGGCAGCCGTCGCCGATGTGCTGGTGCTGACCAAAACCGATCTTTTAGCCGGTCAGCCCGCGGTGCTCGACAGTCTGAAAGCGCGGTTGCAGCGGCTCAACCCCTATGCCCGGGTGTTGGATGCCGCCAAAGGCGAGGCGACTCCGCATCAATTGCTCGATCTGACAGGCTTTGTCACAGCCGAGAAACTGGCCGATGTCGCCGCTTGGCTGCACGCCGAGCATGCGGCCGATCATCACCACCATCACGGCCATCATCATGGGCACGATCATCACCACCATCATGATCCAGACAGGCATGATGCCCATATCCGGGCTTTTTCCCTGCTCAGTGATGTGCCGATTGCAGCAAGCGCGCTTGAGTTGTTTATCGATCTGTTGCGGTCGGCCCACGGGCCCAAGCTGTTGCGGGTCAAGGGATTGATCAAACTGGCGGATCAGCCGGACCAGCCGATCCTGCTGCACGGGGTGCAGCATGTGTTCCACCCGCCGGTGCGTCTGCCGCATTGGCCCGATGCCGATCACCGCACGCGGCTGGTGTTCATCACCCGCGATCTCGACGAGGAATTCGTGCAGGGTCTGTGGAAGGCTTTGACCGGACAGCCGCAAATCGACCGTCCCGATGCCGCCGCTCTGGCAGATAATCCGCTCTCGTTGCGCCGTTAGGCAAACACTTTAAGAGCGGTCTCTTAACAGGCGGCGGATCACTTTTCCGGTGGTGGTCAGCGGCAATTCATCGATGAATTCGACCTCGCGCGGATATTCATGCGCCGACAGATGCGATTTGACGAATTGGCCGATCTCGCTGGCCAATTCGGGCGTGGACTCAAATCCGGCTTTGACCACCACAAAGGCTTTGACGATTTCGGTTCGCAGCGGGTCTGGCTTGCCGACCACGGCGGCCAGCGCGATGGCCGGATGCTGCATCAGACAGTCCTCGATTTCGGTCGGGCCGATCCGGTACCCTGCCGAAGTAATCACATCGTCATCGCGCCCGATAAAGCGGATGAAGCCGTCGGAATCGACCTCGCCCTGATCGCCCGTGGTCATCCAGTCACCGATGAATTTCTCGGCGGTGGCTTCTGGCTTGTTCCAATAGCACAAAAACATCACGGGATCGGGCCGGTGCACGGCGATCTGGCCCAATTCGCCGACCTCGCAACGCGTGCCGTCCGCACGGATGATGGCAACCCGATGGCCGGGGATCGGCTTTCCGATCAGTCCGGCTTTGACCATGCCGAGTGCGGCCGAGGAGCCGAGCACCAGATTGCATTCGGTCTGGCCGTAAAATTCGTTGATGGTCAGCCCGAGTTGCTCTTGCCCCCATGCAAAGGTTTCCGCCCCCAAAGCCTCGCCGCCCGAGGCGACCGTGCGCAGCGACAGTTTGAAACGCTCGCGCGGATTTTTGACCGCCCGCAACATTCTCAACGCGGTGGGCGGCACAAAAGTGTTGCGCACCTGCATCCGCTCTATCAGCGAAAAGGCCTCTTCGGGGTCGAATTTGTCGAATTTGCGGGCAATCGTCGGCACGCCGAAATGCATGCTCGGCAACAAGCCGTTGAGCAAACCGCCCGCCCATGCCCAATCGGCGGGCGTCCACATCCGGTCGCCTGTTTGCGGAAAGAAATCATGGGGGAGCTGCACGCCGGGCAAATGGCCCAGCAAGACCCGATGGGCATGCAAGGCCCCTTTGGGGTGTCCGGTGGTGCCCGAGGTGTAAATCATCATGGCCGGATCATCGGCCAGCGTATCGACAGGGGTGAAACGGGTCGATTGTCCAGCCAGCGCGCTGTGATAATCGAGCGCGCCGCCATCGGCCCCGTCAATCGACAGAATCAGTTCGAGCGTTGCAGGCAGATTGGCGATTTTGCGGATTTTTTCGAGACCGGCCGCATTGGTCACCAGTGCGCGCGCGCCCGCATCCTCCAGCCGGTAGGCCAGCGCATCGACCCCGAACAGGGCCGCCAGCGGCAGGGCAATCGCTCCCGATTTATACACCGCGACATGGGTTTGGGCGACCTCGATGGCCTGCGGCAGCAATATGGCCACGCGGTCCCCGCGTCCGATGCCATGAGCGCGCAAGGCATTGGCCAATTGGTTGGACGCGTCGCGGATCTGTCCGTAAGTGGCGGTTTTGACCGCACCGGAGGGCGAGACCTCGAAAATCGCAGGCCGGTCCGGCTCCGCCATGGCCCAGCGGTCGCAGACATCGACCCCGATATTGTAATGCTGCGGAATCGCCCAGCGGAACGCCGCACGCAATCGGGCCTCGTCACGCAAATCAGGAAGCATCGGGTTCTCTTCGCATACTGGACACAGGATCAGCGGCGCAGACTTTAGCGGCGGATCTTGGTGCAATGCAATAGAGACGTTCGGTTGCAGGGCAGGGGCGGCACAAGCAGGGCCTGTGCCGCCGATTTTGTTTAGTTCAACAGCGCTTTGACAGGCCGGTTCGGCTCGCAGGCATGGCCGCCGATGATCAGGCCCAAGGGTCCGGCGGTGACGGGCACATGTTCGCCGTCCTTGATCGCGCCCGACAGGATCAATTCGGCCAGCGTGTCCTGCAGATGCTTCTGGATCACCCGTTTCAGCGGGCGTGCGCCATAAGCGGGCTCGTAGCCGCGTTCGGCCAGCCATTCGCGGGCATCGGGCGACAGATCGAGGACGATCTTGCGCTCCTCGAGCAATTTGGCCAGCCGCACCATCTGGATATCGACAATCGCCCCCATTTCATTGCGCTGCAGGCGATGGAACAGGATGATTTCGTCGACGCGGTTGAGGAATTCGGGCCGGAAATGGGTTTTGACAAGGCCCATCACATCGTCCCGCACCGCCTCGCTGTCCTCGCCTTCGGGCTGGTTGACCAGATATTCCGACCCGAGATTCGAGGTCATGATGATCAGTGTGTTGCGGAAATCGACCGTGCGGCCCTGCCCGTCGGTCAGGCGGCCATCGTCGAGCACCTGCAACAGGATGTTGAACACGTCGGGATGGGCTTTCTCGATTTCGTCGAACAGCACGACCTGATAGGGCCGGCGTCTGACGGCCTCGGTCAAGGCCCCGCCTTCCTCGTAGCCGACATAGCCGGGAGGTGCGCCGATCAGGCGGGCGACCGAGTGCTTTTCCATATATTCCGACATGTCGATGCGCAGCAAAGCGCTTTCGTCATCGAACATGAACCCGGCCAGAGCCTTGGTCAGCTCGGTTTTGCCGACGCCGGTCGGCCCCAAGAACATGAAAGAGCCGATCGGACGATGGGGATCCTGCAAGCCCGCCCTTGCACGGCGCACGGCGGTAGCCACCGCATGGACGGCTTCGATCTGGCCGACAACCCGTTCGCCGAGCTTGGCTTCCATCATCAGGAGTTTTTCTTTTTCGCCCGCCAGCATCCGTTCGACCGGCACACCGGTCCAGCGCGACACGACCTGCGCGATGTCGTTGGCGCCCACGGCCTCGTCAACCAGTGCGGTGCCCTTGGCCTCCTCGCCTTCGATGGCGATCAGCCGCTTTTCGAGGTCGGGGATCAATCCATAGGCCAATTCGCCGGCCTTTTGATATTCGCCCTTGCGCTGGGCATTGGCGAGATCATTGCGGGCCTGTTCGAGCTGTTCCTTGATTTTCTGGACGCTGCCGAGCTTGTCCTTTTCGGCCTTCCAGCGCGCGGTCAAAAGATCCGAGCGTTCTTCGAGGTCCGACAATTCCTTTTCAAGACGGGCCAGCCGGTCTTTCGAGGCCACGTCCTCTTCCTTGCGCAGGGCTTCCTGCTCGATCCGCAACTGCATGATGCGGCGGTCGAGTTCGTCGAGTTCCTCGGGCTTGGAATCAACCTGCATCCTGAGGCGCGAGGACGCCTCGTCGATCAGGTCGATAGCTTTGTCGGGCAAAAACCGGTCGGTGATATAGCGGTTCGACAAAGTGGCCGCCGCGACAATCGCGCTGTCGGTGATGCGGACACCGTGATGGAGTTCGTATTTCTCTTTCAGCCCGCGCAGGATCGAAATGGTGTCTTCGACCGTCGGTTCCGACACAAACACCGGCTGGAACCTTCGGGCCAGTGCGGCGTCTTTTTCGACATGTTTGCGGTATTCATCCAGCGTGGTCGCGCCGATGCAATGCAATTCGCCGCGTGCCAGAGCGGGCTTGAGCAGGTTGGAGGCATCCATTGCCCCTTCGCCCTTGCCCGCGCCCACTAGCGTGTGCATTTCATCGATGAACAGGATGATGTCGCCTGCCGCAGCAGTCACTTCCGACAAAACGGCCTTCAGCCGCTCCTCGAATTCACCGCGATATTTGGCCCCTGCAATCAGCGAGCCCATATCGAGCGACAGGAGTTGCTTGTTCTTGAGGCTTTCGGGCACATCGCCATTGACGATGCGCAAGGCGAGGCCCTCGGCGATGGCGGTTTTGCCGACGCCCGGCTCGCCGATCAGCACGGGAT
>CAIYZJ010000223.1 GCA_903930675.1 uncultured Hyphomicrobiales bacterium
AGCGCTCTGTTGATGGCGGGGTGACATGGTCGCAACCGGTGCCGTCTCTGGTCAATAGTCCGCATGGGCCGATCAGCCTGCGCTCGGGCGTTTTGCTCTATCCGGGCAAGGAATTATGGGGCGGGCAGGATCGGGTCGGCTTCAGCATCTCGCATGATGACGGCCAGTCGTGGCAATGGCACGCGGAATTGCCGGTCCGCGAGGGTGATACGGCGCTTGAATATCACGAATTGCACGGGATCGAGGCCGCCAATGGCGATATCATTGTGCAGATCCGCAACTGGAACAAGGCCAATCAGGGAGAAACGCTGCAAAGTGTGTCGCGTGATGGCGGGCTGACATGGTCAACTCCTCACAGCATCGGGGTCTGGGGCTTGCCCTCGCATTTGCTGTTGTTGGGGGATGGCCGCTTGATGATGACCTATGGCTATCGCCGCCCGCCATTCGGCAATCAGGCGCGTTTCAGTGCCGATCACGGCGCAAGCTGGTCAGAGCCTGTGACCATTTCCGATGACGGCACCTGTACCGATCTCGGCTATCCCTCCAGCGTCGAATTGGCGGATGGACGGTTTTTCACGGTGTGGTACGAACGCAAGGAAAGCGCCAAACGCTCGGTGCTGCGGCAGGCGATTTGGCAGTTGCAGCCGTAACCCGAACGCCTATTCCCGCGTGAGGCGGTGAAAGCCGGTGTGATGCAAGGCATCGGGGAACGGCTTTTTCTGCTCGATCATGGCTTTCAATTCGGCAAAAACCTCATCCAGAGCCCCTTCAAAAGCTGTCATATGTTCGTCTTGATGCGCGAAAGAGGGGCGGAATTGTCTGAACCCCAAAAACCCGCGTTTGAGCATTTCTACCGTCAAGCCGGTATTGAGGGCGATGGCGTGGTCATTGTCGAAACCGAAACTCGGCAGGCTCTCCAGTCCCGATACTTTGATCCCGATACCGTGTTTGTCGGCCACCGCCTGCCACATCTGTTTCATGCGGATGCCGAGGGATTTGATGTGGTCCTGCACATTCTCGCGCCGATATTTGGCAATGGTTGCCAAAGCTGCCACAGGCCCGACGCGGTCGGTCCAATTGGTCGATGAAATGAAGGTGGATTGTGCCGCCTGCATCACATCCTCGGTGCCGATCACAACGGACATGGCATAGCCATTGGCCAGAGATTTGGCAAAAACCGCCATATGCGGATTGACATCAAACAGGCGGTGCAACCCGCCCGCGCAGAGGCGGAAACCGCTAGTAATCTCGTCGAAAATAAGTACCGCGCCAATTTCCTCAGCCAGCGCTTTAAGTTGTACGAGATAGTCACGCGGCGCGTTCTCGCCGCGCGCCGGTTCGATTACAATGGCGGCAATTTTGTTTTCCTGCCCGCGCATCTGGTCGCGCAGCGAGGCGATATCATTGACAAAAAACGGAATGGCAGTGCCTTTCAGCCCGCGCGGCACTCCATTGGGGGCAAGGCCCGGCATCAATTGCCCGTCCAGACCCGCCTCGTCAGCCAGATTGGCTGCCAGATACCAGTCATTCCAGCCGTGATAACCGCTG
>CAIYZJ010000224.1 GCA_903930675.1 uncultured Hyphomicrobiales bacterium
AGACGTCAATTCCGCTTTGATCTCGGAATTCATGAGTGCAATGACTTCTTTTTCCGAGAAACCTAATCCCAAGCCACGTTGCTTCCAAATGGATTGCAGATCGATTCTTGACAGCTCGGTTTTATCATTTCTCGTTTCTAGCGTTGCCTTCTGAAACATGCCCCTGCTTGCATTGGCAATGTCACCATCGAGCCCCATGGCTTCCAATTCGTCTTTTACTGCCTGGACGATCTGTTGCCTGCGCTGAGAGAAGTTCTCCATCACCGTTTCGGGCAGATGGGTGGTTGCCATGTCGATATCGGTGACAGAACGACCCATCAATACATTGCGCACCACCCCGCCGACCAGCCGCACGCTGTTTTCGCCCTCGTCAAGCAAAGCGAAAATCCGCCGCAAGGCCGGATCATCCAGCAAGAGATGCAATGCCGGAGGCACAGTCTGATTCACGGGACGGCTCATTGAAAACGGCCCGGCACCAGAACGCCGTTCTCGGTATGGGCGGGGACATAGACCCCTTGCTGGCGTTCCGACACCAGACCCTCGTAAACAAAGAACAGGCCGGCAAACACCATGCCGACCAGAAACAGCCGCAAGCCCTTGCCGTTCCAATGGACACGGTGGCGCGGATCGCGCTTCTTGACCAACAAATAGGCAATAAACAGCAGACTGGGGGTTAAAAACAGCAAAAGCTCGATGAAAATCAATCTGATCATGACGAATACAGCCTATCGTAAAGGTTTTTGAGGATGCCCGCGGTCACCCCCCAGATATAATGCTCGCCATAGGTCATCGTATAGAAATGCCGGATCGTCCCTTTGAAGTCCCGATGGCCCTGCACATGATTGGCCGGATCCATCAAAAAGGACAGCGGTACTTCAAACACATGATCGACCTCGGACGGATCGGGTGTGACCGCAAAACCGGGCCGGATCGTTGCGACCACCGGCAGGATGCGGAAGCCCGTGCCCGACAGATAGGGGTCGAGATAGCCCAAGGGGCTGATCCAGTCGGGTGTGAGACCGATTTCCTCATTGGCCTCGCGCAAGGCGGCGGCCAGCGCGCTGTCGTCTTCGGGGTCGATCTTGCCGCCCGGCAGCGCGATCTGGCCGGAATGGGTGCGCAATTGCGCCGAACGGCGGGTCAACAGCACGGTCGGCCCGTCATTATGGGTGACAATGCCGAGCAGAACCGCGGCAAGCCTGTGCTCGCGCCCGTCCGCAGGGGCCATCATCGGAGCCAGATTGTGGTCGCCGCGTTCGGGCTGCCAAGCCGGATCATAGATTGCTTCGGGGGCCTGCAAGCTCAACCGCTCGCGCACACGCTGCTCGAACGTGCCGAGATCGGGGGCAGGGGCAGGGTTGACCGGTGCCACAAGGGTATGATCATGCTTGGTCAAGTGCGTCAGCCTCGATCATCGGAAAAAATGCGCCATGGGAGAACACGCCAAACCAGTCGGTGCCGTCAAGCCTGTTGATCTGCCCGCGCTCGGCCAGTTCGAAACCGAGCGGACGCGACAGCCGCGCCCATAAATCATCGCGCACCATCACCGCCGGTGCCAGTCCGTCTTGCGCAAGCCGGTCGAACCGCAAGGGATGGCTTTCCGACACTTCTACCCACTCGTCCAATGTGGTGCCCAACCGCAAAACCGGTTGGTCGTCTGTCCCGCTGATCTCGAGCCGGCCCGCCAGAAAGGGTTGGTCCTCGACGCGGATGCCGACTTTCTCGACAGGGGTGACCAGATAATAGGCCCCGCCCTCGCGCCGCAACACCGAGGCAAACAGTTTGACCAAAGCGGGCCGCGCAATCACCGAGCCCTGATAGAACCAGCAGCCGTCGCGGCGGATCTCCATATCGATCTCGCCGCAAAATGGCGGGTTCCACTCGGATGGATTTGCGCGCCCGCGCGCCGCACCCTCCGCCGTTTCCGGCAGATGCTGGCGCAAAGTGTCGAGACCGGACAGGGAAGCGGGGCTGTTCATACCTGCATTATAGCGCAACCAGCGGTCTTTTGTAGCGTTTTACGGCCAGCGTACCGTCGGCGGCATCGAGGACAGGATGGAAGCGACATTGCCGCCGGTTTTGAGGCCGAAAATGGTGCCGCGGTCATAGAGCAGGTTGAATTCGACATAGCGGCCACGCCGCACCTGCTGTTCGATCCGGTCGGCCTCGGTCCAAGCCGTATTGAGATTGGCGCGCACAATGGCCGGATAGGTGGCGCGGAACGTTTCTCCGACATCGCGGGTAAAGGCAAAATCGGCCTCCCAGTCACCATGGTTGAGATAATCGTAGAAAATGCCGCCGATGCCGCGCGGCTCGTTGCGGTGCTTCAGATGGAAATAGTCATCGCACCAGCTTTTGAATGTGTCATAGGGCGCGATATCCGCATGGCGGTTGCAGACATCGCGCATCGCGCCATGGAACGCGAGCGTGTCGGGGTCCTCCTGCGTGCGGCGACGGTCGAGCACAGGTGTCAAATCGGCCCCGCCGCCGAACCATTGTTTGGTGGTTACCACATAGCGGGTGTTCATGTGCACGGTCGGCACGTTGGGGTTCCACGGATGGGCAATCAGCGACAGGCCTGTGGCGAAAAAGCGCGGATCGTCCTGCGCACCGGGGATCTGGTTGCGGAATTCCGGTGCAAACTCGCCGAATACCGCCGAGACATGCACGCCGACTTTTTCAAACACCCGCCCGCCCATCATTGCCATCGTGCCGCCGCCGCCCGGCGCGCCCGAATGATCGGTGCGCTGCCACGGGGTTTTGACGAAACGTCCGGCCTGTTGCGGGGCTTCGGGGAAAAACGGGCCCTGTGCCTCGTCCTCCAGCGCCTCGAAGGCCTCGCAAATGCGGCCCTGCAGGGTGGAAAACCACGCGCTGGCGGTGGCTTTGCGCCGTTCGAGTTCTTCCGGTGCGGGAAAAGGGGGAGTGTCGCTCACGTCAATCTCCTTGTGGTTCGGCCGGAAAGCCCGACGTCTGGCGCAAGGCCTCGCCCAGCAGCATGGCGGCGGCGACCGCGACATTGATGGAACGCAGACTGCTTCGCATGGGAATCTTGATTCGGGCATCAGCCGCCCCGTGGACAGAATCAGGCACGCCCGCGCTTTCGCGCCCCGTCATGATGATGTCGCCGGGTAAAAATCGGAAATCGGTGTAATTTTCTGCCGCTTTGGTGGTGGCCAGCACCAGACGGCCCCGATCAGCCTGCCGCCAGTCCTGAAATTGCGTCCACGAAATGTGGCGTTGCAGGCTGACGGCATCGAGATAATCCATACCTGCCCTGCGAAAAGCGCGGTCGGACGAAGGAAATCCTGTCGGTTCGATCAGATGCGCATCGACACCCAGACAGGCGCACAGACGCAGCAAAGTGCCCGCATTTTGCGGTATATCTGGCTCGTAGAGAGCCAATCGGATCGCGCTGGGTTTCAAAGGGTCCTCACAATCATCAGTGTAAATCCGGCAGAAAAGGCCGCATATTCGCAATCCGGACTATAGACAAGCCGCTTAACCCATGCGAAACACGCCGCCGCAAGTATTTTTTAATCGCCATCTGTTTGCATTGACGGGCAAATGGCTGTTAAAAGATGTGATAACCCATCGAAACTTTGCTTGGGGGGCACCACACCGGTGCGGCTTCCGGGTCGAGAGCGCGAGGATGACTGACGTGGCGACAACCGCTACCGAACACACAAGACGAGATTTTCTCTTCATCGCGACAGGCGCTGCAGGCGCTGTTGCCGCAGCATCTGCTATTTGGCCCTTCGTGAGCCAGATGGCTCCGGATGCCGACACAATTGCAGCGGGCGCACCGGTCGATTTCGACCTGACGCCCGTCGCGGAAGGCCAGATTGTCAAGCTGTTCTGGCGTGGCAAGCTGATTTTCGTGCGCCACCGCACGAAAACGGAAATCAAATCGGCCGTTGAAACAGATGTCGCCAGCCTGCGTGATCCCGAACCGGATTCAGTCCGCGTCAAAGCAGGGAAAGCCCAATGGCTCATTGTTTATGGAAACTGCACCCATCTGGGTTGCGTACCGTTAGGCAATGACGGCGCCTTCAATGGCTGGCTGTGCCCGTGCCACGGCTCGATTTTCGATACTTCAGGCCGTATCCGCCAGGGACCCGCACCGACAAACCTGCCAGTGCCTCCCTATGAATTCGTATCAGATCAGAAGATTCGTATCGGTTGAGGCCCAAGGCCCCAGCTTCGATATGGTTTGCCCCAGAGTGACGGATTGACACCATGAGCGGACATTCAACCTACGTTCCAAAGAGTGCCATAGGGCGCTGGTTCGAAAGCCGGCTGCCGATCATGGGCCTTATCCATTCATCTTTCGTGGTGTTTCCCAACCCGCGGAACCTGAACTATTACTGGACCTTCGGGGGCATTCTGGCCTTCATGCTGGTCTCGCAGATTTTGACCGGTGTTGTTCTGGCCATGCATTATGTCGCCAATGTCGATCTGGCCTTCAATTCGGTCGAACACATCATGCGCGATGTGAATTACGGCTGGATGCTGCGCTATCTGCATGCCAACGGCGCATCGATGTTCTTCGTGGCGGTCTATGTGCATATTGCCCGCGGCCTCTATTACGGTTCCTACAAAGAGCCGCGCGAAGTGTTGTGGATCCTCGGCGTGATCATCTTCCTGCTGATGATGGCCACAGCCTTTATGGGTTACGTGCTGCCATGGGGCCAGATGAGCTTCTGGGGTGCGACAGTGATCACCAACCTGTTCTCGGCCCTGCCGGTTGTCGGTGAAACCATTGTCACCTATCTCTGGGGAGGCTTCTCGGTCGGCAATCCAACCCTGAACCGCTTCTTCTCGCTGCATTACCTGCTGCCGTTCATGATTGCCGGCGTTGTGGTGCTGCATGTCTGGGCCTTGCATGTGCCCGGTTCGAACAATCCTGCCGGTATCGACAAGAAGACCGACAAAGACACTTTGCCCTTCCATCCTTACTTCACAGTGAAGGATGCGTTCGCAGTGGTCTGCTTCTTGATTTTCTTCTGCTGGTTCGCCTTCTACATCCCGAACTATCTCGGTCATGCCGATAACTATATCGAGGCCAATGCGGCTGTGACGCCGGCACATATTGTGCCGGAATGGTATTTCCTGCCATTCTACGCCATTTTGCGCGCTGTTCCCGATAAATTGCTCGGGGTGCTGGCGATGTTCGGGTCTATCGCGATCCTGGTCTTCCTGCCCTGGCTTGACAGTTCGAAGGTGCGCTCGGGCAGCTATCGTCCGGCTTTCCAGGTGTTTTTCTGGGTGTTCGTCGCCAATGCGATCGTGCTCGGCTGGCTCGGTGGCAAGCCACCCGAAGGTCTGTATGTCCATGCATCGCGCCTTTGCACTCTTTATTACTTCGCCTATTTCATCGTGGTCTTGCCGCTGCTGGGCAAGTTCGAACGGACGCGGCCTCTTCCGGCATCGATTGCCGAAGCGGTTTTGGGTACGTCAGGCTCGGCTTCCGCCATGGCGGGATCGGTGGCTGCTTCACCAAATACCAAAGGCTGACGGGCAACAGATCGGGGACATGGTTATGAAAACCTTCAAGCTCATTGCTGCTGCCGCACTTGTGTCAGGCTTTTTGGGTGGCGTCGCTCATGCTCAGCATTCGCATGCATTGCCGACACCGCCACGCATCGAATGGTCCTTTGCCGGTCCCTTCGGCAAGTTCGACAAGACCCAGTTGCAGCGCGGCTTCAAAGTCTATCAGGAAGTTTGCGCAAGCTGCCATTCGGTCAATCTGCTTGCTTTCCGCAACTTGGGTCAGGCCGGTGGTCCCGGCTTCTCGCAGGGGCAGGTAAAGGCACTGGCTGCGACCTTCAAGATCAAGGACGGCCCGAACGATGCGGGTGACATGTTCGAGCGTGAAGGCCGTCCGGCCGATCGTTGGCCTTCGCCCTTCCCCAACAAGCAGGCTGCCGCCGCCGCCAATGGCGGGGCACTGCCTCCCGACTTCTCCGTGATTGCCAAGGCACGCACCTATGCGCGTGATTTCCCGTGGTTCCTCGTCGACATGTTTACCCAGTATCAGGAACATGGCGTTGATTATCTTTCGGCTTTGCTGAACGGTTACAGCGATGACACCCATGGCGTCGAAGTCCCGGCCGGCAAATATTACAACATGTATTTCCCCGGCAACATCATCGCGATGCCCAAGCCTCTGAATGATGGTCAGGTGGAGTATGTGAAGGGTGCGGATGGTCGTCCGCAGGTTCCCGAAACCGTCGACCAATACAGCAAGGATGTTTCCGCTTTCCTGATGTGGGTCGCAGAACCCCATCTCGAAAAGCGCAAGGAAACCGGCTTCAAAGCCATTGCCTTCCTGATCGTACTGGCCGGTCTGCTCTATTTCACCAAGAAAAAGATCTGGGCCCGCATTGAAGATCATCATGCGCATGCTTGATCTTGCCGCGGTGATCGGTTGATATCAAAGGCTCCCCGACGGGAGCCTTTTTTTTGCCTCGTCGGTGAAGCACGGAGTGAACGCAACGGTGTTTTATGACCGCCGGTTTTCTGGGAATGTGATCCGGTGACGGATGGAGGGGGGAGTATGGTTTCGGGCAAAGCGGTTCTGGGGATCATCGGCGGGAGCGGTATTTACGATCTGCCCGGATTGACCGACAAGCGCACGGAAGTGTTCACGTCGCCATGGGGCGAGCCTTCCAGCGTGTTGCATCGCGGGCGGATCGGGCAGACCGAGATCGTTTTTCTGCCCCGTCATGGCGAGGGGCACCGCCTGTCGCCCTCGCAGATCAATTACCGCGCCAATATCGATGTGTTGAAACGGGCAGGGGTGACCGATCTGGTGTCGCTGTCGGCCTGCGGATCGTTCCGCGAGGATTTGCCGCCCGGCATGGTTGTGCTGGTGGATCAGTTTGTCGATCTGACGCGCAAGCGAGAAAGTTCGTTTTTCGGCTCGGGCTGTGTCGCGCATGTCTCGCTGGCCCATCCGGTCGGGCCCATGCTGTCGGCGCGCCTGAAGGCTGCGGCTGTGGCCGAGCGGGTGCCGGTCCATGACGGCGGTACCTATGTCTGTATCGAAGGGCCGCAATTTTCCACCCGTGCGGAATCGCTGCTCTATCGTGCGCAGGGTTTTGATGTGATCGGCATGACGGCGATGCCCGAGGCCAAGCTGGCCCGCGAGGCCGAAATGACCTATGCCATTCTGGCACTGGTGACCGATTTCGATTGCTGGCACCCCGATCATGATGCCGTCGATGTCGCCTCGGTGCTGGCGGTGATGAAGGGCAATATCGACAAGGCGCGCACAATTGTCGGGCGGCTGGCACTCGATTTCCCGCGCGGGCGCGAGGCCTGTCCGGTCGGCAGCCATCACGCGCTTGATCATGCCATCATGACCGCGCCTGCGATGCGTGACCCCGCTTTGCTCGCCAAGCTCGATGCCGTCGCGGGCCGTGTGCTGTAACGCAGAGTTCAGACCCTGAATTGTATTGACTGGAACATCATCATGAACGCTGACCGCAATCCCCCTTTGTCCGATTCCGTGCGCACCATCAAAGATTATCCCAAGCCCGGGATCCTGTTCCGCGATATCACCACTTTGCTGGGCGAGCCGCGTGCGTTCAGACGGGCTGTCGATGAGCTGGTGCAGCCGTTTTCAGGCACCAAGATCGACAAGGTTGCGGGCATGGAAGCGCGCGGCTTTATTCTGGGCGGTGCTGTCGCGCACCAGCTCTCGGCGGGCTTTATTCCGATCCGCAAGAAGGGCAAATTGCCGCA
>CAIYZJ010000225.1 GCA_903930675.1 uncultured Hyphomicrobiales bacterium
CGCTCGGCTTGGGCATTATTCTGGTCGGCATCACCTTGATGGTCAATGCGCTGGCCTTCGGCATGAGCCGGATCGGGGTTCGCCATGCCGGATAAGCACCCTTCCGCCGCTTTATCGGTATCCGGGTTGAGTTTTGCCATTGGCGGGACAACCTTGATCCACCCGATGAGTTTCGAGGTTAAAACCGGGCGGCGCCTGGTGGTGCTGGGTCCGAACGGGGCTGGAAAATCCCTGCTGTTGCGGCTCTGTCACGGGTTGCTGCAGCCCGTTGCAGGCCAGGTTCACCGTAATGACCACCATCCGGCAGGACGGCGCGCCCATGCGATGGTCTTCCAGATGCCGGTGATGTTGCGCCGTTCTGTGTTCGACAATGTCACCCATGCTCTGGCAACAGTTGGCGTGCCTTCCGCACAATTGCGCAGCCGCGCGGTCGAAGCCCTGAACCGCTTCGGCCTGACGGGCTTTAGCGAGCGGCCGGCACGGTTATTGTCGGGCGGGGAACAGCAAAGGCTGGCGATCGCCCGGGCCTGGGCTTTGCGGCCGGATCTGCTGTTTCTGGATGAACCGACGGCCGCACTCGACCCTTCCGCCACGCGTTTGATCGAGGCCATGCTGGGGGACTTGCATGCCGAGGGTGTTACCCTTATGATGAGCACACATGATCTGGGCCAGGCCCGCCGTCTGGCCGATGATGTGGTGTTTCTGGCGTCGGGTTCGCTGGTGGAAGCCAGCGAGGCGCATCGGTTTTTCAATGATCCGCAAACACACCAAGCCCGCGCCTTTATCGCCGGGGATCTGGTTTGGTGATCACTATTCTGGAGAAAAGAACATGCTGAAATGGCTTGGTGTTTTATTGGCTACACTTGGTCTGATTGCTGGCCAGCCCGTACAGGCCCAGGAGCGTTTTGTGACTGTTGCGTCGACCACCTCGACGCAGGATTCCGGTCTGTTTGACCATATTCTTCCCCTGTTTACCCAAAAGACCGGTATTCAGGTGCGTGTGGTCGCCCAGGGCACCGGGCAAGCGCTCGATACCGGCCGGAGAGGTGATGCCGATGTGGTGTTTGTGCATGCCAAGGCACAAGAGCAAAAATTCGTCGAAGACGGTTTTGGGCTGAAACGCTTTGCTGTGATGTATAACGACTTCGTGCTGATCGGTCCGGCCAGCGATCCGGCCAAGATCAACGGCGTCAAGGACATCGCTTCGGCCTTGCAGGCTATTGCCGCCAAAGGCTCGCCCTTCGTGTCGCGCGGTGACCGTTCCGGGACCCATGCGGCAGAACTGGCTTTGTGGAAGGCAGTCGGGATTGATCCTGCCAAACCACAGGCTGGCAATCCACAGGGTGGTAACCAGAACTGGTACCGTGAAATCGGGCAGGGCATGGGTGCGGCACTCAATACCGCCATGGCGATGGAGGCCTATGTGTTGTCGGATCGGGCCACATGGCTCTCTTTCAAGAACAAAGGCACATTGCAGATCAGCGTCGAGGGAGATGCCCGCCTGTTCAACCAATATGGCGTGATGCTGGTCAATCCGGCCAAACATCCGCATGTCAAAGCCCAAGACGGGCAGGCCTTTGTCGATTGGCTGGTCAGCCCCGAGGGGCAGGCCGCCATCGGTCAATTCAAGATCGACGGCAAACAGTTGTTCTTTACCAATGCCGGCCAGCAAGGGGCGTAACCAAAGATCCGGCCTGACTTGAATCAGGCCGGATTTTGACCGTCAGGCAGGGAACACAACCGTTTTGCTGCCATTGAGCAGCACGCGGCCCTGCACATGCCACAAGACCGCACGGGCCAGCACGCGTCGTTCGATGTCGCGGCCCTTGCGGATCAGATCTTCGGGCGTATCGCTGTGGCTGATGCGCTCGACATCCTGCTCGATAATCGGGCCTTCATCGAGATCGGCCGTCACATAATGGGCCGTGGCCCCGATCAGTTTCACCCCGCGCCGGTGTGCCTGGTGATAGGGCCGCGCGCCTTTGAAGCCGGGCAGGAACGAATGATGGATGTTGATGCAACGGCCTGACAAGGCGGTCGCCAGATTGTCACTGAGAATTTGCATATAACGCGCCAGCACCACCAGATCGGTTTTTGTGCTGTCGACCAGATCGAGCAAGGCCTGCTCCTGCGCCGCTTTGGTGTCGGGAGTCACGGGCAGGTAATGGAACGGAATATCGCCGAAATCCAGATGCGCATAGGTTTCGCGCGGATGGTTGGACACGATCGCGCTGATGGTGACCGGCAATTCACCGATGCGCAGGCGATAGAGCAGGTCCGACAGGCAGTGATCGGATTGCGAGGCCAAAATCATCACGCGGCGCGGCTTGTTATCTGGCTGCACGGTGGCATCCATGCCGAATTGCCCGCGGATAACTGCGAACCCGCTTTCAAAACGCTGTAAAGCCGCCGCGTTGACCGCCCCATCCCGATCCACCGTGTTGAAACCGACCCGCATGAAAAACCGTCCCGTTTCGGTGTCATCAAACTGGTGGGCGTCAAAAATATTGAACCCGACCTCGAAAATCAGGCCCGAGACAGCCGCGACAATACCGGGGCGATTGGGGCAGGACAGTGTCAGGATAAATCTCTGGGTCATGGCGGCATGTTCCGTTTGGCTGGACATTCGGTTCCTTTTCTTTGCCTTGTTCGGGTCCGAGGTCAATTATCATTTGTCGGTGGTTTCAAATAACTCTGCCGCAATTGTCGGCGTGTGACACGACAAGATGGCAATTCGACAGGACAGTGTGCATGGGGAGCATTGCGGTGGATCAATGCAAAATTCCCGTAATACTAATTGAATATAAATGACAACAACCAATAAGTGTATATTGGCCAATCTATTGGAATTTTTTAAGTGAATAAATGTCACATTATACAATTTTTTATATTAATCATTTTTAATTAATTCTATATAGTTGTAAATTTAGATAATTATCTGACGATATAGTGATTTTTATTCAGTTCTATTATTTTCAAATTATGAATTTTCTATTATTATTCAAAAATGTCTTGATTGAGACATAAACCAAGACACGGAAAGGATGGGTCTGCCGGAAATAGGCGTTTCGGCTTTGTCCGGACGGGTTCACTTGCCCGATTGGTGCCGGTTTTGTCGGGCCGGGGTCGGGATGGGTGGCAGTCGGGTCGCAGTGATATCCCTGTTGCTGGCAGCAGTTCAGTCGGGCTGTTCACTTTGGCAACCGGGTCGGGGAGTTCGCTCAGGGAGCTGGGTCAGACAATTTTGTGTGTGCTTTGTAAAAATCGTTTGTTGTGAGGCCCTGTCAGGCCGTCTGGCGTTTGGCTACCGGTTTTATTTTAACGCGTTTTATTAGGTGGTGGGTATTGGTCAATGAATGATGAAGTGAGAGATATCTTATATGTCGCGCAGGCAGCAACTGCCGAGGATTTCAAGCAATATGCCGGCTTTGCCGATATGGGCGGGATGCCGGCAACCGTAGAAATGGTCGGAACCATCAAATGGTTCGATGTGGCCAAAGGCTTCGGCTTTATCGTACCTGACAATGGTGGCGATGACGTGCTGGTGCATATCAGTTGTCTGCGCAGAGACGGGTTCGAAACCGCGCTGGAAGGTGCCAAAATCACCTGCGAGGCAGTCAAATCCAAACGGGGCTGGCAGGTGGTGCGGGTGAGTGCGATGGATACATCCACCGCGTTGCATCCTTCGCAAATGCCGATACCGAGAATGCATACTACGGTTGTGCCGATCAGCGGTCTTGAACGCATGGTGGTGAAATGGTTCAACCGCTTGCGCGGCTTCGGCTTCGTGCATGCGGGAGACGGCCATCCCGATATTTTCGTGCATATGGAAATCTTGCGTCGGTTCGGTTTTTTCGAATTGAAACCCGGGCAGGAAATTCTGGTGCGCTACGGCTATGGCTCGAAAGGCCTGATGGCGGCAGAGGTGCGGCCTGTGGATGGATTGCAGCCCCCGGCTTCTCATTGAGACGCTGTTATCACTCATGTTTCTCTCCGCCTCTCTCGGGGCGGAGGAATGGTGTATGCACCCATTTGCGCCGGACAAAACACCTGCGTGCCAGACACGCATGACCTGCGTTGTCTTAAAGCTTTTTTGGATTTCTGCTGCACCTGCGGGTGATACGGCATTGCATTTTGCTTGACCACCCGCAACGGAGCGGCCATTTTCGCGCTTCGGTCTGATCGGCATAAGCCGGTTTCATTCCCGTGCATTCGCAGCAGCAGTGACCAAAAAGGCTTGATGACCATGGTTTCCACGGCAATTCCGGATCGTCCCGGCCTCAAATCCAACCGCGGGCTTTCTCTCGGGTCCCTGCTGCTGCTGGCAGGCCTTTTGTTGTCGGGGGCTTGGTTGAATGGCGGACAGGCACAGGCGCAAGCCGCTTCGCCTTCTCTGGAAAAGCTGACCATCGTCTCGACCCAGAACGGGGCCAACAAAGACAATGTCTTTATGGTCGAGGTCATGCGCACGGTGGACGAGCGGGCGCGCGGTTTGATGTTTCGTCGCTATCTGCCAGCCGATCGCGGCATGTTGTTCGAATTCGGAGCCGAAGCTCCGGTCTCCATGTGGATGAAAGACACATTCATTCCGCTCGATATGCTGTTCATCAAAAAGGACGGCACCATCGTTTCAATGGCCCTGAACACCGAGCCCCATTCCACCCGCACCATCGGCACCAGCGAGCCGGTCTGGAGCGTGCTGGAACTCAATGCAGGCACGGCGCAGCGTTTGGGGATCAAGCCGGGCGATGTGATCGTTCACCCGCTGTTCACGGGCAAAAAATAATCTTTATGCGTTTGAAAGAGTTGTCTTTTTCCGGCTGAAACGGTCCATCATCAAATAGATGACCGGTGTCGTATAGAGCGTCAGCAGCTGCGACAGCACCAACCCGCCGATGATGGTCACGCCGAGCGGGCGGCGCAGTTCGGCTCCCGGTCCCATCGCCAGCACCAGCGGCAGGGCCCCGAGCAGGGCGGCCAGCGTGGTCATCAGGATCGGCCGGAACCGCGCCCCGCAGGCCTTGTAAATGGCGTCATAGGGCGAAAGTTGTTGCTCGCGTTGCGCGGCAATGGCGAAATCGACCAGCATGATGCCGTTTTTCTTGACGATGCCGATCAGCAGAATGATACCGATCATCGCAATCAGCGTCAGTTCCATGCCGAACAGCCAGAGCGACAGCAAAGCCCCCAATCCGGCCGAAGGCAAAGTGGAAATGATGGTGAGCGGATGCACGAGGCTCTCGTACAAGATCCCCAAAATCAGATAAACGGCGACAAAAGCCGCCAGAATCAACAGGCCTTGCGTGCCTGCCGCGGCCGAAAAGGCTTTGGCATCGCCGGCAAAATCGGAATTGAGCGTATCGGGCAGGTGCAGACCCTCGATCACCCGACGCACCGCCTTGAAGGCTGCATCTTGCGAGACATTGGGGGCGACGTCATAGGTGATGGTGATGGCCGGAAACTGGCCCTGATGGTTGACCAGCAGAGGCGAAATCCCGCGCTCGAACCTTACAAGGGTCGATAAAGGCACCTGCACGCCCCCAGTGCCTGTGACATAAAGGGCGTTCAGATCATTGGGGTCGCGCTGGCGGTCCGATTCCATCACAACCCGATATTGATTGCGCTGCGAATAGAGTGTGGCCACCTGTTTTTGCCCGAAAGAATCGCCCAAA
>CAIYZJ010000226.1 GCA_903930675.1 uncultured Hyphomicrobiales bacterium
AAGCCGGTTTATCTTGTCGAAGTCAAAAACGGCAAATGGACCAAAAAGGCTGTTGTCGGCCAGTAATATCTGATCGGGCGGGAGGGGGATGTTCTCCCTCCCGTTTTTTTTGAAGGAGAGCGGACATCATGTTCGAATTAGCGGTGGTCAGTCAGATTTTGTGGACGTCCTTCGCCACATCCAGCTATTTTGTCTTGTTCGCTGTCGCCTTTGCCTTGGTGCTCAAGGTCAATAAAGTGTTCAACTTCGCGCAAGCCGGCGTGATGACTTGCGGCTTTTATGCCGCCTATGTCGGTGTGCGAATTTTGAACTTGCCCGGTTATGCGGGTTTCATGCTGGGGATCGGCGGCGGTGTCGCCATGTCGTTTGTGCTCGAATATTTCGGCTTTGCCGTGCTGCGCCAGCGCAAGGCCTCGGCCATGTTCGTATTCATTTTCACGTTGATCGCATCCCAGTTCATCGCCTATGCGGTGATGATGATTTTCGGTACCTGGCCGACCACGATTTTCGCCTCGATGTTCTGGCCCGTGACGATGGTCGGCGGGATCGCTGTCAGCGCATGGGATGTGCCCGCCATTGCCGCCACCGTGGTGGTGCTGACGGGGCTTTGGGCCTTTTTGAAATATTCTCGCAACGGCCAGTTCATGCTGGCGGTTGCCGACAATGCCGATCTGGCCGAGCTTTACGGCATCCAGAAAGACCGGATCCTGATGCTGTCGATGGTGCTGGCCGGTGTGATCGTCTCCATCGGCATGTTCCTTTACGGCACCCGCGCGCAGGTGCAGGCCGCTGCTGCAACCGAATTGATGCTGTTTGCGGTGGCTGCGACCATTCTGGGCGGCATCGGCAATATCTGGGGTGCGGCGATTGCCGCCGTGGTTTTGGGTGTGGTGCAAAACAGCTCGATCCTGTTCATCCCCTCGGCATGGCAGGGCTTTTTGCTGTTTGCCTTTTTGTTCTTCGCCATCGTGCTGTTTCCGCGCGGTTTCCGCCTGCCCGAACGGCGCAATACGCTCAAACGTCTTGCGGTTGCTCCGCAAGCCCTCAGCGACGGAAAGGGACACTGAGCCATGGATTATGTGTTCACGATCCTGATCCTGATCGGCCTGTTTGTGATTCTGGCCTCCAGCTTCGATCTTGTGATCGGTCATTGCGGGCTGATTTCGATTGCCCATCCGATTTTCTACGCCATCGGCGCCTATATTTCGGCGATGCTGTCCAAGCAATATGGCCTGCCGGTTCCTGTGTCGATCCTGTGCGGCGGGGTCGGGGCTTTGCTGGCTTCCGCGCTGGTCGCCGTGCCCGCGCTCAGGGTGTCGGGCGATTATCTGCTGATCGCCAGTATCGGCTTCCAGCTCGGTCTGATCGAACTGGCCAAGCATTTCCACGAGATCGGCGGGGCGGGCGGCTTGACCAATATTCCCTCTTTCCTGATCAAGGATTTCGGCCGCGAGAGCTATGTCGTGCTGGTGCTGGTTCTGGCAGCGCTGACGGTGCTGTTTATCCGCTGGCTGACCCAGGGCCCCTATGGCCGCATGATGACCGCGATGCGCGATGACGAACTGGCCTTTTCGATGCTGGGCCGCAATGCCATCTGGGTCAAAGTGGCGGTGTTTGCCATCGGCTCGGGCATTGCCGGGATCGCTGGCGGGCTTTACGCGCATTACTTCCGCTTTCTCGAACCCGACCAGTTCGGCCTGCTGCAATCCTCCGCGGTGCTGACCATGGTGGTGGTGGGCGGCATGCGCACGACGATGGGGCCGGTGATCGGCGCGATCGTGTTGCAGCTGATGCCGCAGGTCATCACCTTCTTCAACCTGCCGCCGAGCATACTGGGTCCGTTACAGGGTCTGTTGTTTACGGGGCTGGTCCTGTTCTTCATGTTCGTGCGGCCGCAAGGTCTGTTGCCGGCTGCCGATTTGTGGGTGGGTCGCAAACAACAGGGCGATGCAGGCCAGTCCGCCAAGGAGGCCCGCTCATGAGTGCCACTCTGGAAATTCGCGGCATGTGCAAAAGTTTCGGCGGCATTGTCGTGGCCGATTCCATCGACCTTGATCTGATGGCGGGACGCGTGCTCGGCCTGATCGGACCGAACGGAGCGGGCAAGACCTCGCTGTTCAATCTGGTCTGCGGTGTGGTCAAACCCGATGCCGGCTCGGTCAGTCTCGACGGCCGCTCACTCGAAGCGCTGCCGACCTACGAGCGCGCCCGCATGGGATTGGCCCGCACATGGCAGAATTTGCGGCTGTTTCCCTCGCTCTCGGTGATGGACAATCTGATGCTGGGGCCGCGCGCCTATAGTGCCGACAGCCTGATGGATGTGTTTTTCCGCCCTTCCCAGATCCGCGCCCACGAGGCCGAGGCACGTGATCGCGCACTCGATATTCTTGAGCGCACCGGCCTGTCGCCGATTGCGCATTCGCGGGTGCAGGACATTTCCTTCGGCCAGCAAAAGCTGGTGGGCGTGGCCCGCGCCTTGATGAACGAAGCGCGCTGTCTGTTGCTCGACGAGCCGATGGCCGGTGTCGAAGGCCAGACCTATGCGCTGATCCAGAAGGCGGTGCGCGATATCGCGGCGAGCGGCGTGGCCATTTGCGTGGTCGAGCACAATGTCGCCTTCATCCGCGATCTGTGCGACGAAGGCGTGTTCATGTTTGCGGGCAAGGTACTGGCGCGCGGCAGTGTCGAGCAGTTGATCAACGATCCGCACCTGACCGAACTCTATTTTGGGACTTGAACCATGCTGGATATTGTCAACATCAGTGCCGGTTACGGGTCTCTGAACGCCATTCAGAACATCAATATATCGATTCCCGACGGCTCCAAGCTCGGCGTGTTCGGCCATAACGGCGCGGGCAAAACCACCCTGATGCGCTGCATCATCGGGGCGCATGTGCCTTCGCAAGGCGAGGTGCGCTGGCACGGGGAAGCCCTGCCGAAAGGCGATGTGCCCGCCACCGTCAAAAAGGGCATTGCCTATGACGAAGTGATGGCGTCGGATTCTCAGTTTGTTGGCGACATCATCCGCCAAGTCGGCCTCAAAGTGATTCCCGTGATGCAATCACCTGACGGCGAGATCATCCAAGACACCACGGC
>CAIYZJ010000227.1 GCA_903930675.1 uncultured Hyphomicrobiales bacterium
TCCCCTCGATGGCGCGGGCATCGGTGCGCGCAATGATCTGGAAATCGGCATCGGTGCGGGCATCGACCGCCGCCTTGATCTTGGCCACCATCTCGGCGCAGGGGATCACCTCCTTGCCGTTGAAGTGACCGCATTTTTTCGGGAATACCTGATCCTCGATCTGGATGGCCGCTGCCCCTGCCCGTTCCAGCACTTTGATGGTGCGGTGCATGTTGACGGCATTGCCGAAGCCGGTATCGCCATCCACCATCAAAGGCAGTTTGATGGCATCGGAAATGGCTGACACCGCATTGGCGATTTCGGTCAGCGTTGTCAGCCCGATATCGGGCGCGCCCAGATGCATATTGGCAATGCCCGCCCCCGAGACATAACAGGCTTCAAACCCGAGATCCTCGACCACCCGAGCAAACATCGCATTGGCCGCACCGGGCAAGGTCAACGCCCGCTTTTGTGACAGAAGATGTTTAAACCGTGTGGTTGAACGCATGATCACTGTCCCGAAATTTCAAAAGATTTGGCATTGTTGCACCAGGAGGTGCGGATATGGTGGCGCATGGCCTGTTCGGCGGCATCGGGATCACGGGCTTTCAACGCATTCAAAATCACCTGATGCTCGTCCCAAGACACAGAGGCTCGCCCTTCTGCCAGACTCGACCGGAAACGATAGAGCCTGAGCACATCGTAAAGCTCTTCGCACAAGGCCCGTTCGATCCGCACATTGCCGCTGGCACGAATGATCATGACATGGAAATCATCATCGGTGCCCAATTGATAATAGGCTTTGCCGGCAGACATTTCCGCATTTTGGGCGTCGCGTTCCAGAATGAAAGCCATGTGCGACAGCGTTTCATCCGAAATGCGGGTTGCCGCCATACGGGTAGCCATACATTCCAGCGCTTCACGCATTTCATAAAGGGAGCGCAAATCTTCCAGCGTGAGCGCCACAACCCGCGCACCCAGATGGGCCGTGCGGGTCACCAGTCCTTTGGATTCAAGACGGAAAATCGCTTCACGCGCCGGACCGCGGCTCACACCGAAACGGTCTGCAATTTCGATTTCACTGATCGGAGCACCCGCCTGAATCTCGCCTGACACAATCGCTTCCACAGCGCGATCGAACACCTGATCTGCCAATGTTTGTCTGCGGATGGATGCTAAATTCATAGTGTCAACTGTATACAATAGGTCGGGTCATTCAAGCTCATCTCTTGCACCCCCGATAGTACGCTACGCAACTTGGAAAAGTACCGATTTAAGGAACTATAAGAGACTATCTTAGAGTGGTTTTTTTAAATTCCAAGCGGTCGCATGACAATACATGTCAGACAGACGCAAAATTATTCCCTCGCTGTGGGGGCGTCCGACCAGTTGGAAGGCAATCGGCAGGCCGGAGGGGTCGAAACCGCACAAAATTGAGGCAGAGGGCAGGCCCAGATAATTGATGGCGCGTGTCGACAATGTGCAACGGGCGATCGCGGCAGCAATGGCGGCAGGATCACCCTCTGTCGTCTCGGCAATCGTCGGCACTCCCTGCTGGAGAGCCGGTATCAGGGCCAGATCGGCATCACCCATCGCCTGATCAAGCCATGAACGGGTCACATCGGCGCGCATGGCCAGTGCTTCGACATAGCGGGTGGCTGAATAGGTCAGGCCCGGTTCGATCCGCCCGCGCACCTGCGGGGCATAATCATCGGGTCGGGTTTCCAGCCATGTGCGGTGCAAGGTCGCCGCTTCCACTGTCATCAGCACATGCGCGCCCGCATGGGCCAATGCCAGATCGGGAGCGGTCGTGTCACGGATGGTGACGCCCAGTCCGGCAATCACACGGGCGGCTTCCACCAGCGCGGCCTCGACATCGGGGCGCGTCTGCGCCCGGTAATGCCCGCCGACCACGGCCAGTTTCAATCCTTTGACCGGCCCCTTGCAGGCGTCACGATAAGTTGTGCCGCTCGCGGTCATCACATCCATCAGCAAAGCGGCATCTTCGGGGCTGCGGGTCATCGGACCGACCACATCGAGACTGTGCGACAAGGGCATCACGCCCGTGGAGGGCACCAGGCCCCAAGTCGGTTTCAGGCCGAAAATCCCGCACATGGCCGCCGGATGGCGGATCGAGCCGCCGGTATCTGTGCCCAGAGCGGCAGGGATCAAGCGTGCCGCCACCGCAATGCCGGACCCGCTGGATGATCCTCCGGGGCAATGATCGGGCGACCACGGATTCAATCCGTGCCCGTGATGGATATTGTAGCCGGTCGGCGACATGGCAAATTCGGCCATGTGCAAACGGCCCAGATCAACCGCGCCGGCCTGATCGAGCCGCTCGATCACCGTGGCGGTAACGGGGGCAACAAAATCCTTGCGGATCTTGGTCCCGCCCGTCGAAATCTCGCCTTTGCGGTAAAACAAATCCTTGTGCGCCATCGGCACGCCGTGCAGCGGGCCGAGTGAACGGCCTGCGGCGCGGGCCTGATCAGCCAGATGCGCAGCCTCCAACGCCTGATCACGGCGTAACGACACAACCGCATTGAAGCGGCGACCCGTGGTATCGAGCGCGTCAAGACAGGCCGTTGTGGCCGCCACACTGGTGATCGAGCCATCGGCAATGGCCTCGGCCATGTCTGTCAGACCGAGAGCGTGCAGGCTGTCATCCATCAACGGGGACTTTCTTGCTTTTCGGCTTCTTGACGGAACCAATGATCAAGCGCGCGCGGATCGGAATCCAGCGTGATCAACCGGTCGGCCGCCCCCGCCAGAATATCGCTGTTGGCATCCACCAGAGCATGGTGGCTTTGGGCGTGGCGCAAAGCAGCATCACGCAGGGAACGGGCATCGGTCTGTGCAGCCTGCCCGCCCATCAGCCGTGCACTCCCAGCCAGCGCTGGACCGCGCCTTCGTCTTTCGCGAGTTCCTCGCTGGTGGCGGAATGGACCACCTTGCCCGTCTCCATGATGTAAACCCGCGAGGAGACAGCCAGCGCGCTGTAGAGATTCTGTTCGACCAGCAGAATACCCAGCCCCGTGCGCCCCAATTCGGCAATCACCCCTTCGAGATGTTGCACCATCACAGGGGCCAGTCCTTCGGAGGGTTCATCCATCAGAATCAGTTCGGGATCCTGCATCAACGCGCGCGCCACAGCCAGCATGCCGCGTTCGCCGCCCGACAACTGGCTGCCGCGATGGTGGCGGCGTTCGCACAGACGGGTGAAGGTTGAAAAGATGCGGTCGATGGTCCAGCCCTCGGTCGCGCGCGCACTCTTGAACATGGTCAGATGCTCGGTCACGGTCAGCGAGGAGAACAGCCGCCGCCCCTGCGGCACGATGGCAATCTTTTTGTTGGCAATGTCATGCGGCTTCATCCGCGTGATCGTTTCGCCCTTCCAGATGACGTCGCCCTGTTTGACGGTGGGAGGCGTCAGCCCCATGATCGAGCGGATCAGCGTGGTCTTGCCCATGCCGTTGCGGCCAAGCAAAGCCACCACTTCGCCGGGCGCAACCTGCAGGGATGCCCCGTGCAGCACATGCGCCGCACCGTAGAAACTGTGCAGATCCTTGACCTCAAGCATGGTGTGGTTTTCCCAAATAGACTTCCTGGACACGCGCATCGGTGCGGATGTCGGCGGGCAATGCCTCGACCAGCAAACGGCCCTCGTGCAGACAGGTAACGTAATCGACAAGCCCCAGAGCCAGATCCATATCGTGCTCGATCAGGATCACGGTCAGTTCCTTGGGCAGACCGCGGATCACATCGGCGACAATCGACCGCTCGGACGGCGACAGGCCCGCTGCCGGTTCGTCCAGCAGCAACATGCGCGGTGTGGCGACCAGCGCAAGCGCGATTTCAAGCTGGCGTTGGTCGCCATAGGCCATCTCGGTCACCACCGTTGCCGAGCGATCCGCCAGACCCGCCAACCGCAAGGCACGGGTGATCCTGTCCTGATCGGCCGTGCTCAGATCGGGTGAACCGAACAGCGAGAATTTCTGCGGGCTCAAGCCGCGCAGGGCCAGCACCATGTTTTCCTCGACGCTCAGGCTCGGAAACAGATTGGTGATCTGGAAGGTGCGGGCGATGCCCAGAGCCGCCCGCTTGTGAGGCGGCAGATTGGTAATGTCATGGCCCAGGAAAACGACCCGCCCCTCGGTCGGAGGCACAACGCCGGTAATGGCGTTGAACAGCGTGGTTTTACCGGCACCGTTGGGACCGATGATCGCACGGCGCTGGCCTGCCGGAATGGACAGATCCACGCCATCCACAGCCCGCAGCGCCCCGAAGGCGACGGCCACACCGGACAAAGTGAGTGCAATTTCGGCCATATCTTCTCCAAATGTCTCGAAAGTGGCGGGTGCAATATCCATGCACCCGCCTTGTTGGTTCAGGACTTCTTCACGCCTTGATATGTGCGCGAGAAAGCCGGTTCCTTCATGAAGGTTTCGGGATCATATTTCCAGAATTGCGAAACAGCCGGATAGGTCTCGACCGGCACGTTCCAGAACTTGCCGTCGGCGCGCTTGGTGACCTTGCGGATGTAGACGTCATAGATCGGGTTGCCATAGGCATCGAGCTTGACGGGCTTGCCGAGCGGGGAATCCGCCAATTCGGTTTTCAAAACCGCATCCAGCAGCGCGGCCTTGTCCTCGACCTTGCCACCGAGCTTTTCAATGGCGCGCGACACCCACATCATACCCGAATACATCGAGAAGCCGTAGAGTGACGGGATCTTTTCGTATTTCTTGGTATAGGCGTCGACGAAGTCCTTGGTGGCGGCAATATCGGCCCCTTCGGCGAAATGCGCCGCCGAGATAATGCCTTCCACTTCCGCGCCCATGGTGCGGATGACCGACTGGTCGGTCATGTTCATCGCACCGAGCAGCGGGATCTTGCCCTTCAGACCGAAGCTGTTGAACTGCTGGGTGAAGCGGGTGGCATCCGCGCCTGTTTCCATCACGAAAATCGCGTCGATCTTGAGATCGGCGATCTGGCCGAGATAGGGGCTGAAATCGGCCGTGTTCAGCGGGTGCCAGAACTGCTGCACGATCGTGCCGCCGCCTTCTGTAAACACCTGCGAGAAACCGCCGCACTGCTCGTGACCGAAGGTGTAATCCTGCGAGATAGTGGCAATGCGCTTGTAGCCCTGCTTCAGGGCCCAATCGGCCAGCGGCCGCGGGAAGGCCGAGCCGGAATAGCCTGCGGTGCGGATGACGTTGGGGATCCGGCCGCGCTGGGTCAATTCATCGGCAGCGATGATGGGGATGAAATAGGGTGTGCCGGTGCCCTTGACATAATTGGCAACGGCAAGGCCGGTATTGGCCAGGAGATTGCCGGTCAGGAAATGCACGTTGTTCTGTTCGACCAGACGGCGGGCTTTCTGCAAGGCCGTATCGGGGTTGGACGCATCGTCTTCGATGATCAGTTCCACCTTGCGGCCGGCGATCTGGTAATTGATTTTTTCAAACCAGAACTGCGTGCCTTCGACCATTTCCTTGCCGCCCGACGCAATCACGCCGGTCAGCGGGGCCATCAAGCCGATACGGATCGGCTCGCCCTGTGCCATTGCACGCATCGGCTGCAATCCGGTGCCTGCGGCAGCAAGGCCGAGGGCGGTTGATTGGAGGAATTGTCTGCGATCCATCGTCAATACTCCTGTTGTGGTGATAAGTGTCGTGTCAGTGTTTGGCAGAATATTTGGCCCGCAAGGCGCGGAACTTTCCGACAATCCCTTCGGGGGCGAAAATCATGATCAGGGTAAAGGTAATCCCCAGCACCGATTGCCAACGCTCGGTATGGCTCGACACAAGGTTCTGGAGTGCGATCAGGGCCGAGGCACCGATAAACGATCCGTACAGCGTGCCGACCCCGCCGATGATCGCCATCAGCAGCGATTCAACCGATTGGGTCAGTGCCACCGTCGAAGGGCTGACGAAGTTGTTGAAGAAGGCATAGACCGCCCCCGCCACACCGGCGAAAAAGCCGGACATCGTAAAGCCGATAAACAGATGCAGCGGCACATTATAGCCCAGTGAGCGCATGCGGCTGTCGCTGTCGCGGATGCCGCGCAGGGTCAGCCCGAAGGGCGAATTCACAAAGCGGCGGATGCCGAAAGTGACCATCGCCGCCAGCGCCAGAATGAACCAGTAGAAGTCCTTGTAATCGGCCAGTGCCTTGGGGCGGATATCGCCGCGCAAGCCGTTTTCTCCGCCCGTGACTTGCGTCCAGCGCAGGCAGATTCCCCAGACAATCATACCCAAAGCCAAAGTCAGCAACAGGAAATAGACCCCGTTGGTGCGTACGGCCAGCAGCGCGAAAATCGCCGCAAGCACCGTCGCCGACATGATGCCGAGCAAGACCGCGAGATAGGGCGACATCCCCGCTTGCGTCACGCAATAGAGCACCACATAGGTCGATGTGCCAAAAATAGCGCCATGGCCCAGCGAGGTGCGTCCGGTAAACCCGACCAGAATATCGATCGACATGGCCAGCATGCCGAAAATCAGGATCTGCGTGGCCAGACCGATCTGGTAGCGCGAGAGAAAATATGGCGCAATGACACCGACCGCCAAAACGGCCACGACCACCAAAGCACCCATCGGACTTTTGCTGCGGCTCAACCCCGACATGTCAAACAGCCTTTCCAAACAAGCCCATGGGGCGGAACGCAAGGATCGCCGCCATCGGACCGAAAATCACAAAATAAGCCAGTTCGGGGAACATCACCTGCCCCATCGTATTCAGCAAGCCGACCATCAAGGAGCCGACACCGACACCGATCAGGCTGCCGCGTCCGCCGATGATGACAATGGCCAGACTGAACACAAGAATTTCGGAATCCGCCGAAGGATAAAGCGACAAAAACGCTCCCCCCATCACCCCGCCCATACCGGCCAGAGCCGAACCGAGCAGGAAGGTCATCAGAAACACCCGCTGGATATTGATGCCTGCTGCCTCGACCATTTCGGCGTCATCGACACCGGCGCGGATCAAGGCCCCCAGCCGCGTCTTGTTGATCAGCACCCACAGGCCGATAAAAATCAATATGCCCATCAGCAACACGAACAGCCGGTATTTGGGATAGAAGGTGCCGAACACGCGGAAGCCGCCCATCAGCTCTTCCGGAATCGGCACGGTGAAACTGTCGCCGCCCCAGATCACCAGAGACATGTCGTTGAGCACGAAAGCCACGCCGAGGCTCAACAAAACCTGCCGCAATTCGAAACCGCGCACAAAGCGCAACAGACCCTCGTTGAGCGCAAAGCCCATCACGGCTACCGCCGCCATCGCCCCGAGAATCCCGAGCGTAAAGCTGCCGAGCTTGGTGGCGATGGTGAAGCCGATATAGCCGCCGAACAGATACAGCGCGCCATGCGCCAGATTGACAATTCTGAGCAGCCCGAAGATCAGCGTAAAACCACTGGCGACCACAAACAGCAGCGCCGCAAAGGTCAGGCCGTTGAGAAGTTGAAACAGGCTCATCGCGTCTTAAGTCCTTCGCTCTTGTTCCGGTCGGTCAAGTGATCACACAGTCGCTTCCGGTCCTACGTCCCGATACCAATCATAGATCTGTTCACCCGTGCACAGCATGACATCTTTGCGGGCCGAAATCGTCTCGAAAATCTTGCGAAAATATTTCAGCCTGTGCGGCGCACCCATAATATAGGGGTGCACGACCAGTGCCATCACCCGCGCCGAGTCCCCGGATTCTTGATAAATCTGCTCGAACTGGTCGATTGCCCGCTCGTAATATTCCGATGCCTTGTGATGCTGGATCAGCATCATCGCCACATCATTGCATTCTTGCGTATAGGGAATGTTGACAATCGGCTTGGTGCGGGTTTTCAGCCAGACCGGCTGGTCGTCCAGCACCCAGTCGCAAACATAGTCATACCCTTCCTCGACCAGCAGATCGGGGGTTTCCCATGTCTCGGTCAGGCCCGGTCCGAGCCAGCCGCGCGGCCGCTTGCCGGTGGCTTTTTCGATCACATCGGCGGTGCGGCGGATATCCTCGCGCTCGTTCTCGACCTTCTGCATATTGCGCTGGGTGAAGCCGTGGCCCATGAACTCCCAGTTGCGTTCCAGCGCCGCCTCGACAATCGGCGGATAGGCGGCCAGTGCCGAACCGTTGATGGCCAAGACGCCGGGAATCTTGAACTCGTCGAACACTTTCAGCATGCGCCAGAAGCCGACGCGGTTGCCGTATTCGTGCCACGCCCAATTCGGAATATCGGGGCTGGGCGAACCGCCCGCAGGCGGGGTCAGCACCGTGCGCGGCATCGGCTGGGTGGCGTCCCATTCCTCGACATTGACAATCACCCACACCGCCATGCGTGCGCCATCGGGCAATTTCAACGGCTTGCGGGCATTGATGGGGGAATAGCTGATCCGCTCTGTCGGCAACATGCTCAAGCCTCCTGAACCAGTGGGGACCCCTTGGGGCCGATATGAATGGTCAGCGGGGTCAAGCCTTCGACAGCGGCCACGATAACATCCCCCGGATGCACGGCGGCCACACCGGCGGGCGTGCCGGTCATGATCAGATCGCCGGGCATCAAGGTGACCTGCCGCGACAATTGCACCAGAATTTCAGAATTGTTCCAGATCATCTGTTCGAGATCACCGCGCTGCTTTTCGGTGCCATTGACCTGCAGGGTAATCGCGCCCTTGGCCTGATGACCGCAATCAGCGGTGCGATGGAGTGCGCCGCAGGGCGCGCAATGATCGAACGCCTTGCCGACTTCCCACGGCAGCATCGCCGCTCGCGCATCGCGCTGGCGGTCGCGCCGCGTCATATCCAGTGCCACCCCGTAGCCCCAGACATGATCCAGTGCCTCGGCCTCTGTCAGATTGACGCCTTGCTTGCCGACCGCAATCACCAGTTCGACCTCGTATTGATAGTCGTCGGTCAAAGGCGGATAGGGAATGGTCGAACCATCGGTCACAATACTGTCGCGCGGCTTCTGGAAGAAGAAGGGGGGATCGCGCTCGTCGGCCTCTTTCATCTCGCGGATATGCGAAATGTAGTTGCGGCCCACGCAATAGATCCGCCGGACAGGAAAGGCTCCGCCGCCGACAACCGGCACGGTTGTCTCGCCTTGGGGAGGCAGCACCAGAGACGCATTACTCATTGGTTCATTCCTGTTATCAATTCCATGATCATCAAACGCCCGCCTGCCCGCTCGCATACCAGTCGTAGATTTCCTCGCCATTCATATGCACAACCCCTTCAAAGCGGTTGATATAGGCATAGACCTCTTCGAGATATTTGATGCGGTGCGGCTGGCCCGAAATATAGGGATGGATCGAAATCGCCATCACGCGCGGCCGCTCCGCACCTTCGGCATAAAGCCTGTCAAAGGCATCGGTGCAACGCTGCTGCCAATAGCCCGATTCATGATGCTGGACGATCATGGTCGGAATGTCATTCAGCTCCAGCGTGTAGGGCAAAGCCACCAGCGGACCATGCGTGGTGGTGATGGTGGAGGGGATTTCGTCGAACACCCAATCGCCGATATATTTGACGCCTGCTTCGGTCAGATAATCGGGGGTTTCCAGCGTCTGCGTCAGGCCCGGTCCGAGCCAGCCGACGGGCCGCTTGTGGGTAAAGGCTTCGATGACATCCATGGTCTTGTGGATCATCGCGGATTGATCCTCGATCTTGTGGATCGGTCCCTGCTCATAGGCATGGGCCATGAATTCCCAACCCTGATCGAGTGCTTCCTGGGCCACCCGCGGATAATCCTCGCAGACGCGCGCATTGATCGACAAAGTCGGCTTGATCCCGAGCTTTTTGTAGAGATCGAAAAACCGCCAGACCCCGACGCGCATGCCGTATTCATGCCATGACCAGTTCGCCACATCCGGCAACAGGACCTGCCCTGTGGGAGCGGGCACCATCTGGCGGGCCATCGGGCGGGCGATATCCCACACTTCCAGATTGACGATCGACCAGATGATGATGCGCCCGTTATTGGGCACCTTCATCGCCGGACGGTCGACGATCGGAGTAAAGGGTATGCGTTCGCGGGGGATCATGGTCATGCGAGCACTCCTTGCAAAGCCTTGATGCCAACGCCCAAATGCTGGTCGAGCGTGGTGAAAAGAAACTGTGCGCCACGTGATTGCCAATCGCGCGCATTGTGCACGGTCACAGGCAGTCCGAATGGAACGCCCAGACTGTGCAATCTTTGGGTGACATGTGCAACCTCGGATACCACCTTGGGTTCGGTCGTGTCACCGAGATAGCCCATCGAATGGGCCAGATCATTCGGTCCCACCAGCACCAGATCGATGCCGGCCGATCCGGCAATCGCATCGAGTTCGGCCACGCCGCCGACGCTTTCGATCTGGGCGACCAGCAGCAAATCAGCCTCGCGGCCTTTTGTGGCATAGCGGGCGGTTTCGACCAGCCGCGCACAATCGGAGGCATGCTCGACCTGCGGCAGGACAAGCCCGTTGATGCCGCAATCGAAATAGCGCACCCATTCGCTTGGCTCGCGTGACGGGGTGCGGACCACAGCCGCCATGCCATGCGCTTGGGCTGCGCGCGCCATGGCATGCACGCTTTCGATCCCCATCACCGAACGTTCGGCATCGATGAACACCACATCCGCACCATAGCGGGCAATCATATCGACAGATGTCAGATTGGCACCGCCCGGATTGACCGACAGCAGCGCGCCGCCCGCCGCCAATTTGGCTTTGAAAGCGCTCATGCCGCATCACCGTTTTGATGTCCGCCCTGCTGCCACTGACGGGCTGCGGCAACCGCCTCTTTTGCAACCATGGTCACACCAAAGGCCGTGCGCAGGCACAGCAAAGCGGCATCGTGATGATCACGCGTGTCCATCGTATCGACGCAATCCTCGATCACGACCACGCTGTAATCACGCACATTGGCGGCAATCGCGGTCGCCAGCACGCAGGAATTGGTGTTGATGCCGGTCATGAAAATCGTATTGACGCCGAGCGATTTCAGCCGGAATTCCAGATCGGTTCCGACAAAGCAATCATAGCGTTTCTTGGTGTCGATCACGCTGTCGCCGACCTTCAGCAAGCCCGGCATGATGGTTGTGCCCGGCGAACCATACAGATTGTGCCGCATCACATTCTTGCGGGTGGCATCGGGATCGTCCGCACGCATCCGCCAGAACGGATTCATGCTGATTTCCGCCTCGTCGCGATAACGCGTCACCAGATGGATGACCGGAATCGACAAAGCGCGACAGGATTCAAAAAACAGCCGGTTGGCCTCGGTCAGCCGTTCGGCCACCTCGCGCGAGGCCGGCATGGTTGCCACCATTGGGTCAAGATGGCCGCGATGGCAATCAATCGCCACCACTGCCACTTTGGGATCATCAACTCCGAGAGCCCGCATTATCGCATCCTCGAATCCATATGGTTTCAGACCGTCAGAGCAGCGTATTCCATCCGGTTTTCAGCAAAGCGCGCTGGTCGATACCGAACCGGTCGGCGAGCCAGTCGGCCATCACTTCCTGTCCGATGGTCGGATTGTCGTGCTGGCAGTGTTCGGCGCCGGTTTCCTCGGGTGTCAGGAAACGCAGCGTGACATCGACGCCGTTGGCCTTGGCCGAGTCATAGGCCTTGGTGGCCGCCGACATGGTCAGCACATCATAGCCGCCATGCAGGATGAAATAGGGACATTTCATGTGCTGCAAATGGCCTTCGAGCGTGAAGGGTTTCATCTTCTCGTGCGCTTCGGCCATGGTCTTGCAGCCCATGACGAATTTGATATGCATGGCGAGGCCGAATTCGTCGGATTTGTCGCCCCACAATTCATGCACATCCCAGATCGCGCCATGCGAGATCACCGCCGCCAGACGCGGTTCGTAGCAGCCCGCGCGTGCGGCGTAATAGCCGCCGAAGCTCGACCCGCACAGTGCGATGCGCGAGGCATCGACATCGGGGCGGGTTTCCAGCCAGTCGATCACTTTGCCGATCGGCACTTCGGTATCGTGGCGGCTATAGACCTTGTGGCGGCGCAGCGTGCCGCCCTGTCCCGGACCGTCGATCATCAACACCGAAATGCCGCGCTGCAACGCGCCATGCGCCTGCATGAACCACATCTCGTCCTTGATCGAGTCCAGACCGCCCATGCAGATCAGCACGGGCATTTTATCGCCCGGATAGGGCGCGCGCACGAAATAGCCGCAGATCGGCTTGCCGTCCTCATACGGAATATCCACCGCATAACCGGGCGGGTTCAGATGCGACAGGAAGCCCAGCGAGCAGGATTCCATCAATTCGAACGTCGGCAAACGGCGCGGATCATCGGGCAGCAAAAAGAATTCGGCCTGACGGTAATAATCGGCCGCACGCAAATAGCAGTTCATCGCGGTGCGGACATGACCCGTCTTTTCCGCTTCGATGGCGCGATGGCGGTTGGTATCGCCGATCACCTTCCATTCCTTGTGCCAGCTTTCCTCGTCGCCAGCGATGATCCGCGAGGCTGCCAGAAACACTTCGGAAACCGAACCGCCGCCTTCCTGCGTCTCGCCCAGACCGCGCCGGAACTGGTACGCGAACCACGGGCTTTCCGGCCAGTGATGCCAGCCATAGGGTTGATAATGCGCATTCTTGTTGGCGGTGATCTGTTCAATCGCGGCATCGCCGCTGGCAATATCAATCATCCCGTATCTCCCCCGATCATCACACACTGCCTGATTGTCCGCCATCTGCGGAAACCGGCTTGATACCCGTCCCGTCAACCCGCAGTGGATCCTTGCACGGACCGCTTGCTTTCAGGCCTTATAACACTTTCGATGAATGATGATTGAATACATCCAGGAATGTGTCAATTAATTTTGTATACATTTTAAAATTGTCCTGCGATATTTTCATCGAGAGGTTGCGAATGTGGCAGGGTCTGGGCATATGCTTTTTATTTGGGCATCGGCTGCATCTCTATCAGGCTATATTGGGCATCGGAATAAATGGAATGAAGGTTACCCGCCAATGATCAGCAATGCGACGCGCTCATTATCTGTCACCGATCACTTGCGCGAGTCGATCCTGTCGGGCGGCTTGCCTGCGGGCACCAAGCTGCAAGAGGTTCGGTTGAGCGAGGAGCTCGGAGTCTCGCGCACGCCCATCCGCGCTGCTCTTCAATCACTGGCAGCGGCTGGTTTGCTCGATTATGTGCCCAATCGCGGCTATGTGGTGCGTGAATTTCCGATGTCCGAACTGGTCGATGCCTATGAAATCCGCGGATCGCTCGAAGGACTGGCCGCCCGTTTTGCCGCCGAGCGCGGACTGGACGACACCCAGCGCACGGTGATCGAACAATCGCTTGCTGCCGGACATGATCTGGTTACCCGGTCCACGACAATGAATGATCATATCCTGCGGATCGTCGGACAAACCAATGCGGCTTTTCATGACACGATCATGGAGGCCTCGCTCAATCGTTTGTTGAGCCAGATGGCGCAAATGTCGTTTCAGATTCCGCGTGTGTCGAACCGCAACATCATCGCCTTCAGCCTCGACGAATTGCGCCAGCGCCATAGCGAACATTATCTGATTTACGAAGCCCTGTTGGCACGCTCTGCCACAAAGGCCGAAACCCTGATGCGCAACCATGTGGCCAGCGTCAAATTCGCCGCCGTCAGAGCCTTGCGCGAAACGCGTTAAGTCCGTTCATCCGGTTTTGCGTGCCGCAAACAGATGACCGTGCAGCTCCAACCCGTCCTGCTGCTCGCTCAACGGCTTGGTCTGATAGAGAAATACCCGCTTGTCGGACATCACAAACGGTCGCGTATGCCCGTCGCCCTCGCCAAAGGCACGGATGCGGCGATCCAGTTCATGGGCGTCGATATCCAATTCGACCACGCAAAGCGCGGTGAACTGCCATTTGGTATACAGATGCTGACCCCAGCCTTGTGCGGTGGCAGGCAAGGGTCCGGTGTGGGTCGCAATCGCCGGAGCGTGTTCGGCAAACAGGGCCATGCCCTCGCTCGCCGCCAGATCGGTCAGCTCTTTCAAACTCTCTTGGCCGGTGCAGGCAAAATGGCGGGTGGCGATGATCGGCCCGCTGTCGATCACCTTCAGCATTTCATGCAGGACAACGCCGTAATGCTTGACCTGGTTATAGACCGCGAAATTGAGTGCCGCCCAACCGGGATAGTCGACAGGGCCGAACCGCAACTCGTAACAGCCATGCCCGAATTGCTGCAATATATCCTGCGGCACATAATGGCGGCTGCCGAACGATATCAGACGGCCTGACGCCAGCAGGCTTTCGGGAAAATCCAGCAATTCATTGGGGTGGTTGATCTGGATGACGGTCAAATCATTCTTGTGCGCGAGCAGAAGCGGAATCAGCCCCTCTGCATAACGCGGCTCGGTCAGTAAGATGATGCTGGTGACCTGCCGGGCGACAGGAGGCTGGTTGCCCGCCATGATGGTGATATTCCGGACCACAGGATGTCTCTGGCTTCTTCTTAAAGCAAAGACCTATGGGAGAAAAGCAGGAAAATCATGGCATTCCCGGCTTCGGGACCCTTTACAATCTGGGTTCGCTTGTCGGTTCGCCTTCGGGCAGATCGGGCTGGTCGACCTGTCGGGGCGGCGGCGGCTTGTCCAGCATCCGCCAGATCACAAACCCAGCCAAACCCGCATGAACCGCCGCATTATGAACGAACAGGGCACGATCGCCCAACCATTGCATCAGGGCGGCGGCGACAATCGGGCCGATCACCGCGCCGACACAATAGGCGAACAGCAGCGTGCTGGAGACCACAACGGCCTCGTCCCCGCTGAAACGGTCCATCACATGTGCCACGGTGAGCGGATAGATCACCGGAATAACGATGCCGAGCAAGAAGCCGAATATATAGAGCAGTTCCACACGCTTGGCCCCGATGCCCGCCAAAGCCAGCTCCACCAGCACCGCCACAAGCGACACCGCGACAATCACACCACGCCTGTCGATGAGATCGGAAATCCGTCCCAACGGATAGGGCCCAGTCGCACAACCCAAAATCACTACGGTCATAAAGGTTGCCACCGTGCTCGCGCCCAAACCCAGATGCTCGATATAGGCAGGAACAAGCGACCAGAAACTGCCATTGGCCACCCCGACAAGGCCGATAGTGACCAGCCCGATCGGGGCCACGTGATGGATGCGTTTGAAAATCAGCCGTCCTTTGGGCGGCAAAGGCGGCGGTTCGACCTTGCTGACAGCCATTGGCAGCAAAGCCGCCATCAAGAAACCCGCAGAGACGCTAAACAGCTGGAACTGGCGCGGATCGAAAATCCGCAGGAATTGCTGGCCCGACGCCGAGCCCGCAAAATGGATGATGTTATAAAGGCCGAGCATCCGCCCGCGGTAGTTTTGTCCGGCTTTATAGGTAATCCAGCTCTCGACAATGCCGTAAAGCCCGCCGAATGCAAAGCCGCACAAACCGCGCAGCCCCATCCACAACCAGACATTGTTGACCAGAGGAAAACCCAAAGCGGCAATTGCCACGACCGAGGCATAGGCCGAAAAGGCCCTGATATGGCCGATCCGGCGCACGATGACCGGTGTCATCCACGTTCCGGCAATCATACCGACAAAATAGGCCGAACCGATCCAGCCGATGTCGCTATGCGAAAAGCCCTCGACAGCCGCACGCAACGGCACCAGCGTCGTCAGCAAGCCATTGCCGACGATCAAAAAGAATATGGCCGCAAATACCGGCATCAGCAGCAGGATCAGGGATAACACAATTCTCATCTCGCATTGCGTGAATCCCAGTGTTGCACTGTTCGGCCTGATTGGCCACTGGCAAGGCCGTACCATGTCCGCAGATGGCTCGGATCCCCGTCAGTCCCTAACCAATCAGTCCTTAACCTGATCGTCCGGTCCGTCCTCATGCCGGTGGACCGCATGGCGGGGGCCGAGATGGCTGGTGCCGCGCTGTTCGGCCAGCAGCATCTGCTTGTGCCGCTCGCGCGCGGAGGCCTTTTGCTGCGGGGATAATACAGCCACGCAATAGGGGCAGCACACGCCCTCCTCATAGGCATTGGACTGCCGTTCCTCGAGGCTCAAAGGTGCACGGCAACCCGCACACAGATGCAGATGGCTGGACACCTTCAACCCGTGGCCGACCGCCACGCGGCGGTCGAACACGAAACAATCGCCATGCCATTTGCTCTGGTCCTCTGGAATGACTTCCAGATATTTCAAGATGCCGCCTTTGAGGTGATAGACCTCGGCAAAGCCTTCTTGCAGCAGGTAATTGGAGGCTTTTTCGCAGCGGATGCCGCCCGTGCAGAACATCGCGATTTTCGGCTGTTTGTGCGGATCGAGACGGGTTTTGACGTAATCGGGAAACTGGCTGAACGATCTGGTTTGCGGGTCAATCGCCCCCTCGAAAGTGCCGATCCGCACCTCGTCGGCATTGCGTGTGTCGATCAGCACGATATCGGGATCGGCGATCAGCGTGTTCCAGTCCTCGGGCTCGACATAGGTGCCGACAAGGCGGGTCGGATCCACCGTCGGCACGCCCAGAGTAACGATTTCCTTCTTGAGCCGCACTTTGAGACGCAAAAAAGGCATGGTTTCGGCATGGGACAATTTATGTTCGAGACCGGGAAAACCGGTCAGCGCGCGGATTTCGGCCAGCACCGCCTGCATGTCCTTCGGAAGTCCCGCCAGCGTGCCGTTGATCCCTTCGGCCGCCAACAGGCAGATACCCATCACGCCGCGGCTCTCGCACAAGGCCGTCAGCGGGGCCTGCAAAGAGGCATAATCGGGCAAAGCACCGAAATGGTAAAAAGCCGCCACATCATAGGGGCCCGATAGTTCCGGCCCCGCATGGTCCGCTTCGGGATCGTCTGTCTGGTGATTGTGCATCAGGCGTATTTATCGCGAAACACCGGCTCGAACAAACAAAAATCCGTACCCAAGTCCTCACCCTTTTGTCTTGCTTGGCTTGGGCACCAAAAATAGCGCAAAAAAATGGCGTGGGTGACGGTCGCACCCACGCGCATGTGTTTTACAAATCCGCTGCCTTGACAGTGTGCAAACCCGCAACCCAAAGCAGACAGGCCCGATAAGGGATTAATCAGCCCGTGTCACGGCCGCAGTGAAGCCGATCAAAGCCGTATCGGTCTTGATTTTGTTGCCTGCCGCGTCGGAAAAGGCGACGGAGATGGACTTGCCCTTCTTGATCGCATCGA
>CAIYZJ010000228.1 GCA_903930675.1 uncultured Hyphomicrobiales bacterium
GTAGCGGCTGATAATCTGGAGCATGAAGGATAAAAACATGGCGGCGAGAAGAAACGCCGCCACATTTTCAACCCTTGCCCGTATCCAATGGACAAAAGCGGTCATGAAAGGTCCGATCACTGGATGGCGTTGATCTTGTCGATCATGCCTGCAGGCCAGTCTTTGGCGAATTTGGACTCGAGATAGGCTTTCTGAACGGTCTTGCGGAAGGATTCGACATCCGGCGTATAGACCTTCAGACCCTGCGATTTGAAGAATTCCTCAAGATCCTTTTCCAGCTTCAACTGACGCTGGCGGCCCAATTCCGCGGCGTCATCGGCGGCCTTTTGCAAGGTCTTCTGCTGGTCGGGGGTCATCTTGTCCCACACCTTCTTGCTGAAGGCGATGAAGTTCATGTCAACCAGATGGCTGGTGAGCACGATCTGCTGGGTGACTTCGTAGAATTTGGAGTCGCGGTTGGTCGGCAGCGGATTGTCCTGCCCGTCGATCGCGCCCGACTGCAAGGCCGTGTAAACTTCGGTAAAGGCAACAGGCAGCGGATTGGCACCCAAAGCGGTGCCAAGGAACAACCAGGCTTCGGTGCCCGGCATGCGCAGCTTGATGCCGGCCAGATCGGCAGGAGTTTTGATTTCCTTGGTGCCGCGCAGATTGAGCTGGCGACGGCCCAGATACATCACAGCGAGCAATTTCACGCCCAGCTTCTCTTCGGTGGCTTTATAGAGGTCTTTCACCACATCGGAGGCAAACACCTTCTTCTGGTGTTCGGCGTCACGCAGCAGATAGCCTGCGGTGAAAATCGACCAGGCGGGGATCAGCGTTGCCAATTCCTGTGCCGAGGTGATCGACATATCGAGATTGCCGCGCGCAATGGCTTCCAGCTCGGTGCCCTGCTTGAACAGCGTGGCATTGTAATGGGGCTGATAGGTGGCAAAGCCCTTGATGGCGGGGGCAAATATTTCTTCAAGCGCGACAGCGCGCATGTCGGTCGGGGTCATCGGCGCGGACATGCGCACGGTGACAGCCTGTGCCTGTGCGGGTGCGAGACCGGCCGTGAGTGCAATACCGCCGAGAACGGATGTCTGCAGCAAAGCGCGGCGATTGAATGTGGTTGTCATGCTTGATCCTCCAAATGATCATTATGCCGTGATTGGTTTATTCGTCTTTCGACGTATCAATCCTTGGACTTGTTTCATCACATTCACCCCCCACAAATCAATGGTTGGAGAGACATTTTCTGAAAATTTCCTTGCTTCAAGGCCACTATTTTTCGTCATAACCGCTTTCAAACGCCATAATCCTGTCCAGAGTTGCACTATCGGGGGTCTGTCGGGTCTGCTAGGCTGGCATCTCGATTGGTTCTTTACTGTTCAACGGTGTGCCCGCATGTCCCAGTCCCTGCCCTCTTTCGACCCGCGCACGGCCTTTTCGCTCGAAGGCCAAACCGCCATAGTCACCGGCGGCGGGCATGGCATCGGCGCGGCCATTGCCGATGCGCTGGCGCGTTCGGGCGCCGCTGTTGCCCTGTTCGACAAGAACCTGCCTGCCGCCCAGGCAGTGGCTGGCAGGTTGCAGGAGGCAGGCTTATCGGCCAGCGCCTATCAGGTCGATGTCACCGACGAAGCGAGCATTGTGAAGGCGATGGACGAGGTGGTCGGCCATTCGGGCCGGCTCGACTGCCTGATCAACAATGCGGGGCTGGCCATCCGCCGCCCGAGTATCGAGCTTGACTTGAAGGATTGGGACGCCGTGCTGGCGGTCAATCTGACAGGCGTATTTTTATGCGCCCGTCATGCGGCCCGTCACATGCTGGCGCGCAAAAGCGGGGTGATCATCAACACCGCGTCCATCATGGGCCTGTCGGGCGGCGGGCTGTATCCGAATATTTCCTATCAATCGACCAAGGGCGCGGTGGTCAATCTGACCCGCTCGCTGGCGGTCGAATGGGCTTCCGACGGCATCCGCGTCAACGCGATTGCCCCGACATGGGTGCGCACCGATTTCATCAAGCCTTTGACCGACAACCCCGAATTGCTGGCCCGTATGCAGGCCATGACACCGATGGGCAAAATCGCCGAGGTCAGCGATATTGTCGGCGGCGTGGTCTATCTGGCAAGCCCCGCCGCAAGCATGGTCACAGGGCATGTGCTGGCGATCGACGGCGGCTTTCTGGCGCAATAGTCCCGATCAATCCTTGTAATAGGCTTCGACCGTGCCTTTGAGCTTGACGGTCATCGGATTGCCGCGCCGGTCCTTGGCATTGCCAGCGACCAGCCGCACCCAGCCTTCCGAGATGCAATATTCTTCGACATTGGTTTTCTCGATGCCGTTGAAGCGAATACCCACCTCGCGCTGCAAAATCTCGCCGTTGAAAAACGGGCTGTTCTGGTCTGTGCTCAAGCGGTCGGGAAGCTGTTCGGTCATGATTGTGCCTTCAAGGATTCGTCGGATGATGACTTCTAACCAGCAAAGCGGCAAAAGCCAATCGGAACGGGTTTTACGCCCCTAGCGGCGCGGGCTTCGAGACGGGCCGCAGCACGGCGAAGAAGGTGATACCCGCCAGCAGATAGGCCAAGCCACTCACCGTCAGCACGCTGTCCAGCCCGAACGAGGTGGAAATGACGGGCACCAGCGCGGCCCCGATCACCGAGAAACAGCCATTGATCCCCCAGGCCCAGATAAACATCTGCTCCTTGCCCAACTGTCCCAGACTGGTCATGGCCACCGGCATCGGAAAGCCCATCAAAAAGGCCGGAGGCAGGATCAGCGCGAAACAGCACAGCAGGCGGGTGAAATAATCCTGTGTGCCGATCGCGTTGAGCACCCAATCCAGCCCCGTGGCATAGGCAATCAAAATCCCCGCCAGCGCGACAAACAGCACCGGCATCAAGCGGCGCGCTTGCGGCAAGATCCGCTCGGACACCAGACTGCCGATCCCTGAAAACAGCAGCATGCCGGTGATCAGCACCGAGGCCGAAATGGTCGCGCTGCCCAGCGCCATCACGAAATGGGCAATCAGCGACACTTCGACCATGATATAGCCCAAGCCCAGACAGGCGAAATAGACCACCGTCTGCATCTTGCCCGGATAGCGGACAAAGATGGTGCGCCAGCCGAACACCACCGGCAGCAACACCAGTGAAAAGGCCGCGATACAGGCAAAGCCCAGCGTCACCCAGATCAGCAGATAGCCCCATTCATCCTGCAAGATCTCGATACGGTCGAGCACATTGGCCAGATCGGCGGTCTTGATATAGGCGGCAAAATAGGGATGCGCATTGGTCAAGAGGCTCGTGTCAAACACATAATCGCGGGCAATCGCCGCCCAAGTGCCCTTCACATGCGCCTGCCATGCCAGACGCGCCAGACGGGTCGACGGCAGGCCGATATCGGCCGCCTCTTCGGGTGCGGGCTCGCTTGCGGTGTCCAACCCGTCGGATGCAGGTGCACCGGAGCCGAAAATCTGGTTGCGGTAGTCTTCAAGCAATTTGGCCTGATCGGGGTCTTGATAGTCAAAGCCCGGCGAATAGATCTCGTCGAACGACAACAGCCCGTTATGCTTGCGCAGCAAGGCCGTTTCCGCATCCGAGAACCCGTCGCGCTTGTATAAAACCGTTGTGGTCGAGAGATAGCTCGACACCACAAAGAAATGCTTGGCAATATCGGGCCCGCTGACCTCGCGCGCTGCCGCCACCATCGTGGCATAGAGCTTCAGCACCGATTTGGGCGGCTCCTCTTTGTTCCAGATGGTGACCGAGAGCAGGCCATCGGGCTTCAGGGCCCGCATATAATGGCCCATCGCCTCGCGGGTATAGGCGAATTTTTCGACAATCGCGAAACCGCCGGGACTCGACAGGCCCGCTGAATCCGCCAGCGACAGATCGACCACATCGAACCGGTTTCTGACCCCCGCCAGATAGAGCCGGCCGTCATAATCGATCACCTTCACATTGGGGCGGTTGAGGATATCGCCGGTGAAATCGCGCAGCACCTTGTTGTGGCGGAATACATCCAATACGCCCCTGTCGCCCTCGGCAACGGTGACAGTGGTGGAGCCGGACGCCAGAGCCAGCGCGGTCGACAGGCCACCGCCGAATTGCACCACAAAGGCATCGGCTTTGGGCTTCAGCAGATAGGGATAGACCATCGGCAGATATTGGTAATAGGCGGTTTCATCGGCGGGCAATTGCCGAATGATGCCGCCCGGTCCCTCGCTGTCCTGATAGAGACCGAGATAGGCGTTTTCAGGCATTTTCGGCAGGTTGAAACCGGCATTGTCCGACAGGCCGGGCGCAAAATGCAGATAGGAGCTCGAATAGACTTCCAGAAGCCCGAACGGCGACTGGTGCATCAGCACGCGCTGGCTGTCGGGGAATTTGCGGGCATAGCTGACGCCCTTATAGTCGGAAATCGCAATTTTGGCGATCGGGAACAGCTGCGGCAGCACCAGATGCGCCGCCAGACTGGCGCCGGTCAACACCACCATCGCCAGCATGTGGCGGCGCGCACCCAGCGCATCGAACCAGAACAGCGCGCCCGCCAGCCACA
>CAIYZJ010000229.1 GCA_903930675.1 uncultured Hyphomicrobiales bacterium
GAAAGGCGTTGGCGGCATATTTGATCACTTCCGAGGTACGGCGGTCGGTGAATAGCAGCGGTGACTGGTTGAGAAACAGCGGCCGGTAGATTTCGGTCATCACCTCTCGGGCGCGGGCATCGGTCGTGCCGATCACGATGCGGTCGGGCCGTTTGAAATCGCTGATGGCAGCCCCTTCGCGCAAGAATTCGGGGTTGGAGACCACGGCAAATTCGGCATCGGGGCGGGCTTTGCGGATGATGGCTTCGACCTCGTCACCGGTGCCGACGGGCACGGTCGATTTGGTGACAATCACCGTATAGCCCTTGATCGCCTTGGCAATATTGTCGGCTGCGGCATAGACATAGCTCAGATCGGCATGGCCATCGCCGCGCCGCGAGGGCGTGCCCACGGCAATGAAAATCGCATCGGTCTCGGCCACGGCCTCGTCGAGATCGGTGGTGAAATGCAAGCGGTTGCCACGGGTGTTCTTGTCGACCAGCTCTTTCAGGCCCGGCTCGTAAATCGGCATCACGCCGGATTTCAGCGCGTCGATTTTGCCTTGGTCGAGATCCATGCAGGTGACCTGATGGCCGAAATCGGCAAAGCAGACGCCTGACACGAGCCCGACATAGCCTGCGCCGATCATGGTGATCTTCATGCGTTAATATCCTTTGACTCGAACCGGTTCAGAGGCCGTGATAGCTGCGAAACCATGCGATGAAGCGGTTGACGCCGTCTTCGATCGGGGTGGAGGGTTTGAAATCGACCAGCGCCTGCAAATTGGCCACATCGGCAAAGGTGGCGGGCACGTCGCCCTGCTGCATCGGCGCTTTGATGATCTCTGCCTTGCGGCCCAGTGCTTTTTCGATCAGCCCGACCAGTTCCATCAATTTGACAGGCTGGTGATTGCCGATATTGAACACCCGATAGGGCGCATGGCTGGTGCCGGGATCGGGCGTCAGGGTTGAAAATGCGGGGTCTGGCTTGGGTGCTTGCGGGATCAGCCGCACAATGGCTTCGACAATATCGTCGACATAGGTGAAATCGCGCTGCATCTCGCCATGGTTGAACACGGTGATCGGCTTGCCTGCGAGGATCGCTTCGGCAAACAGCCACATCGCCATAGCGGGGCGGCCCCACGGGCCGTAAACGGTGAAAAACCGCAAGCCGGTCGTCGGCAGGCCGAACATATGGGCATAGGAATGAGCCATCAGCTCATTGGCTTTTTTGGTCGCGGCATAGAGCGAGAGCGGGTGATCGACATTCTGGTGCACCGAGAACGGCAGCGCGGCATTGGAGCCATAGACCGACGAGGAGGAGGCGTAGAGCAGATGCCCGACTTCAGCGTGGCGGCAGCCTTCCAGAATATTCAGAAAGCCGGTGAGGTTGGAATCGCCATAGGCCTGCGGATTGACCATCGAATAGCGCACGCCCGCTTGGGCTGCCAGATTGACCACACGGGAAAAACCGTGATCGGCAAACAGCTTTTGCACGCTGGCCTGATGCGCCAGATCGCCCTCGACAAAGGTAAAACCGGCTTGATCCGATAACTGCGCCAGTCGGGCCTGTTTGAGCTTCGGGTCGTAATAGGGGTTGAGATTGTCAAAGCCCACGACCTGATGACCGTCCTGCAACAGGCGGCGGGCGACATGAAACCCGATAAAGCCTGCCGCACCGGTGACAAGGATGGGGTTTTGCAATGCCATTTTAATTTCAGTCTCCACGGGGGCGATCATCTGCTCTTGATTAGCTTGTGGCGAGGGGGGCTGCAAGCGGGGCGGGGTTGAAAATCATACGAAGTGGCGGCATTGAGACTATTCCATATTATTCAGCTATGGTGATGACTATGGTTTGTCCCGTTGTTTTTCTTTGTAGGGTTTGAGTTGATGAGTGATTATTTCAGCCATGCGCGCCGCGAGATTGCGCCGCATTTGCCTGCCAAAATCGACCAATTTCTCGATGTCGGCTGCGGAAACGGCACGACATCGGCCTTTATCCGCCATTTGCACCCCGAAGTGCGCTGGGCTGGCGGGGTCGAATTATTCGCCGAGGCGGCTGAAAAGGCGCGCTCGGTGCTTGATGAGGTCTGGTGCGGCGATCTGGAAGCCACCCCGTTTGAAACCGAAATCGCGCCGGCAAGCCTTGATGCGATCCTGTGTCTGGATGTGCTCGAACATCTGGTTGACCCGTGGACGGTGGTGAAACGGCTGTCGCCTTTGCTGGCTGAAGACGGGCGTCTGATTATCTCTATCCC
>CAIYZJ010000230.1 GCA_903930675.1 uncultured Hyphomicrobiales bacterium
CAGTTCCTCGATCTTGGCAGTCGAGATCGGATCAAGCGCCGAGCAGGGCTCGTCGAACAGGATCACTTCGGGGCGGATCGCCACAGAGCGCGCAATGCACAACCGCTGCTGCTGGCCGCCCGACAGGCTCAGACCCGAGGCATTGAGTTTGTCCTTCACCTCGTTCCACAGCGCCGCTTTCATCAAAGCGGTTTCGATCCGCTCGTCCATCTCGGACTTGCTCAAACGCTCATACAATTTGATTCCGAAAGCGATGTTGTCATAGATCGTCATGGGGAACGGTGTCGGCTTTTGAAACACCATACCGATGCGCGAGCGCAACAGATTGAGATCCTCGTTCGGATTGAGCAGATTGCGTCCTTCGAACATGATCTCGCCCTCGGCGCGCTGGCCGGGATAAAGATCATACATGCGGTTCAACACACGCAGCAAAGTCGACTTCCCGCAACCCGACGGACCGATAAAGGCCGTGACCTTGTTGGCATAGAGTGGCAAGGAGATCGTCTTGAGAGCCAATGCTTCGCCGTAATAAAAACGCAAATTGCGGACGTCGATTTTGACCGGAAGATCCTGCCTGTTTTGGGTGGCTGCCGATGCGTCGACAACTGTGCTGACATTGTTCATTTCTCGCTCCTTGACGATCCGATCACACGCGCTGCGATATTGAGAGAAAGAACCGCAAAGGTAATCAGCAGTGCGCCGGACCAGGCCAGTTTCTTCCAGTTGGGGTCGGGATTGTTGACGAAATTGTTGATAGTGACCGGAAGATTGGCCACCGAGTTGGTCAGATCGAGGCTCCAGAACTGGTTGTTCAGCACGGTGAACAGCAAGGGCGCGGTTTCACCACTGACGCGGGCTACAGCCAGCAAGACTCCGGTCACCAATCCGGCTTTGGCTGCGCGATAGGCAATCCGCTTGATGACCAGCGAGCGCGGCATGCCAAGTGCGCTGGCGGCTTCGCGCAAGGGGTTGGGGACCAACAACAACATATCCTCGGTGGTCCGCACCACAACCGGAATGACAATCACTGCGAGCGCAAGGGCACCGGCAATGCCCGAAAAGCCGCCCATCGGCACCACCACCGCGCCATAGACAAACAGGCCGATAATAATGGAGGGAGCCGACAACAAAATATCGTTGATAAAGCGGATCACCGAAGTCAGTTTCGAGTGCCTGCCATATTCGGCCATATAGGTGCCTGCAAGCAGACCGATCGGTGCGCCGATGCTGACACCGATCAATGTCAGCATCAGCGAGCCGACAATCGCATTGGCCAAGCCGCCGCCGGTGCTGTTGGGTGGCGGGGTATTTTGTGTCAGCAGATCGAGACTTAAACCCGCCATACCGTTGGTGACCAAGGTTACCAAAATCAGCACCAGCCATGTCAGTCCGAACAGGGTCGCGCCATAGCAAAGACCCATGGCAATCAAATTGCCGCGCTTGCGTCCGGCGTAATAGGGATTAGGGGTTGGGGTGCTCATGACATCATTTCCCCTGATTGCTTTCGAGACGCATCAACATCATGCGGGCCATGGCCAGCACAAAGAAAGTCAGCACAAACAGCAACAGACCGAGCAGGATCAGCGAGGACTGGTGCAAGCCGTCGCTTTCGGCAAACTCACTGGCAATGGCGGCTGAAATGGTGGTGGCAGGCGCAAAGATCGAGGCCTGGATTTTGAACGCGTTGCCGATCACAAAAGCCACCGCCATGGTTTCACCCAAAGCGCGGCCCAGAGCCAGCATCACACCGCCGATCACGCCGACGCGGGTGTAAGGGATCACCACATTCCAGACGACTTCCCATGTGGTGCAACCGGCCCCGTAAGCGGCCTCTTTCAACACCACCGGCACGGTAGCAAAGACATCGCGTGAAATCGCCGTGATGAAAGGCAGCACCATAATAGCCAGAATGAGCGAGGCGTTGAACAGGCTCAGATTGCTGGCAGGTCCGGCAAAGATCACATTCATCACCGGCACATCGGCAAAAAAACTGATCACGGCCGGCTGGAAGGATTCGGCCAGAAACGGCCCCAGCACAAAAAAGCCCCACATGCCGTAGATGATCGAAGGAATGCCGGCCAACAGTTCAATCGCAATCGAGATCGGACGGCGCAACACATGCGGGCAGAGTTCCGTCAGAAAGATAGAGATGCCGAGCCCGACCGGCACCGCGATCACCATCGCCAACAGGGAGGAGACGAGCGTGCCATAAATCGGGCCCAAAGCCCCGAGGATCG
>CAIYZJ010000231.1 GCA_903930675.1 uncultured Hyphomicrobiales bacterium
AGCCATGACGAGCACAAGCGCGTGGTCGAAGCCTGCATCAAGGAGGCCAAGGGCCGCGTGCCGGTGATTGCCGGTGCGGGTTCCAACAACACGATCGAGGCGGTCGATTTCGCCCGCCATGCAGAAAAGGCCGGTGCCGACGCTGTTCTGGTGGTGACGCCCTATTACAACAAGCCCGGTCAGGAAGGCCTGTACCAGCACTTCAAGGCGATCAATGATGCGATCGGTATTCCGATCTTCATTTACAACATCCCGCCGCGCTCGGTGATCGACATGTCGGTCGATACCATGAAGCGGTTGTATGAATTGAAGAATATTGCCGGCGTCAAGGATGCCACCGCCAATCTGGCGCGTGTCTCCATGCAACGCGAGGCGATGGGTCCCGATTTCATCCAGCTGTCGGGAGAGGATGCGACCGCTCTGGGCTTTATGGCGCATGGCGGGCATGGCTGTATTTCGGTCAGTTCGAATGTCGCGCCCCGCCTGTGTGCCGAATTCCAGACGGCTTGTCTGAATGGCGATTATGCCACGGCCCTGAAAATCCAGGATCGCCTGATGCCTTTGCATACTGCTTTGTTCATCGAGACCAATCCGTCGGGACCGAAATTCGCGCTGTCGCAACTGGGCATGATTGCCGAGGATGTCCGTTTGCCGATGGTGCCTTTGACCGCGCCGACCCGCGCCAAAATCCATCAGGCGATGGTGCATGCCGCACTCGTCAACTGATTGAACGGATAGAAAGACCGGATGGCCAAGCAGGAAAACCCCAATTTCAAGATCGTAGCCGATAACCGCAAAGCGCGGTTTCACTATACGATCGGGGATACGTTCGAGGCCGGTATTGCCCTGACCGGCACAGAGGTGAAGTCGCTGCGATCCGGCAAGGCGACCATCGGGGAGAGCTATGCAGGCGAACACAGAGGCGAGATCTTTCTGATCAACTGCAACATCCCCGAATATCTGCAGGCCAACCGTTTCAACCACGAGCCGAAACGGCCGCGCAAATTGCTGCTGCACAAGCGGCAGGTCAACCGGCTGATCGGCGCGGTGCAGCGCGAGGGTATGACCCTTGTGCCGCTCAAACTCTATTTCAACGAAAAAGGCCGCGCCAAGCTGGAACTGGCACTGGCCAAGGGCAAGCAATTGCATGACAAGCGCGAAACCGAGAAAAAGCGCGATTGGGGCCGTGACAAGGCCCGCGTGATGCGCGGCGACAAATTCTGATTTTTTTTTGTGATCAGTGGCTGCCGGACAGGCCGGCTTTTTGCAAGCGGCTTTTCAATTCTTCCAGGGCGCCCTGAATAGGGGTGAAGACAAAGCTGACAGTGTGCTGGCCGGGCGGCACGGCAACAGCACGGAAAATCACATTGGCGCGCATGATCGGTTGTTCGTGCCCGTCGACGGTGGCGCGCCACCACGGATGCCAGACATCGTTAAGCACCAGCACACCGCCCCACGGGGCATTGACTTCAACCTCGACTTTCTGGCTGTCGCAATCTTTCAAACTGGCATTGCCGATCCCGCCGTTTGTGACTTTGGCCGCGTCATCCGGCGACAACACCACCTGGGCCTGCGGGTCGAAGTGAACGGGCCATTCGCCGCTTTTCAGGATGGCATCCTGATCTGCCGCAACCACTTTGGGCACCAGCATCACGCGCGGCAAAGCGCGGGGGTTTTCATAGATATAGGCGTCTCTGGTCAGTTCGAGCAACGGGAAATCAGCCAGATCCGCCTTGGGGTCCAATTCGGACATCGGCGCGGAGCTGACGATCAATCGAACACCCAGCATGTCTGTCAGCAGCGAGTGATAGGAAGGTTGCAATTTGGTATAATTTTTCTGGGAAATCAGCGCGGTGTGATCACCCGCCCCGGTGGCCGCTACATAATTGGCGAGCCGCAACGGATTGTAGCCCAGTGCATTGTCGATCTTTTGCACCATGGTGGCGTTGGCCCAATGGAAATTGACACCGATCACCTCGATCCGGTCGCGGTGGTCCGGGCTGACATCCTCCTTCAAAAAAGCCTTGATGGCCTGCAATGTGCGGTCCTGCGAGCCGACCTTCAGCACCTCGAAAGAGGAGGACGGCAAAGCGGTGGATTCATTGGGGCCGTTATTGACGCGCACATCTGATACCTGCAGCACAAACAGCACAACCGCCAGCCAGGGCGCAATCGACCGATTGAAGGAATGTTGCGACAGCACCAGAAGCACAACCGCTACCACACAAAATCCCGACGCCATAAGGATCGGTAATTCGGCGGTAACGGATTGGTGTTTGAACAATGCAAGACCGACGGCCAGCGTGAACCATGCAATAACCGCCAGCAAAGACAGCCGCCATGCCAGCGGATTGCGGTCCGGAAGAGTGTTGTCGAGTGCGCGCGACACACAGTAACCGCCAAGCATGGCCCCGAACGCCCCGATATAATAGGTGGCATCGGCCGGACGGCGGAACAGATCGGTGCCCGGCAGATGATAAAACGCATCAAACAGCGGAGTATAGCGGCCCAGCGCATAAAAGACGGCCAGCGCAAACCCGCCGAGCAATATCCATGACTGGCGATGTTTGAATGCCTGACGGCCGAAACCGATCAAGATGATCGCCAGCATCGGCACGCTGCCCATGAACAAAGCGCTCATATTGCGTGCGATAAACAGATCGAGAGGCCCCCAAGCCGGACTCGGCGGTCCCCAATGCAGCACCAGCGGACCATCAACCCCGTAGAGATTGGGTATCAGCAAAGTCAGCAAGGCCCACGGATGCATCGACCCGCGCCCCGCGCCCTCGTAATCGATGACCGGACGGTTGGAGCTTTCAGCCATCAGCCATGTCATCAAGAGCGGGAAGCTGACAATGACAGTGCCAACCAAAGCCCCCATCAGCAAAGGACCGAGCGAGCGTTTGAATGCCGCTTTGGGATCATCCGAATTGAAATAATGCACAATCACTGTGAGGGTGAGGAAATACAGGCCCAACAGGGCAATCTGGTCGCGGCCCAACACCATCATAGCGGCGACAAAGCCAGCCGCGGCACCGGAACGCAGGCTGTTGTTCAATAAAGCGCGGTTGAGTATCCAGAAGCTGATCACAAACCAGGAAATGCTGAGGATTTGACCGGTATGCTGGATGCGCCAGGCGGCAGATCCGCCGTGCGAGAAGGCCACGGCGGCAATCATTGCGCCCCCCCAATGCCAGTTGAAATCACGAAACAGCATGACGATCGACAGGCCGCCAAGTCCCAAAAGGCCCAGCACGATCGCATCCGCCATCACGAAACTCGGATTGTGATCAAACAGCGACACCAACAGATGCGGCAAGGAGAAGATCAGTGATTGCGGATCGGCAATCTGCGGCATGCCTGCAAAGGTATAGGGGTTCCACAAAGGCCATTGGCCATTGCCGATGGCCTGCGCCAGAAACGACAGTTGCGGATAAAAATGCGCCTTCGCATCCCAAGGAATCGTGAACTTGCCGGACAGGAAAGGCCATGACAACACCAGCCATGCGCCAAAATAGAGCGCAATCGTCAAGACAAGCGGAAAGCCCTGTTTGCGCCCCTCGGATTGCACGCCACTTCCGCCCTTATACTAGTCCTGACTGTTCAACCTCGTGTTCATAGCATCAACATCGATCAAATGTCCCGCACGATCGCGCTTGGTTGTCAAATAATGTACATTTTCTGCTGTCGGGCGGCCTATGACCCGCTCATGGGCGACCACTTCCAGTCCGGCACGGATGAGGGCGGCAATTTTTTCGGGATTATTGGTCAGCAATTTGACCTGCTGAACTCCCAATTGAGCCAGCATGGCCGCGGCAAAGTCGAATCGACGCTGGTCGAGATCGAACCCCAGCACCTCGTCGGCTTCATAGGTATCATAGCCATTGGCTTGCAGGGCATAGGCGCGGATCTTGTTCGACAAGCCGTTGCCGCGACCTTCCTGATCGAGATAGAGCAACACGCCGCCGCCATTCTCGGCCATAAAGCGCACGGTGCCGCGCAACTGGTCTCCGCAATCGCATTTGAGCGAGCCGAACAAATCACCCGTCAGGCAGGCCGAATGCAATCGGACAGGGACCACCGCATTGAAATCGGGCTTGCCGATGATGATCGCGACCTGATCGCGCAGGCCTTCGCCCCCGCGAAACACCACGAATTCGGTCATCGCGCCTTCGAGCGGCACGGGGGCACGGCTGATCAGACTGATATTGTTGGCGCTGATACGCCGATATTGGTTGATTGCCTCTTGCGAGGCTTCCAGCAGATCGGGGATCAGATTCTGAGGGGCGGCGAGCGGAATGACCAGCATCGCAGGAATAATCAGTGCAAGCGCCGACAGATCAAGTGCGGCGCGCTCGATGGCAGTCACGTTCATCACCGGTGCATCGATCCGCGCATCCAGCCGGAGTGCCAGCATTTCGATCCGGTTCAGGTCGATTTTGGGCAAAGCCATCCGTCCGGACGCCTCGCGCTCCAGCCCCAACCGGCGTAACCGCGCTGCGGGCAACAACAATGAGGCGTTCCCGTCAGCCAGTATATCAAGCCGCCTGGCCAGATCCTCACTTAAAATTTCGATGCTTGTGGCCAGTAAAAGCTGGTCTTTGTCGCGTATCAGCACAGGCCGGCCCGAACGGACTTCCGAAATCAACCGCTCCACGGCGACCATATCGGTATTGCTGGGCAGGCCTATGGTCGCTTGATGGGTCACTGTCAAACTCTTGGTTCATGTTGAACAAAAAACAAAGCTCGTCTCGTATCTGTATGCAGCGCCCGCAACACTCGCCTTATGCCACAAGAATGTGGCAGATGACCAGTGATCCCATGGGGTTGGCCAAATGACGGGTGCCCGATAATCGGTGTTTGCAATTTGGTACGGAATGACGGGCCATCTGGATCAGGCGCATCTTTCCCCGATAGCTCTAATGTGCGAAAGTGACGATAACGTGTCCGAAAGGCTGATCGCCATGAGCTTTCATTATTCTGCCTTGCAAAAATGTCTGCATTGGCTGCATGCCGCTTTACTGTTGTGTCTGATCCCGCTGGGATTGGTGATGACGCGGATGGGTGAGGGCGCGTTGACCAACCAGTTCTACGAGGGACATAAATCGCTCGGAATTCTCGCCTTTGTCGTGGCGGTGGTCCGGCTTGCCGTGCGGGCCATACAGGGCGCCCCACCCTATGAACGCGCTCTGCATCCGCTGGTGCGTGTCTTGGCCAAAGCGGGGCATTGGGCCTTGTATGGACTTGTGCTGATGATACCGCTGGTCGGCTATGCAGCGACTTCCATCTGTTGCAAACCCGTGATGCTTTTTGGTTTGATGGTGGTGCCACTGGAATTTACCGGGTCGGAAAGCCTCATGAAACTGCTGTTTGTCTGGCATGAAACAGCGGCAATCGGTCTGGCTCTTTTGGTCTGCGGGCATATCGGCATGGCGCTTTATCACCGTTTCAAGGCCAGAGACGGCGTGTTCGAGCGGATGACTTAACCCGCAATGGGCCTTGCAAACAGGTCCTGGTGACCGATCACCGCATGGCGCCGGTAATGCAGCGCGTCCTGCCAGTCTGTGATGGCCGTTGGACCGGCAAAATGAGCGGCAGCCTCGCCGATACCCCGACCCAATGCCAGCATCAGATCGGGGTGCTCCTGCGCGTTGAGCATCCACGGGCTTGGCGCCGTCATCACCTCGTAACCACCCAGTGAAAAGGCCTGTTGCAAACACTGTGTCGCCTTGGGACCGGCGGCAGGACCGAAGCCTTTGTCCGATGCCTGATGGCGGTGGAAGGCTGCCAGCACGGTCCGGTCTTCGGGGTAAGGCGGCTGCCATTGTTCCTCGCCGTCATAGGTCAGCACCGTATAGAAAGGCGTGGAATGCCGCACCAATTGCTGCGCGAAACCGGTAATCCATTTCTCGGAAACCAAATCAAAAAATGCTGCTGCAGTAACGAGTTGTGGTGGTTTATTGAACAAGATTTCCAGGTCTTTGTTTACATCGATCTGTGAACAGTCAACCGTGAGTTTCTGCTCGCCCCAATAGAGCACGAGGCTGCTGTGCACCACTTCCGCATAATCGGCCCAATCGCGCAATTGCGCTTTGGCATGGGACAGTAGATCGGGATCGAGATCAATCAGATGCCAGTGTTGTTCAAGTCCCAACAAGGGTGCCAGCGCCCGCAAATTGGAGCCGGTGCCGCAGCCCAGATCGAGGATCAGCGGGCAATCATGACCGGCAAGATGGTTTGCGACTTTAAGGGCCAAATCCTCGTTGCGGGCGGCGTGATCGGCCTCCTCGCGCAAAGCGAGCCAGTCAGCACTAAATCCGGTCATCGGGCGGGTCCATTCGATTTTTTAACAGATTGAGACAGGTCATGAACAATCTTTGCGATACCTGCTGCGGTGTCCCGCCATTGCGGCAACAGGCTGGCGGTGTTTCGGGCTGATTGTCTGGCGGTGCGGACCAGTGCAGGCGTTGCCAGCCAAGCCCCGATGTGGCGGGTCCAGCTGTGTCTGTCTTCAACCCCCAAACGCGTCACTGCAGGCGCAGGCAGGCCTTCGGCAGCGGGAACCTGATCAGAACACAAAACGGCCAAGCCATGGGCCAGTGCCTCGGTCAGCACCATGCCATAGCCCTCATAACGCGAGGGAAACAGCAGCACATCATGGCTGGCCCACAGAGACTCCAGCGCCGCGTCATCGAGCGCGCCGCATAAGGTTATGTGTCCGGCCAAGCCGCTCTGGTCGATCTGTCGGCGCAAGCTTTCGGTCGTGTCCCGATCGTCGAGCCGTCCGGCGATATTCAAATGCCATGCGCGGCCTTGCAAGGGGGCAAGAGCCGCCACCAGCAAATCATAGCCCTTGCGCGGGCTGACAGAGCCGACGCACAACAGCGCGAGCCTGTCGCGCGATTGATCTTCAATGAGTTTCGGTATGACGACACCCGGCACTGCGACATGCACACGATCAGCCGAAAGCCCGAACAGATGATGCACCCGATCGGCAGTTTGCGGGCTTGTGACAATTACGGCTTTTGCACGGACCAGCGCCTGTTTTTCCGATGCCAGCAAGCCAGCCGCTGTGTCCGCATCAAGTCCCGTTTCGTCGCACAAGGCGTGATGGACGAGCGCGATAACGGGCACGCTAAAAGCAGCCAACTCGACAGGACCAAACGCCCCGAAGGCCAGCCCGTCAACCAGCCACAGATCGACCTTTGTGTGGCGGATCAGATCGGCTGTCGCGTGGCGCGTAGCTTGGTCGGGCGCAGGGTAGCGCGAGGACAGGGGGACATGGATCACCGAGATGCCAAATGCCCCGAGCCCGTCCATCACCATCCGGTCATAGCGATAGCCTCCCGTCGGCGTCGCGAGATCGCCGGGAATGGCAAAACCGATGGTGAGCGGACGGGCTGCGGACATGGCTCAGTTCACCTCGCCTTCATACCAGGCGCGTGCCACATGCGATTCATGCAGGCTGACGCGGATCTTGAAAATACCTTCGCCGCCCGGTCCCAACCGTCCCTCGCGGGCGGCCTGTGCCATTTCCTTGAAAATATGATGGGCCAGAAATTCGGTGGTGGTTTGCTGGCCTTTGAAGGCCTCGACCTCGTCGAGATTGCGGTAATTGATCGGCGCTATTACCGCTTTCAGCGCATCATGCGCGCGGCCGATATCGACGACAACATTGTATTCGTTCAGGACATGGCGAAAAAACGCCACGTCGATCACAAAGGTGGCCCCGTGCATGTTCTGGGCGGGGCCGAAAAAATCTCCCTTGAATGAATGGGCAATCATGATGTGGTCACGAACTTCAAGCGCAAACATGGCAAATCCTTTTCGGGGTCAGTAGGTCAGGACCGTGGCAATCACGGCATCGGCTGTCAGCAGGTCCGGCAAATGCGCGGGGGCATCGGCAAAGGCAAGGTCATGGGTGATCAGCGCATCGAGGCGCGCATCATCCAGCAGATCGATCGCTTTGGCCATGCGCCGCTGATAGGTCCAGCGGGCAGCGTGCGAGGCGGGAATCCGCCCGACTTGCGCGCTGACCAGTTGCAGGCGTCGCGCATGGAAAGTCTCGCCGAGCACCAGCGATACAGACTTTTGCCCATACCAGCTCATCTCGATCACTTTGGCCTCGACAGCCGCCAGTTCCAGCCCGAGCGCGAGACCGGACGGATTGGCCGAGGTGTGGAACACCAGATCGGCAGTGCCTTGGAGCTCTCTGGCCTGTTCGGGCACCATCCAGCGTGCCCCGAAGGCGCGGGCTATCGCGCTGCGGTCGAGCGGATCAACCAGCACCACTTCCGTACCGGGCAGACGGCAGGCGAGAAAGCAGACCAACAGACCGACCAGCCCGCCGCCGATCACCACAATCCGGTCTCCGGCCCCTGCACCGCTGTCCCACAGGGCATTGAGCGCGGTTTCCATATTGGCTGCCAGCGTGGCGCGTTTGGCAGGCAAAGCGGACGGCACGGGAGCCAGCATCGGGACGGGTGCGATGAAATGATCCTGATGCGGATGCAGGCAAAACACCGTCTGCCCCAGAAGAGGGGCCGGACCCTGTTCCACCACGCCGCAACAGGCATAGCCATACAGCACGGGGAATGGAAAATCGCCTTGCTGCAACGGGGAACGCATGCGCTCGAACTCGCTTGGCGGAACCTGTCCGTTAAACACCAAACGCTCGGTTCCGCGACTGACCCCGCTGAACAGGGTGCGGATCAGCGCCTGATCGGGGCCGATGTCAGCCAGCGTGTGTTTTTGCAACTCATACCGGCGAACAGACTTGACCCACAATCCTGTTGCGGTTTTATGCGTGCTGCCCCTAAGTGAAGCATGGGGTTCTTTCGTCAATGGAACATGTCCGATCATGATCAAAGCGTTACAGTCCTCACCTGATATGGTGCCGACAGGAATACAATCCAGAGGCGACATTTTGCGCCGCCGTCTGGTGGTGGTCTTGTTGAACCTGATCACTATGGCAGGATTCGCGGTCTGGCTGGTTCAAATTTTGAGTCCCGTCGATTATGGCGTCTCGAGTTGGTCATGGGTGGACAGTGCGATTGTCTGCGCCTTCATGCTGGCAGTGCCTTGGACGGTGCTGGGTTTCTGGAATGCGATGATCGGGTTGTGGCTGCTGCACGGCACCGGCGGCGGCTTGCGCAAGGTCGCGCCTTATCTCGAAATAGGCGACAAGGGCAAACCCTTGCGTCTGCCGACAGCCATCTTGATGACCCTGCGCAACGAAGATCCCGCGCGCGCCTTTGCACGGTTGCATGTGATCAAGGAAAGTCTGGATGCGACCGGCGAGGGGGCCAGCTTCTCGTTTTTTGTGCTGAGCGACAGCGACCAGCCTGCCATTATCGCCCGCGAGGAAGCGCTGTTTGCGGCATGGAAAGGCATAGCGGACAGGTCTGAAAGTCTCGTTTATCGCCGCCGCATTAAAAACAACGGCTACAAGGCTGGTAATGTTGCAGATTTTTGTGATCGTTGGGGACATGATTTTGCTTTTTTACTGCCCCTTGATGCTGACAGTGTGATGGATGGCGACACCATTTGCCGGATGATCCGCATCATGCAGGACATGCCGAAACTCGGCATTTTGCAAAGTCTGGTGGTCGGTGCGCCCAGTGACAGTGCCTTTGCCCGCATTTTCCAGTTCGGCATGCGCCACGGCATGCGCTCCTACACCATGGGGCAAGCGTGGTGGGCGGCGGATTGCGGACCATTTTGGGGCCATAATGCAGTGTTGCGCACCGCCCCCTTCATGGATCATTGCAGCCTGCCGGTGCTGAGTGGCAAACCGCCGTTCGGCGGGCCGATCCTGTCGCATGACCAGGTAGAAGCGGTTCTGATGCGCAAGGCCGGTTTCGAAGTGCGCGTGCTGCCTGTCGAAGTGGGCTCTTACGAGGACAATCCGCCGACGGTGCTGGAATTCACCCGCCGTGATTTGCGCTGGTGTCAGGGCAATCTGCAATATCTGCGCTTGCTGAATTGGCCCGGCCTGTTTCCGACCAGCCGTTTCCAGCTGGTCTGGGCGATTTTGATGTTTATCGGTCTGCCCGGCTTTGTCGCCACCATTGCGCTGATTGCCTATAAAGCCAGCCAGTATGACCCCGATCTGGCCTTTAACAGTTCGGGAGCATGGAGCTTTTACATTGTTTTTCTGATCGCCAGTCTGGCCCCCAAATGGGCGGGACTGATCGATATTGCCTTGCAACCCAGCGAATTGAAACGCTATGGCGGGGCCAAATCCTTCTGGCTCGCCGGCTTGGGTGAAAGCCTGTTCGGATTCCTGCTCGGCGGCATCACCACGGTTGGCACCAGCCTGTTCATGTTGGGGCTTCTGTTCGGCCGTTCGGTGATCTGGAGCGGGCAGTTGCGCGATGCGCATCATCTGTCATGGAAAACTGCCTTTTTGGGCCTGTGGCCGCAAACGCTGTTCGGTTTTGTGGTGACGGGCATGCTGGCTGTGTCAAACACGACGCTGTTGCTGGCCTCGTTGCCGCTGACAGCCGGATATTTGCTGGCCATTCCCTTCGCGGTTATGACGGCACGCCCCGCCTTCGGGCTATGGCTGAAACAGCGAGGACTGTTTGCCATTCCCGAAGAGCGCAACCAGCCCGACATTCTGCGCGAGCTGGATGCTTTGCTGAACCGGCGGCGGTGAATGGGACCGGTGTAAAAGGGGCTTATATTTTCCCACAAAATCCAATATGAATAAAGTCATTGAATGCTGATTTTCATGAGGGATTGTATGACCAGGTTTCGGGTTCTGCTTGCAGGTGTATTTGTTGCGGGTGCATTGACGGCATTGTCCGGTGTCGTGTTTGCTGCCGACCAGAGCAAGGAATTGTCCGTCGAGGTCAAGAACAAGAGCGAGCGGGAAATTTGCGCGGAAAAGGACAATGTCGCGCTTGAATTGTCCTCTCCGGATGTCAAACACATGACAGTACAGGCGGTCCATCCCTCCTATATCGGCATGATCGTCGTCGATCGCTATGCGCCAGATTTTACCAGTTGCGACATGAACACCGATCCGGTGTTTGCAACTGACGCCAAGCGCGTCACCATTTTCGAAACGCCCGAAATGTGGATGACCGGCTATGCCTACCCCTCGTTCTGGCGTCCGGGCACTGTGCCGGTCAAAGTCGGCAATCGCGTCGAAACAGGCCTGCATTTCGTCCAGTTCTGGATCCGCCACAAAGAGCGCGCCGAAGAGGTGCTGGTGTTCTATCCCCCCGATGGCTATTGGCGCGTGCGCCCGCTGCCGCCTGCGCATCTGAACTGGTCGGCCTATGGTTCGTCTTTCCTGATCGGGCCGGTGGAAACCCAGATCCGCCCGATTGTCGATTTGAAGGAGATCAGCTTCGATCCGGATAAAAAACAGTTCACGCTGTCGTTCAAGCGCGGTGGTTCTGCCACCATCAGCATCAAGATCATCGATCAGGACCGCTTCGTGCTGGATGTCGATTACAGGGACATTCCGAGAAACTATCCTCTGGCCGCTTTGCGTTCGATGTATGTGACCCAAACCAACAATGATATGGCGGAATTGGCTTGGCGCACCAAAGACGGCACGCAGTGGAAAGAAGCACCGATCTTCTCGTTCAGCGATGCGTCTGTGACCGAATTATGGGCCGGACGGTTGGTGCCCTCCCGCCACAATCTGAGCGCGCCCGATATGGTGTTCGGAAATTTCAGATAGAATCCAGCTTTTTCCGCACGGCCCCGAACACCGCGTGGAACATCTGCGTCGTCAGCACGCCGGTATTGGTGTTGTAGCGAGAGCAGTGATAGCTGTCGAACAATGTGACGGGCTGCCCGGAAGAACCTGACAGCTCGTGAATGGCCCCGTGTTTGAATGGTGCGGCTTTGAGCGGCAGACCCAAAGCACGCACCACGCTGTCATGTGAAACGCGGCCAAGCGCGACTATGGCGCGCAGATGCGGCATCGCATTGATGGTGGCTTCAAGATAGCTGCGGCAAAGCCGGATTTCTTCCGGTGTAGGCTTGTTTTCGGGCGGTACGCAGCGCACCGCATTGGTGATCAGGCAATTGCTGAGTTTCAATCCGTCATCGGGGCGGGCCTGAAACTGTCCGGTCGAGAACCCGAACAGATCAAGCGTGCTGTACAGCAGGTCGCCCGCATAATCACCGGTAAACGGCCTGCCGGTGCGGTTGGCACCCTGCAAGCCCGGAGCCAGCCCGACGATCAGCAAGCGTCCGTCTGCATCACCGAAGGAGGGGACTGGCGCATTGTGCCAATCCGACTGCACCTTGCGGTGTTCATTGCGGAATGCGCTCAGACGCGGGCAGAGCGGGCAATCACGCGGTACATCCGGAAAGCTCGGGGACACAAAAAAGGGATCATCCGATTGTGTCATGATGATCCCTGTTTCCTGTTATGTCTTGACGCCGGATTGAACGGCTCAGGCGCTTTCGCTCTCGTCCTCGACCGGACGGCGTTCACGCGGGGTGCGCTCCTGCCGCTCGCTGCCGCCATCACGGCCAACGCGGTTGGTCAGATTGACAATGTCGATGAATTCATCGGCCTGACGGCGCAACTCGTCGGCCACCATCGGGGGCTGCGAGGTGATGGTGGACACAACCGATACGCGGACACCGCGGCGTTGCATGGCTTCCACCAGCGAGCGGAAGTCACCATCACCGGAGAACAGCACCATGTGATCGATGTAAGGAGCCAATTCGAGCGCATCAATCGCCAGCTCGATGTCCATATTGCCCTTGACCTTGCGGCGGCCGAGCGAATCGACAAATTCCTTGGTCGGCTTGGTCACTACCCGATAGCCGTTGTAATCGAGCCAGTCGATCAGCGGACGGATCGAAGAATATTCCTGGTCTTCTATCAGTGCGGTATAATAAAAGGCCCGAACAAGTTGGCCCTGACCCTGAAACTCTTTCAGCAATCTTTTATAATCAATATCGAAACCAAGAGCCTTGGCTGTGGCATACAAATTGGCACCATCAATGAAGAGGGCAGTTCTTTCGGCACGCGGCATGGG
>CAIYZJ010000232.1 GCA_903930675.1 uncultured Hyphomicrobiales bacterium
TCGTGCACTTCGCCGATCTTATGTGATTTACCGCTATAATAGAGGATACGCTCGGTGGTCGTCGTTTTTCCGGCATCAATGTGAGCCATGATACCGAAATTACGATAGTCCTCAATTGCGTGGATGCGGGCCATTGATACGATCCTAGTCGAGTAAAGTTACCAGCGATAATGCGAGAAGGCGCGGTTCGCTTCCGCCATGCGGTGCGTGTCTTCGCGTTTCTTCACCGCGTTACCGCGATTGTTGGAAGCATCGATCAGCTCGGCTGACAAACGCTCGACCATGGTCTTGTCGTTGCGACCACGGGCAGCCGTAATAAGCCAGCGGATCGCCAGAGCCTGACGGCGCTCGTTGCGTACTTCGACGGGCACCTGATAGGTAGCACCACCAACGCGACGCGACCGGACTTCGATGGTCGGAGCGACATTTTCAAGCGCCTGCTTGAAAACGGCCAGCGGATCGGACTTCAGCTTGCCTTCGATGCTTTCGAAAGCGCCGTAGACGATGGTTTCTGCAACCGACTTCTTTCCGTCGCGCATGACGGAATTCATGAACTTGGTCACAATCAAATCTCCGAATTTTGGATCCGGGATGATTTCACGTTTTTCAGCACTGTGACGACGGGACATCGCTCACTCTCTCATGTCAGGACTAATTGCAGAAAATAAGGGCGAAAGATCTTATTTAGGACGCTTTGCACCGTACTTCGAACGACGTTGCTTGCGGTTCTTGACCCCTTGGGTATCCAGCACACCGCGGATGATGTGGTAACGGACACCGGGAAGATCCTTCACGCGGCCGCCACGAATGGCTACCACGGAATGTTCCTGAAGGTTATGGCCTTCACCGGGGATGTAACCGATCACTTCGAAACCATTGGTCAGACGCACTTTCGCAACTTTGCGCAGCGCCGAGTTCGGCTTCTTGGGGGTTGTTGTATAAACGCGGGTGCAAACGCCACGCTTCTGCGGGCAAGCTTCCAGCGCCGGAACTGTGTTCCGGATTTTAACGGGTGTCCGCGGCTTGCGGATCAACTGACTGATGGTCGGCATCGTTGCTCGTTCCAGTACCAGTATGTGCGTCGCTTGCGCAACGAATGATCTAATGACACCGCTTTGCACTGCATGCACAAAACGAATTAGCGCCCAAGGCTAATGCCCTTGGCGCTCCCTTTTCAGAGGATCACGGCTGACCGCAATCATGAACTCAATCTGGCGACTCTTCAGTCGATGATTAAGCGGTAGAGTTACGGTCACTGTTTCGGGGAGAATTTCCCCTGCCACCGGACCGGCTTACTACCGGAAAGTCCGCGGGTTCTAACCCCTGACACCGGCCACGTCAAGCCTTGTTCTGCACACAAGCCAACAATTCTGCATTATTAGGCGAATTAAGGCTTTTCATCCTCTTCTGAAGTGTCTTTGATCACCCGGAACAGATGGAATTTGCTTCCGCGGAAGACAGGTTCGAGCCGTTCCGGATTCGCATTCTCCGAGTCGGGTGCTCCGAACATTTCAAAGACATAATCATGATCTTGAAACCATGTTGCCCAGAACGGATCACTGGCCGGAGTCAACCCTTCTGCCGCGATCAGCTGGCTCATATTCGGCAAATAGCCGTCATCCCTGTCGACAATTTCCGAATAGGGGTGCCGGACACCCAGTATTTGTTTGCCGCTCACCGTGAACAGCGAGGTCACCAGCGCCGAACGGCCTATAACTGCCAGGCAGGGGATATGGCTCATCCCGTCATTCAGTGCGGCCGGACCATCGGCTTCGTCGGCTTGGGCCACCAGCACCCTCGCCCCTTGCGGCAATAGGGCAATGGCTTGGCGGAACTCCTGCACATAGACGTCTATCTGTTGCCAACGGCTTGCAACCTCGCCAAATCGGACCATGCAAATCACGTGAGGACAGTAACGAACACCAAACGGCCGGTTTGTGACGGGAGTGTAAAGCGGATGAAGCCAATAGCAAACATTAGACCGGCGATAGGCAGTCGCTGATCTGCCATCATCGACCCGAACAAGGTCGTCGGCATAGCCAGATACAAAGCAATACTGATGATCAGGCAGACAATTCCGGCTGGATGCATATGCAAGATCCGCATCCTGAGACCGACGCCCAAACCACCCAGAAAGGCGATCAGTACGACAAGATCGAATTTGTCATCATAGAGGCGGAAAATTAAGGCAATCCCCTCGATCTTGCCTTGGTCATCCCAGTCATAGACTCCCGACAGGCTCCAAGTCGGGCCGTTCAGAAGCAAAATGACGGCACATGCCAAGAGAGAGAGAATCAATAGCCCCGTCAGAAAAAGGCGGCGGTCGAAACGAAAGCGTCTGTGCTGCCAATCCCATAACTCATAAGACCCGATCGCCAGCAGAAAGAGACCAACGGCATACAGATGGCAGAAAAAAAGTGCGAGCGTGAAAGCAATACTGAGCAACACAAACAACCACCCTGCCCGCTCGCGCAGCATGATCCAGACAGCCGAAGCCCACATCGCCAGACCGACCCCGAACAGGTAATTCATCAGCCCCAGCATGAAAAAGCCGTTATAGATGAAGCCGAAGGTCAGCAACGGCGCAAGCGACAGTTGTCGCGTCACAGCCCAATTCAAGGCCATCGGACCTGTGACCAACACCACAATAACGGCAATGACGAAGATTTTGCCCGCCGTAAACACATCCATCAGATGCAGCAAGGGCGGCACCAGTATATCAAATGCCAGATTGGGGATGATGCCCCATGTAATGGTGAAATATTGGCCGAGAAAAGGATCGCTGCCGACATGGGCGATGATGTGCATGCGCGCCAGATGGTTGGCATAATCGCCCAGAGGCGGCAATTGCACCGACAGGACAGGCAAGCAAGCACCGATCAACAGCACGGCAAAAACAACAGCAATCTCGCTTTTGGCAAGTTCGGGACGGCTCATGAACAGGGATTTATTGCTGGTCAATCCGGCAAACACGGTTTTGAGGGCATGCAAGATGGCAAGGCCTTTCATCGGATCAACGGCTTTCAAAGGGATTTGACATCACCACAGCGATGCACGCGCTTCAAGACCCTGCCTGGGCATTGGGGCAATTTGAAGGTGACGAAACACATAAAGTCATCGACTTGCTTAAAAAAATCCGAACAGCACATCCGTTGGGCCATAGAGTATCCCAAACAGAGGAATCAAAAAGGGCGGCCCGTCAGGACCGCCCTTTTTGTTACAGTTCAACAGTCTCAAACGACCGGCTGGGGAGCATCGAGAGCTGCAACGTCAGGCTTGGCACCGGACTGTGTCCCTGCCGTCTGCCGTTCGATGATCATTTCGTCGCGATGGGTCGCAATTTCACGGATCCGATCCATCATCGCGCCGGTCCCTGCGGGGATCAGACGACCGACGATCACGTTTTCCTTCAGGCCTGCGAGGTCATCCGACTTGCCGTTTACAGCCGCTTCGGTCAGCACGCGGGTCGTTTCCTGGAACGACGCAGCGGAGATGAAGGAACGGGTCTGCAAGCTGGCTTTGGTGATACCGAGCAACACAGGCTGGCCGGTTGCGGGACGCTTGCCTTCGGCCACCAGTTTCAGATTGATTTCGTCCATTTCGGAGCGGTCAACCTGCTCGTTGTGCAAGAAATCGGTATCGCCGACTTCGTCGATTTCAACCTTCTGCAGCATCTGGCGAACGATCACCTCGATGTGCTTGTCGTTGATGTTCACACCCTGCAAACGATAGACTTCCTGGATTTCGTTGACCAGATAGGCAGCGAGTTCCTCGACGCCCTTGATCGCCAGAATGTCATGCGGCGCAGGATTGCCGTCGACGATGTAATCACCCTTTTCGACCACGTCACCCGATTGCAGGTACACATGTTTGCCCTTTGGCACCAGATATTCGACTGGTTCCGAGCCGTCATTGGGGGTCAACGAAATGCGACGCTTGTTCTTGTAATCGCGGCCGAAGGTGATTGTGCCGGATTTTTCTGCAATCACGGCAGCTTCCTTCGGACGACGGGCTTCGAACAATTCGGCCACACGCGGCAGACCGCCGGTGATGTCGCGGGTTTTCGCACTGTCGATCGGGATACGGGCAATCACGTCACCCGCTTTGACCTTGCCACCCGGCTCGACCGCGATAATCGCATCGGCGGTCAACAGGTAACGGGCCTCCCCGCCACGCGCCAGCTTGGTGATCTTGCCCTTGTCATCCTGGATTACGATGGCAGGACGCAGTTCGGCCGAACGGGTGTTGGAGCGCCAATCGGTCACAACGCGCTTGGTGATACCGGTGGACTCGTCAGCCGATTCAATCACGGTCGAACCTTCGACCAGATCCTCATAGGCTGCCTTGCCGTCGACTTCGGTCACAACCGGACGGGTATATGGATCCCATTCGGCAATACGCTGGCCGCGCTTCACCTGATCGCCTTCGTCAACCTTCATGCGCGCACCGTACTGGATACGATGGGTTGCGCGTTCGGCACCATCGGCACCGACGATCACAACCGACATGTTGCGGGTGATACAGATCAAATCGCCATCCGAATTGCGGGCTGCCGCGCGGTTACGCACCACAACCGTGCCTTCGAAGCTCGATTCAATGAAGGAGTTATCCGCAATCTGCGCCGCACCACCGATATGGAAGGTACGCATGGTGAGCTGGGTACCGGGTTCACCGATGGACTGGGCGGCAATAACGCCAACCGCTTCACCCATATTGACCGGAGTCCCGCGGGCCAGATCGCGGCCGTAGCAGCAACCGCAAACGCCGTTCTTGGCTTCGCAAGTCAGCACCGAGCGGATTTTGACTTCCTGGATACCGGCAGCCGTCAGCGGCTCGATATGCCATTCTTCGATCATCGTGCCGGCGGCAACGATGATGTTGCCGTTCTGATCCAGCAGGTCTTCCGCTGGGAAACGGCCGAGAATACGCGACGTGAGCGAGGCCACAACCTGACCGGCGTCGATGATCGCCCGCATGCCGATGCCGTTCGAAGAACCGCAATCGCGCACGGTGATGATCGAATCCTGAGCCACGTCGACGAGACGACGGGTCAGGTAACCGGAGTTCGCGGTCTTCAACGCGGTATCTGCCAGACCCTTGCGGGCACCGTGGGTCGAGTTGAAGTATTCGAGAACGTTCAGGCCTTCTTTGAAGTTCGAAATGATCGGGCTTTCGATGATCTCGCCCGACGGCTTGGCCATCAGACCGCGCATCGCAGCCAACTGCTTCATCTGGGCGGGCGAACCACGCGCACCCGAATGCGACATCATGTAGATCGAATTCATCTGCTTGTCGCGGCCATGCTCGTCCTTCTGGACCGAGGAGATGCGTTTCATCATCTCGTCGGCCAGACGGTCGGTACATTTTGCCCAAGCGTCGACAACCTTGTTGTACTTCTCACCCTGCGTGATCAGACCATCATTGAACTGCTGTTCGTATTCTTTGGTCAGCGCCATGGTTTCGGCGACAATCGCAGGCTTGTTTTCCGGCACCACCATGTCGTCCTTGCCGAACGAGATACCGGCGCGGAAGGCGTGGGTGAAGCCCAAAGACATGATGCGATCGCAGAAGATCACGGTCTCCTTCTGGCCGCAATTGCGGTAGACAGTGTCGATGGTGTTCGAGATTTCCTTCTTGGTCATCAGACGGTTGATGACGTCGAAAGGCACCTTGGCATGCTTTGGCAGCAGTTGCGCCAGCAAGGCACGGCCCGGTGTGGTGTCATAGATTTTGGTCATCGGCTCGTTGTGTTCGTCGACACCGATATACCGGTAACGGATTTTCGAATGCAGCGTGACAGCCTTGGCAGCCAGCGCATGTTCGATTTCGCCCATATCGGCAAAGGCCATGCCCTGACCCGGCTCGTTGTCCGAGATCAATGACAGATAATAGAGGCCCAGCACGATATCCTGCGACGGCACAATGATCGGCTGACCATTGGCAGGATGCAGGATGTTGTTGGTCGACATCATCAACACACGGGCTTCCAGTTGCGCTTCGAGCGACAGCGGCACGTGGACGGCCATCTGGTCACCGTCGAAGTCGGCATTGAACGCCGCGCAGACGAGCGGATGCAACTGGATCGCCTTGCCTTCGATCAACACAGGCTCGAAAGCCTGAATGCCGAGACGATGCAGGGTCGGCGCGCGGTTGAGCATCACCGGATGTTCGCGGATAACCTCGTCGAGGATATCCCACACTTCCGGCTTTTCTTTTTCAACCAGCTTTTTGGCCTGTTTGACAGTGGCCGACAGGCCCTTGGCATCCAGACGCGAATAGATGAACGGCTTGAACAGTTCCAGCGCCATCTTCTTTGGCAGGCCGCACTGGTGCAGCTTCAGCTCCGGACCCACCACGATGACCGAGCGGCCCGAATAATCGACGCGCTTGCCGAGCAGGTTCTGGCGGAAACGGCCCTGCTTGCCCTTCAGCATATCGGCCAAAGACTTCAGAGGACGCTTGTTGGCACCGGTGATGACACGGCCGCGACGGCCGTTGTCGAACAGCGCATCGACCGACTCCTGCAACATCCGCTTTTCGTTGCGGATGATGATATCGGGCGCACGCAATTCAATTAGGCGCTTCAGACGGTTGTTGCGGTTGATCACGCGGCGGTAGAGATCGTTCAGATCGGAGGTCGCGAAACGGCCACCATCGAGCGGCACCAGCGGGCGCAGATCGGGCGGGATCACGGGGACGATCGTCAAAATCATCCATTCGGGCTTGTTGCCCGACATCATGAAGGCTTCGATGATCTTCAGACGCTTGGCCAGCTTCTTCGGCTTCAACTCGGAGGTCGAGACCGAAATTTCATGGCGCAGATCGACAGCAGTCTTTTCGAGATCGAGCTTTTGCAGGATTTCGCGGATGGCTTCGGCACCGATCAGCGCGGTGAAGCTGTCTTCGCCATATTCGTCCTGCGCGGTCAGATATTCGTCTTCTGACAGCAACTGACGCTCTTTGAGCGGGGTCAGGCCCGGCTCGATCACGACATAATTTTCAAAGTACAGGATCTTTTCCAGATCCTTCAAAGGCATATCAAGCAACAAGCCGATGCGCGAAGGCAGCGACTTCAGGAACCAGATATGGGCCACAGGGGCCGCCAGTTCGATATGGCCCATGCGGTCACGGCGAACGCGCGACAGCGTAACTTCCACGCCGCACTTTTCGCAGATGACGCCTTTGTATTTCATCCGCTTGTACTTGCCGCACAAGCATTCGTAATCCTTGATCGGACCAAAGATGCGGGCGCAGAACAGACCGTCGCGCTCCGGCTTGAATGTCCGATAGTTGATGGTCTCAGGCTTTTTGATCTCACCGAACGACCACGAGAGGATTTTCTCCGGGCTCGAAATCGAAATCTTGATGTGATCAAAGCTCTGCGGCTGAACAACGGGATTGAAGAGATTCATGACCTCTTGGTTCATATCCGTCTCCTGGCGCTTTGCGGTTTCCACCCTCTGGGTCGGAACTCGCTTGGAAAAAAGGACCTGATATCGACTTGAACGTCCATCTCAGGGCGAAAGGGCGCGGAACGGGTCCGCGCCTGCAAGCTGTTATTCGGCGGCTTCCGATGACGGCAGCGCAGCATCGGGCTTCTTGATGCTGGTCAGCTCGACATTGAGACCGAGAGAACGGATTTCCTTCACAAGCACGTTGAAGCTTTCGGGAATACCGCTCTCGAACGTGTCATCACCACGCACGATGGATTCATAAACCTTGGTGCGGCCCGCCACGTCATCCGACTTCACCGTCAGCATTTCCTGCAGGGTGTAAGCGGCGCCGTAGGCTTCCAGTGCCCAGACTTCCATTTCCCCGAAGCGCTGGCCACCGAATTGCGCCTTACCACCCAGTGGCTGCTGCGTGACAAGCGAATAAGGACCGATCGAACGGGCATGGATCTTGTCGTCGACCAGATGATGCAGCTTCAGGATATAGATGTAGCCCACCGTCACCTGACGATCGAACTGGTCACCCGAACGGCCATCATACAGGGTCATCTGACCCGACTTCGCCAGACCGGCCTGTTCGAGCATGCGCTCGATATCGGCTTCCTTGGCACCGTCGAACACCGGAGTGGCCATCGGCACGCCGCGGCGCAGGGTTTCACCCAGACCCACCAGTTCCTGCTCGTTCATTTCGGCGATTTCGGCATTATCGCCATAGATCGCATGCAGGGTCTTTTTCAGCGGAGCCACCGAATGCGACTTGATGTACTGGTCGACAGCCTCGCCGACCTGCTTGCCCAAACCGGCACAGGCCCAACCCAGATGGGTTTCGAGAATCTGGCCCACATTCA
>CAIYZJ010000233.1 GCA_903930675.1 uncultured Hyphomicrobiales bacterium
GAGAGATTGATCAAATGCATCGTTTAAGAAAAAAAGTATTTTACGATCGTATGAATTGGGACGTTCCTATTATTAATACTTGGGAGGCTGACGGATTTGATGCACTTGATCCGGTTTATTTGCTCAAAATGAGTGAGGATGATGAGGTAATTGGTACTGTACGCCTGTTGCCAACCACCGGTTTTACAATGATCAATGATGTTTTTCCCGAACTTCTACCCGATGGCGCACCTATTTATAGTCCGCGTATCTGGGAGGGAAGCCGTTTTGCTGTCGATTCAGATGTCTCTCAAACTGGCGAACGAACGGCTGTCAGCCGTGCGGCCATCGAATTGTTGCTGGCAGGCAATGAAATCGGCATGGGAATCGGCATGACACATTGTGTCGGCGTGTTCGATTTGAACATGCACCGTTTGATGAAACGGATCGGCTGTGCGGGCGAACCTTTGGCCCCGCCCAAACGGATCGGGCATGTCATGTGCATCGCGGTGGTCATGGATATGGGCGAAGAAACCGATGCCCGCCTGCGCCATCTCGGCGGCATCAAGGGCGAGGTGATCGAGCCCCGCAAAACCAGCCACATCACCAACAACAAAAAAATCCCGAACGCGGCCTGACGGCCCGCCGGCAACTAAGCCAACCATCCATCATGCTCCGGATACAATCCGGGGCGTGACCGGGGATTGCCGGACAGCAAAACCCGCTCAGGCGGGTTTCACCTTGTCCAGTTCGTCGCCCAGTACATCGCGCATCCAGCGGAAGGCGGCATTGCTGGCGGGCACGCCGGCATAGATCGAGGCATGGAGCAGCAAGGCCCGCAACTCTTCCAGCGTCACGCCGTTTTTCAGCGCGGGTTTGACATGGAGTTTGAACTCCTCCTCGCGATGCAGCGCAATCATCATCGCCAGGGTCACGCATGAGCGCAGTTTGAAGGGCAGCGTATCGTCCCCCCACATTTCCCCCCAGGCGTTTCGGGTAATGAAATCCTGCCAAGGCATGCTGAATGGTCCCGATTGCGCCAGCGAGCGTTGTACATGGTCGACCCCCAGCACCGCCTTGCGATTGGCCAGACCGGTTTCGAAAGACCCGCGCGCGGGCGCAGGCAACAGGGCGCCGTGATGCTCCAGCCAGTCGACCAGCAGATCATTGACCGCTTCGGGTTGCTCCATCGGGATCAGATGCGACGCCCCTTCCACGACGCGGAAGGTTGATCCGGCAATGGCCGCACTGAGCCCTTCGCACATCTCCACCGTGGTCACCGGATCATGGCGACCGGCAACGACCATGCAGGTCTGTTTGATGGTGCCCAGCTGCGGCCGCAAATCCATCGCCCCGATGGCCTCGCAGCACAGCGCATAGCCTTCGGCGTCACCACTGACAAAGCGGGCGCGGGCGAAGGCTACTTTTTCGGGACAGGTCACGGCACTCCGATCGGTAAACCACCGCCCCATGGCGGCATCGACAATCGCGCCCAGGCCCTGTTCGCGCACGGTTTTGGCACGCGCCTGCCAGCCGTCTTGGGGCGGCAGAAAAGCGTCGGTGGCCATCAGCACCAGCGAGCGTACTTTGGCGGGATAATGGATGGCCAGCGCCTGCGCCGTCATCCCGCCCAGCGACAAGCCGACCACATGCGCCGACGAAACCGACAGCGCCTCCAGCAGACCGGCCAGATCATCGGCCAGTTGTTTGATGGTCACCGGTCCTGCGGTCGAAGACCGCCCGTGGCCTCTGGTATCATAGCGCAAGACGCGGCAGCGGCCTGCCAGTGCACGGGCCTGCGCATCCCACATTTCAGCACTGGTGCCGAGCGAATTCGAAAATACCACCACCGGTACGCCGTCCGGCCCTGCAAGATCATAAAACAGGTTGACACCATTCACAGCCATCAAGGGCATGGTTTATCCTTTTCTGGAAAGAGCGGCCATCACGTGCATGGCTTGGGCCCGCGAAGAGGGAATAATCATCGAGGCTGCCTGCACGGCGGGTGTTGGATCGAACAGGTCTTTCAAGCGCTCGCCCTTGAAGCTCACCGGCATCTCCGGCCATGCGCCGACCACTTGCGACAGATGCTGGCCTGTCTGTCGCACCGTGCCTGCCGCCTGTTCGATCAAATGATGGGCGCGGCTGGCTCCCAGATCGACCGACAAAGCAGAGGCCACCGCATCGGCATAGATCAGCCCATGGGTCATATCGAGATTGGCGGCCATGCGCGCGGCATCGACTTCCAACCCCTCGGCGATCCGCTTGGCCTCATGCAGCGCACCGGCCAGCAGCCCCAACAACTGCGGCAGGGCATGCCATTCGCCATGCCATGCCCCTGCGGGCCGCTCATGCGAAGCCACGAGCGCGGCTTGCACCGTTTGATTCAAGCCCTGTGCCGCCTGAAAGGCTGCAAGAATGACTGTCGCCGCCACAGGATTGCGCTTGTGCGGCATGGCCGAGGAACCGCCGCGTCCGGCGATGAAGGGTTCGGATACCTCGCCGACTTCGGTCGAGGACAGATTGACGATATCAGCCGCCATCTTGGCCAATGCCCCCAAAACCTGCGTGACAAAGGCAGCCAGCGACACGACAGGACTGCGGCGCACATGCCATGGCACCGGATCGAAAGCCAGACCGAGAAGCCGCGCAAATTCCTGTGCCGCTTTGGCATGGGCGGGTGAACGTCCCGACAGCGTGCCGACCGGCCCCGACAGCGAGGCCTTCAAAACAGCGGGTGCCAAAGCAGGCCACGGAGCCAAGGCATCACACAGACCCGACAGCCAGATTGCGACTTTGTAGCCGAAACTGACCGGCATTGCGTGCTGTCCGTAAGAGCGGCCGACACAGGGTGTTTGGGCATGGCGCGATGCCAGTGCCGACAATGCGGCCAGCACCTCGACGGCCTGCGGCAAGAGGCTCTCCATCGATTGCTGCACCTGCATCATCAGGGCGGTGTCCATTACGTCCTGCGTGGTCGCCCCTTTATGGACGAAGGGCTCGCATTCGGGCGGCAGTTTTTTGCGCAAGGCAGCAAGGAAGGGAATGGTCGGCACGCCCGACCGGGCTGTGGACTGTCCCAGTGCCAGCAGATCAAAATCCATCGGGTTGATGGCCGCCAAAGCCTCGGCCACGCCAGGCGGACACAAGCCGTTTTTGGTCTGCGCCATCGCCAGAGCCCACTCGACTTTCAGCATGGAAGCCAGCCGCGACTGGTCCGACCAGATTTCTGCGATGGAAAGGGGCACGAACAGCGGTCCGCTCAGTGTTGAATCCAATGCCGAAAAGCTCATGCCGTTTCCTTCATCATGCGCGTGATATGGCCATAGTGATTCCCGAAAATCTTATAACATGAACGACCATCCTCCATAATAACGACACGAGCACGAATGGTCAGATTTCCCATAATGCGCCTGTCGCGTGTGCGGCTGCATTTCGCACGCAATATCCCGCGAAAGGATCGGCTTGCCGGCATAGTCCATGCCGATCAGGACTTGACGCCGGCACGATTTTATGTTCGTATAGTGAACATAAAATCGTAGTGCGAACGCTTTTGCGATGTTCGCACGCATCCGTCAAGCGGCAGTACTTTTGGTCTGACGGGCTGACCGCCGGTGCCCGCAAGCACAGGGGCTGTTGCAAAACTGCTGACGTCACTGACCTCTGGACGATCCGATATGCCTTCGACACAAACGCCTGAAAGCCAAACCACCGAGCCGACAGGCAGCAAGCGCGACCCATCCTATGTCGAAGCCTTTGCACGCGGCCTGCGGGTGATCCGCGCCTTTGGCGAGGGACGCGAGAGCATGACTTTGGCCGATATCGCCAAACTGACCGATCTGCCGCGTGCCACCGTGCGGCGATCCCTGTTCACGCTCGGCCATCTCGGCTATGTCGCCGATGACGGGCGGCAATTCCGCCTGACACCGAAAGTCCTGTCGCTCGGCTATGCCTATCTGTCCTCGACCCCGCTGCCGCGTGTGATCCTTCCGGCACTGGAAATGGTCAGCGAGCAATTGAGCGAGAGCTGTTCGGCCGCCATTCTCGATGGCCCCGATATTGTCTATGTCGCGCGCTCGGCCACCAAGCGAATCATGTCGGTCGGGCTGGCGGTCGGCTCGCGCCTGCCTGCTTATTGCACCTCGCTGGGCCGCGCTTTGCTGGCCTATGAGCCGGTCGAACGCCAGCAGGCCATTCTGGCCGCAGGTATCCTGAAGCCGTTGACCCCCAAAACCGTTACCGATCCGCAAGCCTTGCTGGGAATGTTCCGGCAAGTGGCCAGACAGGGCTATGCCTATGTCGACGAGGAGCTAGAACTCGGCCTGCGCTCGATTGCCGTGCCCGTCACCAATGCGACAGGGCATGTGGTCGCCGCCATCAATGTCAGCACGCAGGCCTCGCGCGTCTCGGAAGAAACGATGTGCACCACCATGCGGCTGTCACTGGTGCAGGCCGCCAACAGCGTGCGCTCGTCTTTGCTGTAAACAACTTCCGGTGTGGCTAAAAATCCAAAGACTGTTTAGACCGTATAACAAGCAAAACAGCCGCCGCGTATGAAAGGTTCTCCCATGGCCACAACTCCCGACCCCCGCACTCCCGCTTTCCGTGCGGTCGGCCCGCTTCCCGCAGGCCATCCGCAAGTGCGCCAAGGCAAGATCGGCGTGCTGCTGACCAATCTGGGCACGCCCGACGGCACCGATTACTGGCCGATGCGCCGCTACCTGAAAGAGTTCCTGTCGGACCGCCGCGTGATCGACGTCCCGCGGATTCTGTGGTGGCCGATCCTGAACCTGATCATCCTGTCGCTGCGCCCGCAGAAAAAGGGCAAGGATTACGCCTCGATCTGGAACAACGAGCTGAATGAATCCTTTCTCAAAACCATCACACGCGATCAGGCCAAAGGCATGGCCGAGGTCGCCAAGGGTCTCGACGACCGGATCATTGTCGATTGGGCGATGCGCTACGGCAATCCGTCCATTCAATCGCGGATGGAAGCCCTGCAGGCCCAAGGCTGTGACCGGGTGCTGGTGATCCCTCTCTATCCGCAATATGCAGCGGCCACATCGGCCACGGCCTGCGACAAGACATTCGAAGTGCTGATGAAAATGCGCTGGCAGCCGACCCTGCGCATTTCGCCGCCCTATCATGACGAGCCCGCTTATATCGACGCTTTGGCCACATCCATCAACAACCATCTGGCGACGCTGGATTTCGAGCCGGAAGTGATCCTGACCTCGTTCCACGGTGTGCCCAAGCGCTATCTGATGCTGGGCGATCCCTATCATTGCCATTGCTACAAGACATGGCGCTTGCTGCGTGAAACGCTTGGCAAAACACCCGAGCAGATGATGATCAGTTTCCAGTCGCGCTTCGGGCCGGAAGAGTGGTTGCAGCCCTATACCGACAAGACCGTCGAGGCTCTGGCCAAAAAGGGCATCAAGCGCATGGTGATCATCGCGCCGGGCTTCTCCTCCGATTGTCTGGAAACATTGGAAGAACTCGATGGCGAAAACCGCGAGATCTTCATGCATAATGGCGGCGAGCAGTTCAGCTATATTCCGTGCCTGAACGCCTCGCCCGAAGGCCTGAGCGTGATCGAAACCGTCATGCGCCGCGAATTGATGGGCTGGATCTGACCGGATCCATCCGCCGCCAGCTTGCCAAGGATGGAAATTGCGATAGATTTCCATCCTGTCCCAATTGTCCCGACTGGGATTTGGTCGAAGTTTTGGTGTGAACGAGTTGTGTGTAGGCCTCCATGCGTATCATTCTGACTTTTTGTGTATGGCTTGGCCTGCTTCTTCCGGCTGCCGCACAGAATTACAAAGTCTCCGACCTCTCGGTCGGCAACTGGTCGGGTGGGGCCTATCTCAACCGCAAAACCAATGAATTCGCCTATTGCGGCATGTTTGCCAGCTATAAATCCGGCATCGGCGTGCATTTTGCCATCGACAATGATGATGAATGGCGGATCGGGTTCAATTCACAAAAATTCCAGTTCCGCTCCGGCAACAGCTATTCCATCGCCTATACGATTGACGGCAGTCCGGCGAGCAGCCTGACCGGCGTGGCCAAGGACACCAATTTCATCGTGGTCGAATTGCCGAGCAAATCCGCGCTGTTCGACCAGTTCCGCTATGGCAATATGCTGACCGTATCGGTGGCGGGAAGCATCCACCAGTTCAGGCTGGAAGGCACATCACGAGCTCTGGCAGTGTTGCTCGATTGCGCACGCAACTATTCACCCGAAAGCCGGGAAGCGCGCCGCGAAACACCCCGCGCTGCCCCCTCGAATCCACAGCCGACCAATCAGGCCAGTGGCGGTGTGACCGCCAATGACCGGCTGGATGCCACCCGCTTTGTCGCCAACCTGTTCTCGCGCACCGATTTCCGTGATTACCGCTTCATGAGTTCGGACGAGTTGAGCGACAAGTCATTGCCGGATGTCGTGCGATCCGCCGATGTCGCATGGATTGCCCCGCAGGCCATCGGGTTGTTGCATATCTTTTCCACGCAGACGTCCTCGATCGATGACCAGCTCAGTTCGGCCTTGGCCAGCGATGCCAAGGCCTGCAACGGCCGCTTTGCCTCGGGCAAGGTGTCGGATGAGGACGACAGCAATTTCAAGCGGCTCTATACGATCTGCGATGACAAGACCAAGAGCTTCAACATCGAATATCTGTTCCTGCCGCGCAAAAACGGGCTGGCCTATCGCTTCGGGACGATGGTGTTCGGCAGGGCCGATCAGGCACCCGACAACAAAGACCTGCGTGACGCCCTCAAAAAAGCGGCCTTTAGCAAAGCCAACTGAGCGGGTTCAGGCTGCGCCGATCCGCAACAGGTCAAGCACATGCACAAGGCCGACCGGCACGCGGTCTTGCGTGACAATCAGCGCGCCGATCTTGCGGGTTTCGACAATCTCCAGCGCTTCGGCCACCAGAGTATCGGGCGGCACCGAGGCGGGATTGGCGGTCATGACCTGATCGACGCTCTGGCCAAGCAAATCACGGCTCATATGGCGGCGCAAATCGCCATCGGTGATGATGCCGCTCAACAGGCCCTGAGCATCGACCACCAGCACACAGCCAAAACCTTTGGCGCTCATGGTGACAAGCGCGTCACCCATCCGCGTGCCTTGCGCCACCAGCGGCAGACGCTCGCCGGTGCTCATGATGGCACTGAGCTGTTTGAGTTGCGCGCCCAGCTTGCCGCCGGGATGGTAGGTGCGGAAGTCATGCGAGGAAAACCCGCGCGCCTCCAGCAAGGCAACGGCCAGCGCATCGCCAAGCGCAACCTGCATCGTGGTCGATGTGGTCGGCGCGATGCCGTTGGGGCAAGCCTCTTTGGCTTTGGGCAGTGTGATCAGAATATCGGCCTCGCGGCCCAAGGCGCTGTCGCGGCTCGAAGACACCCCGATCAGCGGCACGCGGAAGCGTTTGGCATAGGCGACGATATCGCTCAGTTCGGTGGTTTCACCCGACCATGACAGCGCAAGGATTACGTCGTCGGGCTGCACCATGCCTAAATCGCCATGGCTGGCTTCCGCCGGATGGACGAAATAAGCGGGTGTGCCGGTCGAGGCCAGAGTGGCGGCGATCTTGCGGCCGATATGGCCCGATTTGCCCATGCCCGACACAATCACCCGACCCGAGGAGCGGGCAATCAACTGGGCGGCAGCGGCAAAGGCCTGCCCGGTCTCGTCCGACATCGCGGCAATCAAGGCCTCGAGACCGGCTTTTTCTGCTTCCAGAGCCTGTTGTCCGGACCGGATCAACTGGTCCGCAGAAGCGGGTCTGGTCTCGGCCATGCCTGTCACAATCCCATTCGCTTGATGGCGGCGCGCAACGGCGCACCGAGTTCGGGATGGGCCAGACCGAGCGCGAGATTGGCGGTCAGAAAACCGATCTTCATGCCGGTGTCGTAAATATCGCCGTCGAACAGATGGGCATAGAAGTCTTGCGATTTGGCCAGCGTGATCATCGCATCGGTCAGCTGGATCTCGCCGCCCGAACCGCGCTCCTGTGTCGCCAGAATATCGAAAATTTCGGGCTTCAGGATATAACGGCCCGAAATGGCCAGATTGGACGGAGACGTGCCTTTGGCAGGCTTTTCCACCATCTGCGTGATGCCGAGATCTGCACCCTTCTGCTCGATGCCGACAATGCCGTATTGGTGGGTTTCGTTGTCGGGTACTTCATAGACCGCGACCACATTGCCCCGATGGCGATCGTAAGAATCGATCATGCCCTTCAGGCAGGGGGCATCGCCGTGATGCAGCATATCGGGCAACAGCAAGGCAAACGGCTCGTCGCCGACAATCTCGCGTGCGCACCACACCGCATGGCCGAGGCCGAGAGGAGATTGCTGGCGGGTAAAACTGGTCTGGCCTGCACCCGGCAGGTCGATTTCCAGCAATTGCAGTTCTTTGATCTTGTTGCGGTCGCGTAAGGTGCGGTCCAGCTCGAACTGGATATCGAAGTGATCCTCGATCGCGCCCTTGTTGCGGCCTGTCACGAAGATGAAATGCTCGATCCCGGCGGCGCGGGCCTCGTCGACGACATGCTGGATCACCGGACGGTCCACCACAGTCAGCATCTCTTTGGGGATAGCCTTGGTGGCGGGCAGAAAACGGGTGCCCAATCCGGCCACCGGAAAAACCGCCTTGCGAATTCTTGTCTTACCTGTGCTCTGGCTCATGATTCAAGCATTCTCGATTTCGGGTGAAATTCAGACAAATCAGACTTTAACCACACAAGCCTGAACCATTCGTGAATGGCCAAACCCTGCCCGCATAGAATGGGGCGGGGCAAACGTCAATGATTTGCAAACTTTCCTCAGGCACAACATCACGGTGACACCATGGTCTGTTGATTCGATGTGTGAGGTTCCGTGTTGAAAATCCGCTCCCTTTTGTCCTGTTTGCAGGTTCTGGCGACCGCCTTTTGCCTGTGTGCTGCCCCTGCGGCCATGGCGCAGTCGAACGAGGATTTTCAGATTTTCTTACAGAAAATCAAACAGCAGGGCCTGTCACGCGGTCTCAAACCCGCCTCGCTCGAGCGCTCTCTGGAGGGCGTAACCCTCGACAACAGTGTGATCGCGCTCACCCAAAAGCAGTCGGAATTTACCAAGCCGATCTGGTCCTATCTCAATGACGGTCTGGGTGGCGGGCGGATCGACAAGGGCAAAGCCCTGCTCGCCCAGTACAAAAATCTGCTCGATCAGGTAGAAAAGCGCTACGGGGTCGATCGCGGGGTAATCCTCGGCATTTGGGGGATGGAGAGCAATTTCGGCGGGTTCAGCGGCGACAAGGATGTGATCCGCTCGCTCGCCAGTCTCGCTTTTGTCGGCTATCGCGGGGACTTCTTCCGCAATGAATTGATGATCGCGCTTGAGCTGGTCGACAAAGGGCTTGCCCCGCGAGAAAACATGAAAGGTTCATGGGCGGGTGCAATGGGCCAGACGCAATTCATGCCGTCGAGCTTCAAAGCCTATGCGATTGATTTTGACGGCGATGGCCGCAAAAACATCTGGACCAACCTGCCCGACATCATCGGCTCGACCGCCAATTATCTGGCCGCCCATGGCTGGGTGGCAGGTTTGCCGTGGGGCTTTGAAATCAAACTGCCTGCCAATTATGCCTTCAGCCTGACCGAGGGCGATTTCGGCAGTTTTGCCAAACAGGGCGTCAAGCGCGCCGATGGCAAACCGATGCCGCAGCGCGGCAATGCAAAACTGTTCTTCCCCGCGGGCAGCGAAGGACCGGTGTTTCTTATCACCAAAAATTTCGACATGATCCGCGCCTATAACGCATCCGATGCCTATGCGCTGACGGTTGCCCATCTGGGGGACCGGATCAAGGGCGGGTCGCCCTTTGCCAAGGCATGGCCGAGCACGATGCCGCAATTGTCGGCCGACGAGCGCGTCGAATTCCAGCAGCGGTTGCAGGCACTCGGCTATGATGTCGGTGAAATCGACGGGCGCATCGGCTCGAAAACCCGCAATGCCCTGCGGCAGGAACAAATCAAGCGCGGACAGGTGCCCGACGGATGGCCAAGCCCGAGTGCGCTCAAGATGCTGAAAAACTAACGGTCAAAAAATGTCCCGCCGGTATCGGGCGGGACATGATCGATTAGCGGGGCAGCGTGGTGGTGCCCATCAGGAATTTGTCGACGCTATGGGCCGTCTGGCGGCCTTCGCGGATCGCCCAAACCACCAGCGACTGGCCGCGACGCATATCACCGCAGGCGAACACTTTTTCGGCAGAAGTCTTGTAGGCCACCATATCGGCGGCCACATTGCCGCGCGGATCGAGCTTGACGCCCAATTCGTTGACAACAGCCTCGGTCACCGGTGCGACAAAGCCCATGGCCAGCAGAACCAGATCGGCTTTCAAAGCGAATTCCGTGCCGGGTATCGGCTTGAAATTCGCGTCGACACGCACACAGTTCAATTCCCTGACGTGCCCGTCCTCACCGGTAAAGGAGACGGTGTTGACCGCGAAATCACGCTCGGCCCCTTCCTCTTGCGAGGAGGAGGTGCGCATTTTCAAAGGCCAGTTCGGCCAGGTCAGCGCCTTGTCCTCTTTTTCGGGAGGCTGCGGCATGATTTCGATCTGGGTCACCGACAAGGCGCCCTGACGCACCGAAGTCCCGATGCAATCGGAGCCGGTATCACCGCCGCCGATCACTACCACATGCTTGCCCTGAGCCACAATCGGCTCGCTGGAATTCACCGGCTCGTGCGAGACGCGGCGGTTCTGTTGCGGCAGAAAATCCATGGCGAAATGCACGCCATGCAACTCGCGGCCCGGCACGGTCAAGTCACGCGGCTTTTCCGAACCACCGGCCAGAATCACCGCATCATGGCTGTCTTTCAGGTCCTTCAACGAGGTCTGCTTGCCGACTTCGACATTGTAATGGAACACCACACCTTCGGCTTCCATCTGGCTGATGCGACGGTCGATCAAGGTCTTTTCCATTTTGAAATCGGGAATGCCGTAACGCAGCAAACCGCCTGCCCTGCCGTTCTTTTCATAGACATGGACCTCATGGCCCGCCCGCGCCAATTGCTGGGCAGCGGCCAAACCGGCAGGACCGGAGCCGACAATCGCAATGCGCTTGCCCGTCTGGTGGCTGGCCACTTCGGGAACCAGCCAGCCTTCTTCCCAAGCGCGATCAACAATCGCACATTCGATCGATTTGATCGTGACGGGCGAGTCGGTCAGGTTGAGCGTGCACGAGGCCTCGCAAGGAGCGGGGCAGACACGACCGGTAAATTCGGGGAAGTTGTTGGTCGAATGCAGGTTGCGCGACGCTTCCGCCCAATCACCGTGATAGACCAGATCATTCCAGTCGGGGATCTGGTTGTTCACCGGACAGCCGTTGTGGCAGTACGGGATCCCGCAATTCATGCAGCGGGCGGCCTGATCCTTGGTCGCCTCCTGCGAAAGCGGAATCACGAATTCCCTGAAGTGCCGGATGCGGTCCGAAGCGGGTGCATAGCGGCGATCCTGACGATCAATTTCCAAAAAGCCTGTGACCTTGCCCATGATCACTCTCCTGCCACGGCCAACGGCCGGTTTGCGTTTTGCGACTGCAATTCCTTCAGTGCCCGGCGATATTCAACCGGCATGACCTTGCGGAATTTGGTTTTGTACTGGTCCCAATGATCCAGAATCTCTCTGGCGCGGGCCGAGCCGGTATAGCGGGCATGGTTGTTGATCAACCGGTGCAAGCGTTCCGAGTCATAGCGAGTCATATCCGACATCACATCGACGCGGCCATGGCCTGCCAGATCACCGCCCTGATGGTTGAGACGCTCGTTGAGTTCCTCTTCCTCGGGCACATGTTCCAGTTCAACCATTGCCATATTGCAACGTTCGGCAAAATTGCCTTCCTCGTCGAGCACATAAGCGATACCGCCAGACATTCCTGCTGCGAAGTTGCGGCCGGTTTTGCCGATCACCACGACAACACCACCGGTCATATATTCGCACCCGTGATCGCCCGTGCCTTCGACAACCGCCACAGCCCCCGAATTACGCACCGCGAAACGCTCGCCTGCCACACCGCTGAAATAGGCTTCACCGGCAATCGCGCCATACATCACCGTATTGCCGACGATGATGGATTCATGAGGCACGATCTGGGTCGCCTCTTTGGGCGGATAGATCACGATGCGACCGCCCGACAGGCCCTTGCCGACATAGTCGTTGGCTTCGCCTTCGAGCTCGAGCGTCACGCCATGGGCCAGCCATGCGCCGAAGCTCTGGCCTGCCGTACCTTTCAGGCTCACATGCACCGTATCATTGGGCAGGCCCTTGTGGCCGTAATGCTTGGCAATCACGCCGGACAGCATCGCGCCAGTGGCACGGTTGACCGACTTGATCGGCGAGACAATCCTGACTGGCTTGCGGTGTTCGATCGCCTCTTTGGCCTGTTCAATCAGCGAACGGTCGAGCACATGCTCGAGCCCGTGGTCCTGAATACCAGTGTGATAGATCGAATCCTTGTAAACCGGATCGGGCTTGTGGAACAGTTTCGAGAAATCGAGCCCCTTGGCCTTCCAGTGCTGGATCGCCCGGTCCTGATCGAGCATCTGCATCTGGCCGACCATCTCGTTGAAAGTCCGATAGCCCAGACGGGCCATTTCCTCGCGTACTTCTTCGGCTACGAAGAAGAAGAAGTTGATGACATGCTCCGGCAGACCGACGAAGCGCTTGCGCAACACCGGATCCTGCGTCGCCACCCCGACAGGGCAGGTGTTCAGATGGCACTTGCGCATCATGATGCAGCCTGCGGCAATCAAGGGCGCGGTGGCAAAACCGAACTCGTCGGCCCCCAGCAAAGCCCCGATCACCACATCGCGGCCGGTGCGCAAGCCGCCGTCGACCTGCACGGCAATGCGCGAGCGCAAACCGTTGAGCACCAGCGTCTGGTGGGTTTCTGCCAGACCGATTTCCCATGGCGAACCGGCATGCTTGATCGACGAGAGCGGGGAAGCACCCGTGCCGCCTTCGAAACCGGAAATGGTGACATGGTCGGCGCGCGCCTTGGAGACGCCTGCCGCAACCGTGCCCACGCCGATTTCCGACACCAGCTTGACCGATACGGCCGCATCGGGATTGACGTTCTTCAGGTCGTGGATCAGCTGTGCCAGATCCTCGATCGAATAGATGTCGTGGTGCGGTGGGGGCGAGATCAGGCCGACCCCTTGCGTCGAATGGCGGACCTTGGCAATCACGGCATCGACCTTGTGGCCGGGCAGCTGGCCGCCTTCGCCTGGTTTGGCGCCCTGGGCCACCTTGATCTGCATCATGTCGGAAATGACCAGATATTCGGTGGTCACACCGAAGCGGCCGGACGCCACCTGCTTGATGGCCGAGCGCATGGTGTCGCCATTGGCCATCGGCTTGTAGCGGTCGCTTTCCTCGCCGCCCTCACCGGTGTTCGACTTGCCGCCGATCCGGTTCATGGCAATTGCCAGCGTGGTATGCGCCTCGCGCGAGATCGAACCGTAGGACATCGCGCCCGTGGCAAAACGCTTCACAATATCCTGAGCCGTTTCCACCTCGTCGAGCGGCACAGGCTTGCGGCCTTCCTCGGAAGCGTCCTTGATGCGGAACAGACCGCGCAGGGTCAGCAGATGCTCGGACTGGTTGTTGAGCAGCTCGGCATAAGCCCGGTACTTGTCCTGCGAATTGCCGCGCACCGCATGTTGCAGCAGCGAGACCGTCTGCGGGGTCCAGGCATGCGCTTCGCCGCGTGTGCGGTAGGCATATTCGCCGCCGATATCGAGCACATTGCGATAGATCGGCGCATCGCCGAAAGCATCGGTATGGCGGTTGACGGTTTCCTGTGCGACTTCGGGCAGACCGACACCGCCGATGCGCGAATGGGTGCCTGCAAAATATCTGGCAATCAATTCATCGCTCAGGCCTATGGCATCGAAAATCTGCGCGCCGCAATAGGATTGATAGGTTGAAATACCCATCTTCGACATGACCTTCAGCAGGCCCTTGTCGACCGACTTGATGAAACGCTTTTCGACTTCATAGGCATCGACCTCCTCGGGGAAGTCCTTGGCCATAGCCGCCAAAGTCTCGAAGGCCAGATAGGGATTGATGGCTTCCGCGCCATAACCTGCCAGACAGGCGAAGTGATGCACTTCGCGCGGCTCGCCGGTTTCAACCACCAGACCGACCGAGGTCCGCAAACCCTTGCGGATCAGATGGTGATGGACTGCGGCAGTGGCCAGCAAGGCCGGAATCGGAATCCGGTCCGGTCCGACCATGCGGTCAGACAGGATGATGATGTTGTAGCGACCCTTGACTGCCGCTTCTGCCCGTTCGCACAGACGCTCGAGCGCTTCTTCCATCCCTGCCGACGAGGCCTCGACGGGATAGGTAATATCGAGTGTCTTGGTATCGAAAGAATCTTCGAGATGGCCGATGCAACGGATTTTTTCCAGATCGCCATTGGTCAGGATCGGCTGCCGCACTTCCAGCCGCTTGCGGCGTGAATTGCCTTCCAGATCGAAAATATTGGGGCGGGGACCGATGAACGAGACAAGGCTCATCACCAGTTCTTCGCGGATCGGATCGATCGGCGGGTTCGTGACCTGCGCGAAATTCTGCTTGAAATAGGTGTAGAGCAGCTTCGACTTGTTCGACATGGCCGAAATCGGCGTGTCGGTACCCATTGAGCCGACAGCTTCCTGTCCGGTCATTGCCATCGGCTCGAGCAGGATGTTCAGGTCTTCCTGCGTATAGCCAAAGGCCTGCTGGCGGTCGAGCAGCGACACATCGGTGCGCGAGGCGCGCGGTTCGACGGGGCGCAGGTCTTCCAGCACGATCTGGGTGCGCTTGAGCCAATCGGCATAGGGGCTGGCGGTCGCCAGCGTGTCCTTCAATTCCTCGTCGGAAATGATGCGTCCCTGTTCGAGATCGACCAGCAGCATCTTGCCCGGCTGCAACCGCCACTTGGTGACGATGGTTTCTTCGGGCAAAGGCAACACGCCCATTTCGGACGCCATCACCACCAAGCCCTGATCATCGACATAGTAGCGGGCCGGACGCAGGCCGTTGCGATCCAGCGTCGCGCCGATCTGGCGGCCATCGGTGAAGGCCACCGAGGCGGGGCCGTCCCATGGTTCCATCAAAGCGGCGTGATATTCGTAGAAAGAGCGGCGTTGCTCATCCATCAAAGGATTGCCGGCCCATGCTTCAGGGATCAGCATCATCATCGCATGGGCGAGCGAATAGCCGCCTTGCACGAGGAATTCGAGCGCATTGTCGAAGCAGGCGGTATCGGACTGGCCTTCATAGGAAATCGGCCACAGCTTGGAGATTTCCGTGCCGAACAGCTCGGAGTCCACCGAGGCCTGACGCGCTGCCATCCAGTTGACATTGCCGCGCAAGGTGTTGATTTCGCCGTTATGGGCCACCATCCGGTAGGGATGGGCCAGCGACCATGTCGGGAAGGTGTTGGTGGAAAAGCGTTGATGGACCAGCGCGAGGGCCGATTCAAACCGCTCATCGAGCAGATCGGGGAAATAATCTCCCAACTGCGTGGCCAGCAGCATGCCCTTGTAGACAAGCGTGCGCGCCGACAGCGAGACGGGATAAAAGCCCTTGGTCTGCGGATTGCCGAGATTGTAGATGGTGTTGGAAATCACCTTGCGTATAATGAACAGGCGACGCTCGAAACCATCGGTGTCGGCGATGCCAGCGCCCTTGCCGATGAAAATCTGGCGATGGGTCGGCTCGGTCGGCTTGACCGATTCACCAAGGCAGGCGGTGTTGACCGGCACATCGCGCCAGCCGAGGAAATTCTGTCCCTCGTCGGCGACGATCTTTTCGATCAGGGCCTCGCAAATCTTGCGGCCTTCCGCGTCGCGCGGCAGGAACACGTGACCCACGGCATAATCGCCTGCGGCTGGCAGCGTAAAGCCGAGCTTGGCGCATTCCTCGGACAGGAAGGCATGGGGGATTTGCACCAGCATGCCGCAACCGTCACCGGCCTTGGGATCGGCACCCACCGCGCCGCGGTGATCGAGGTTGAGCAGGATCTGCAGGCCCATCTTGATGATGCCATGCGACTTGCCGCGCTTCATATCGGCGACAAAGCCGACGCCGCACGAATCCTTTTCCAGCGCCGGATCATAAAGACCCTGCGCCTGCGGCAGCTGCGGGTCATTATAGCTGAGCGGTTTCGGCTCGCGGGCTTTCGAACTCACAGAATGAGAATGGCCCAAACCGGCACTCGATTCACGAAGCGTGTTCGCTGCTTCAGTCTTCTGGTTCATCTTGCCCTCGCGCCCGGTCCATCCGGTCACAGTGATAAGCGGCCGGTGTGTCCCGGCCAGATTGGAAGCGTTGATGGGAGGAGTTATGCCGGGCGCGCTTCCTGTGCGCCCACTCCTTGTGGGCGTTTACCGGAATGAGTGTACCGGAGACGCCCGTTAGATACGCGCTTTGGAGGCACGTTTGTCCGCGCGCGGAGTTTTCACTCCGGTCGCGGTCATTACGGTCTTTGTGCCTGCATTGCGCATCAAGTCGGATCCTGATTGTGATCAGTGTAGAAAGTACCTCGAACCTGCGCGCAAGAGCGGACAGGAGAATGGGACAGCAAGACTGTCCTATCTGCTCAAACATTGCCAGAAAACTCATCGGCATACAAGCGGACTTTTCGAGAAATTTTGATATAAAAGTAACTGCCCAGGTTGTTTCCCGTTGCCGTTATTTTTAGCGGATTTTCCTGGACGTGGGAATCGGTTTCTGATTCAA
>CAIYZJ010000234.1 GCA_903930675.1 uncultured Hyphomicrobiales bacterium
AGCCGACCACCGCGCTCGATGTCACCGTCCAAGCGCAGATTTTGCGGCTGCTGGCCGAATTGAAACAGGAATTGGGTCTGGGCATTTTGCTGATCACCCATGATCTGGGCATTGTCGCGCGCGTGGCCGATCATGTCTCGGTCATGTATGCGGGCGAAGTCATCGAGTCAGGCCGCACCGCAGACCTGTTTGCCAATCCGACCCATCCCTATACGCGCGGGCTGATCGATTGCGTGCCGGTGCCGGGCAAGATCAAGCCGGGCGAGGCTTTGGGCTCCATTCCCGGTACCGTACCGGTGATGAAAGACGGATTTTCGGGCTGTGCGTTCCGCTTCCGCTGTGCCCATGCAAGCGAGGTCTGCACCCAAGCCGCGCCGCGCCGCGAGGTCGGTCCCGATCATGTGGTGCATTGCCATTTGCCCCAACGGGGAGCGGGCCTATGAGCAAGACCGCGGCACTGACCCTTACAGATCTATCCTGCACATTCCATGTGCAGGGCGGGTTGTTCCAGCCTGCCCGCCATGTCCGCGCGGTCGACCGGATCAGCTTCACGCTCGAGGAAGGCGGCGTGCTCGGCATTGTCGGGGAATCGGGTTGCGGCAAAACCACGCTGGCGCGGATGATTCTGGGCCTGCAAAACCCGACATCCGGCGAGGCTTTCGTGCATGGGCAACGCCTGTCCGAACTGGACCGGCGGGCGCGGGCCCGTTTGATCCAGCCGGTGTTTCAGGATCCGTTTTCCTCGCTCAACCCCAAGCACCGGATCAAGGACATTGTCGCCCTGCCCTTGCGGGCGCAGGGTCGTTTCGAGCCGCAGGAGATCGAACGCCGGACGGCAGCCATTCTGGAACGGGTCGGCCTGTCGACCGAGCAAGGGCACCGTCTGCCGGCCGAATTATCGGGCGGGCAGCGGCAGCGCGTCGCCATTGCCCGCGCGCTGATCCTCGAACCGCGCATCGTGGTGTGCGACGAGCCGACGTCGGCGCTGGATGTGTCCGTGCAGGCACAAATTCTGAACCTGCTGGGCGAATTGCGCCGCGACCTCAAGCTGACCTATGTGTTCATCAGCCATAATCTGGCGGTGGTGGAGCATGTCGCCAGCGAGGTGATGGTGATGTATCTGGGCCGGATGGTCGAGCGCAACACCACCGCCAGCCTGTTCAAACAGCCGCGCCATCCCTATACCCAAGCCCTGCTGGCCAGCGTGCTGACCCCCGAACCGGGGTTGGGCCTGCCCGATGTCGGTCTGGGCGATACCATGCCCGATCCGTCCAATATTCCATCGGGGTGCCGCTTTCATCCGCGTTGCTTGAAAGCGCAACCGCAATGCGCCACCATCACGCCCTCACCCTCCACGCCATCCGACCGCGCCATGGTCGAATGCCACCTGTTCTGACCTCATCTGCTCACCCTCGCATTGAAGGATATGCCCATGCTCAGAAAATCGGTTTTAAGCTTTATGATGGGTGCCGCCCTGTTGGGTGCCGGCCTGTCGGACGCACAGGCCCAGAAATCCAGCGACACGCTGCGCATCGCCATGCGCGACGCGCTGACCAATGTCGATCCCTATTACAACAACCTGCGCACGGGCGTGGTGATGTCGCATCAGGCTTGGGACATGCTGGTCTATCGCGACCCCGACACGTTTGCGATCAAGCCGCTCTTGGCCTCCTCATGGACAATGGTCGATGACAAGACCATCGACTTCCAACTGCGCTCCGGTGTGACCTTCCATGACGGCAGCCCGCTGGGTGCCGATGATGTGGTCTATACCATCAATCTGGTCTCCTCGGCTGACAGCAAGGTCTCGGTGCCCACCAACACCAACTGGATCGAAAAGGCCGAAAAGACCGGCGATCTGAGCGTGCGCGTCACCTTCAAAAAGCCCAATCCCGCCGCCCTCGAATATTTCGCACTGGTCGTGCCGATCTATCCGAAGGCCTATCGCGAAAAAGTCGGGGCGGACGGCTATGCCAAGGCCCCGATCGGCTCAGGTCCCTATCGCATCAGCAAATGGGAAGCAGGCAAGGAAATCAATTTCGAGCGTTATGAAGGCTATTGGGCCGCAAGCCCCAAAGGCAAGCCGGCCATCAAAAACCTCTATGTGCGTTTTGTGCCCGATGCCACCACCGAAATGACCGAATTGCTGGCCCAGCGCGTCGACTGGATCTGGAACGTCAATCCCGACCAGTTCGACAATCTCGCCAAAATGCCGACCTTGCAGGTCACCCGCAAGGAATCCATGCGGATCGGCTATCTCTCGATGGATGCCGCAGGCCGTTATGGTGCGGGCAATCCTTTGACCATCCAGAAGGTGCGTCAGGCCATTGCCCATGCCATCGACCGCAAAACCATTGCCGAAAAGCTGGTGACTGGCGGTTCGCGCGTGCCGCTGGCTCCCTGCTATCCCGGACAGTTCGGCTGTGACAGCGCGGCGGCCACCACCTATGATTATGACCCCGCCAAAGCCAAGGCCCTGTTGGCCGAAGCCGGTTTCTCCAACGGATTTGAAACCGAACTGGTCAGCTATGTGCTGCCGCAATGGACGGCCTCGGTGCAAGGCTATCTGCAGGCCGTCGGGATTAACGCCCGGGTGAGCCAGCTGCAGATTCAGGCCGCCGTGGCACGCTCATGGGAAGGCAAGAACCCGCTCTATATGGCCAGCTGGGGGTCTTATTCGATCAATGACGTGTCGGCCATCATGCCCAACTTCTTCTCCAATGGCGGCGATGACTATGCGCGTGATCCCGAGATGAAGCGGTTGCTGGACGAAGCGGGATCGAGCATCGACCCCGAATTCCGCAAGAAGTCCTATTCGGCCGCCATCAAACGCGCCACCGAACAGGCCTATTGGTTGCCGCTACACACCTATGTGACCACCTACGGCTACAGCAAGACGCTCAGTTTCACCCCCTATCCGGATGAACTGCCACGCTTCTATCTGTCCAAATGGAATTGATGTTCTGATCAAAAAAACGGGCGCAAGCATCAGCTGCTTGCGCCCGTTGTCATGAGGCCAGACAGGTTTTCAAGCCTGCCACGCCTTCATCTGGTCCACCACGGCTTGGGTTGAAATGCCGTAACGGTCATGCAAGGTCGGCAAGGCCCCTGCCGCCAGAAACGCGTCGGGCAGGCCGATGTGGCGGAATTTTGCGGCCACGCCATTCAGCATCATATGGCGGGCGACAGCCTCGCCCAATCCGCCGACAACGGTGTGGTTTTCGGCCACCACCACCATGCGTCCGGTCTGTTGCGCTTCTTTCAGGATGGTTTCGACATCAAGCGGCTTGATGGTCGGCACATGCAGCACAGCGGCGTCGATCTTGTCGCTTTCGAGTTGCTTGGCCGCCTCAAGCGCGCGCATGGTCATCAGACCCGTCGAGATGAACAGGACATCGCGGCCGCCGCGGATCATCTTGGCCTTGCCCAGTTCGAAGGTGTAATTGTACTCGTCGAGCACCAAAGGCACCTGCCCGCGGAGCAGGCGCATATAGACGGGGCCCTGATGGGCGGCCATGGCGGGAACCACTTGCGTGATCTCGCAGGCATCGCAGGGGTCGATCACCGTCATATTCGGCATGGCGCGCATCAAAGCCAGATCTTCGGCGGCCTGATGGCTCGGGCCATAGCCGGAGGTGAGACCGGGCAAGGCGCAGACGATTTTCACATTGCGGTCTTCTTCGGCAATCGTCTGGTGGATGAAATCATAGGCCCGCCGTGTCGCAAACACCGCATAGGTGGTGGCAAACGGCACAAAGCCTTCGGCCGCCAGTCCCGATGCCGCGCCGAACAACAGCTGCTCCGCCATGCCCATCTGGTAATAGCGGTCGGGATAGGCCTGCCCGAACAGATGCAGATCGGTATATTTGCCGAGATCGGCCGTCATACCGATAATATCGGGCCGCGTCTTGGCCAGCTCGACCAGCGCGGTGCCGAACGGCGCGGCTTGGGTGCGCTGGCCCTCCGAGGCAATCGAGGCAATCATCGCCGACGTGGTCAGGCGCGGTTTTGCAGGATTTGGCACTGGCTTGGTCATGCCCGGCGTCCTTCTTCCAGTGCAGCCAGAGCCAGCTGCCATTCATGCGCATCGACGCGGATAAAGTGGTTCTTCTCCCGTGCTTCGAGGAAGGGCACGCCTTTGCCCATCAGCGTATCGGCAATGATGATGCGCGGCTTGGCCTCGCCATGGTCCTTGGCGGCATCGAACGCATCGACCACGGCATCGAGATCATTGCCGTCGATCCGCTGGGTGAACCAGCCGAAGGCTTCGAGCTTTTGCACCAAAGGCTCGAAAGCCATCACTTGCGTGGACGGGCCGTCGGCCTGCTGGTTGTTGACATCGACAATCGCGATCAGATTATCAAGCTTGTAATGGGCGGCCGACATCAGCGCCTCCCATACCGCGCCTTCATCCAGCTCGCCATCGGAAAACAGGATATAGACCCGCGAGGAGGACTTTTTGCGTTTGAGCCCCAAGGCCATACCCACCGCAATCGACATGCCGACCCCGAGCGAACCGCCCGACATTTCCATACCGGGCGTATAGGCGGCCATGCCGGACATCGGCAGGCGGCTTTCGTCGCAACCATAACTTTCCAGCTCTTCGGCCGGAATAATCCCTGCCTCGATCAAGGCGGAGTAGAGCGCGATAGCATAATGGCCGTTCGACAGCAGGAAACGGTCGCGACCCTCCCATTCGGGGTCTTCGGGCCGGTAGGTCATCGCGTGGAAATAGGCGACGGCCAGCACATCGGCAATATCGAGGGCTTGCGCGATATAGCCTTGTCCCTGCACTTCCCCCATCAAAACCGCATTGCGGCGCACGCGATAGGCCCGTTCGGCCAGCTCGCGATTATGCCCTTTGAGATTGCTCACTGGTCTCTCCTGCAAAAAATCAATCAACGTCAGTGGATGAGCATGCCGCCATTCACATCGATCACCGCGCCGGTGATATAGGCCGACAGATCGGAGGCAAGGAACAGATAGGCGCCAGCCACATCGCGCGCCTCGCCGAGACGGCCGATCGGGATCCCCTTGCTAATGTCAGCGCGCATCTCGTCGGTCAGCTTGTCGCCGGTGATATCGGTCTGGATCAGGCCGGGGCAGAGGCAGTTGACGCGGATATTGTCGCTGCCCAATTCGCGTGCCATGGCTTTGGCGAGACCAAGCACACCGGCTTTGGCGGCCGAATAATGCGGGCCGCCGAAAATCCCCCCGCCGCGCTGGGCCGAGACCGAAGACATGCAGGCAATCGACCCCTGCTTGCGCGAGCGCATATGCGGAATAAACGCCTGCGACAGATAGAGCACCCCCGACAGGTTCACATCCAGAATCCGGTGCCAGTCTTTCTCTGTAATATCCATGGTTTTGACAGGCTGGGTAATGCCCGCATTGTTGACCAGAATATCGATATGCCCGAAGGCCTTGATGGCCTCTGCGGCCGCATGGCGGCAGGCTTCCGCATCGGCCACATCACAGGCCAGCCCGATATGCCCGGCCCCCAATTCGCCGGCGGCAAGTCTGGCGGCCTCACCGTCGAGATCCAGAATGGCAATTTTTGCCCCGTGTTCGGCAAACAGGCGGGCGGTGGCCAGTCCGATCCCGCGGCGGCTGGCCGCACCCGAAATGACGGCGGTTTTTCCTTTGAGCAGCATATCCTCACCTCTGGATTCTTTTCGTTTCTTTGACTGATAGTCACTGAATTGGCCCACAAAGGCAAACCCAACTTGCAGGCCGATTGAATATCCCGCAGCCTTGTGCTGTGATCGGACTGTTCAAAAAACCAATATTGAAAAAACATTTGAGGGGAAACGGATATGGCGAAATGGCATCAACGGCTCTTGTTCGGGCTGGTCTTTTGCTTCAACACCATCAGCGTCCACGCCACCGAGATCAAAGACGGGGTCTATGTCGCCCGCGCTTTCAAATTCCATAGCGGCGAGGTGATCGACGAGCTCAAGCTGGCCTATAAAACGCTGGGCGACCCCAAAAATCCGGCTGTTCTGATCCTGCACGGCACGGCGGGGTCGGCCCAAAGCATGCTCTCCGAGGGTTTCGGCGGGCAGTTGTTCGGCAAGGGGCAGGCTCTTGATTCCGAGCGTTATTTCATCATCCTGCCGGATGCGCTGGGAGCCGGACAATCCGCCAAACCGTCGGACGGGCTGAAAGCCAAATTCCCCGCCTATAATTACAACGATATGGTCGATGCCCAATACAGGCTGGTGACAGAAGGTTTGGGGATCAAGCATCTGCGGCTTGTGCTCGGCAATTCGATGGGCGGCATGCACACATGGGTGTGGGGCGTGCGCTATCCCGACATGATGGATGCGCTGGTGCCTTTGGCCTCGCAACCCACTGCCATGGCCAGCCGCAACTGGATGATGCGCCGGTTGATGATAGACACCATCAAGGCCGACCCCGATTACAATGGCGGCAATTACACGACCCAACCCAAACTCACCCGCCTTGCCAATGTGTTTTATGCCACCGGCACCAATGGCGGTGATCTGGGCTGGCAGGGTCAGGCCCCGACCCGCGCGAGGGCCGATGCTTTGGTTGACAAAGCCCTTGCCGCTCCCGCCCCCAGAGATGCCAACGACTTTATCTATCAGTGGCAATCCTCAAACGATTATGATGTCTCCCCGCAATTGGGCGCGATCAAAGCGCGTCTGCTGGCGATCAATTCCGCCGATGACGAGCGCAACCCCGTCTCAAGCGGCTTGATGGTTGCCAGCATCAAACAGATCAAACGGGCCAAATTATATCTGATCCCCGCCAGTGCCGACACGCGCGGGCACGGCACCACCGGATCACTGGCCGGATTATGGGCGCCGGAACTCGCCAAATTCATGGCCAGCCTGCCAAAGCCCCGCGGGTTTTGATCGTCAGGTCAGGCGGGCCAATCCTGCCGTATCGGTTCGGGCGGGTTGACCCGCCCATTCCAGCCACATGGCGGCCGTCCACGAGAAATCGCGGCCGCCCAAGCCGTCACCGTTGCGCGGATCGAAGGCTTCCCTGAAACCGTGGGTCATGATGCTGGCCGCCGACGTCTGGCGCAGGCGTTCGGCGGTGTCTGCAAAGCCGTAATGGGCCAGACCGTCGGCAATCATCCGGTTCACGACAATCCACACCGGTCCACGCCAATAGCGGCGGGCATCATAGCTGTCGTGGCGGGGGTCGGAACTGGGTACCATGAAAGGCGTATCGTCCTGCCATGCCGCCATCAGGGCGATCAGGGTTTCGGCCTCCTGCGGGCTGGCAACCCTGGCATAAAGCGGCAGGAACGAGGCCGAGGTGACGCAAGGCGCGAGTTGGCCTGTTACCAGATCGAGCGAGCGGAAAGTGCCGTCTGCCGCTTTCAATCGGGCAAAGGCTTTGGTGGAGCGCTCGATCCAGTCGCGCAACTGCTGCGCTTCGGCCTCGCGGCCCGACAGTTCGGCCAATGCCAGCAAATCATGATCGGCCCGCAAGAGGATGCACTGGATGCCGAGATCGCAGACCCGCATCGACAGCCGGCGGGCGACCGACAGCCCGTCCCAATGCAGGGCTTTGGCCTCCTCCACCAGCGTCATCACGCGGTTATAGAACAGATCGGTCGGCCGCTCGGAGGGATCGACAACCTTGTTGTCCTTGCGCAAAGCCGAAACATCGACTGTCGGCACAATCGCCGACAAGGGCCCGTCCCAATCGGGTGAATTGTCGCGCCCCGTCTCCCATGGATGCACGACCGTGACCAGACCGCTGCCATCGGGATCGCGCACCGTATGCCACCAGTGATGCGAGGCAAAGATGGGATCAAACACCCGCGAGAGCGCGGCAAGGGCTGTCTGCCGGTCCGGCTCGGCCTCGACAATCATGCGGGCGGCGGTGGCGGCAACGGGGGGCTGGGTAATGCCGGTGGTCGGGGGCTGGTGACGGGTGCCCCAAGCCGACGGTCCGGGGTAATAGTGATCGGCAGGCGCATGGAACACGATGCTCGGCACCATGCCATCGGGCCACTGGCCGAGAAAAAGCGTTTCCAGCTCCTGCCATGCCCGCGCACGGTCAAAGGTCGCAAATCCCATCGCGACAAAGGCCGAATCCCAATTCCACTGGAACGGATAGACCGAATGGTTGGGCACGGTATAGCCGCCGCGGTCATTGCGCCGCAAAATGGCATAAGCGAGATCGGTGCAGGCTTGCGGTGTCATCACCTGTGTTTGCGCACTCATGTTACAACGCTTTCCCTGTCTGTGTATCCATCACCACCACGCGTGCGGCATCCAATTGCAAGCCGAGGGTCATTCCAGAGGCAATCTCGGCCTGCGGTGCGGCCACCACCCTGATCCGCTCGCCCCCGACCTGCCCTGTCAGCAGCAGATGCGAGCCCATCGGCTCGACCACCCTGACCGCGAAAGCCAGTCCCTGCGAGGCGTCGACCAAGCGCACATCCTCGCCGCGAAAGCCCAGCAGCACCGGCCCGTCATGGGCCAGCGGCATCGAGAACCCCTCGCAAGCCAGCACGCCGTTTTTGGCCTCCAGCTTCAGGAAATTCATCGGCGGCGAGCCGACAAAACCGCCGACAAAGGTGCTGGAGGGTTTGGAATAGATGCGGGTCGGCGTGTCGATCTGTTCGATCACGCCTTTGTGCATCACCGCGATGCGGTCGGCCAGCCCCATGGCTTCGGTCTGGTCATGGGTGACATAAAGCGTGGTGGTGCCCGCCTCTTTCAGCACGCTTTTCAACTCGGCCCGCATTTCGAGCCGCAACAAGGCATCGAGATTGGACAAAGGCTCGTCCATCAGCAGCACGGCCGGTTCGACAGCCAAAGCGCGCGCCACCGCGACACGCTGGCGCTGGCCACCCGACAATTTGGCGGGATAGCGGTCGAGATAGGGCCCGATCTGCAACAAATCCGCCGCGCGGTTGACCTGCCGCCGGATCGTTGCCTCGTCGCGCTTTTGCATCCGCAAGCCGAAAGCAACGTTTTCAAAAACTGTCAGATGCGGAAATACCGCATAATTCTGGAACACCATTGCCAGACCGCGCTCGGCGGGCGGCAGGTCCGACACATCCCGGTCCCCGATCAGCACGCGCCCCGAACTGCGGGTTTCAAGCCCCGCAATGATCCGCAACAAGGTGGTCTTGCCGCAGCCCGAAGGGCCGAGCAGTGCGACAAATTCGCCGTCCGCCACGTTCAGATCAAGCTGTTCGAGCGCCATCGCCGCCCCGAAACGCTTGCTGACGCCTTCAATCGTAATGGCTGCCATGTCTCGCGCCTCCCTCAGCGGCTGGTGACGCCCCACAGGGCGAACAAATAGCGGCGCACCGCAAAGATAAATACCACCGACGGCACGATCAGAATAAACCCGCCAGCAAAGCGGTAATGCAGCGGGGATTCCGACAGAACCGTCAGCAAATAGGCCGTCAATGTGCGCTGTTGAACGGTCAGAACCGAGGCAGCAAACACCTCGTTCCATGAAATCACAAAGGCGAAAATCGCCGCCGCCGCCATGCCCGGCAGTGCCAAAGGCAATACGACTTTGACAAAGGCCTGCCAGCGCGTGCAGCCGAACACCCACGCCGCCTCCTCCAGCTCGCGAGGAATACCGGCAAACAGGCTGGCGGTGATCATCGCGGCAAACGGCAAAGCCAGCGCGGTATGGACCAGCGACACGCCGAAGGCGGTGTCATACAGGCCCGCCCGAATGAACAGCACCGTCAAAGGCAAGGCCAGAATGGCCAGCGGAAAGGCGCGGGTCAGCAGGATCATCAGGCGGAACGCCGTCGCTCCCTTGAACGAAAACCGCGCCAGCGCATAGCCCGCCGGTGCGCCCAGCAGCAGCGCCATGACCATGGTCATGCTGGCGGCCAGCACCGAATTGAGCGCGGCGTTCCAGACGCCCTCGATTTTAAAAAAACACCGCCAGCTGGTCCAGCGACAGGCTGGCCGGCATCAGGGTTTTGGGCCATTGATAGACGGCAGGACGCCCGCCGAAGGCGCCCAGACCGATCAGCCCGATCGGCAACAGCACCCAGACGCACAGCAGCATGACGCCCGAACCATAGAGCCAGCCTTTGAAAGAGCCGGTTGCGCGCTGTGTCATGCCCGTGCCTCCGGCTTTTCACGCAGCAAGCGCAGATAGACCGCCGTAGCCGCCAGTGAAATCACCATGATCAGTACCGCATAGGCCGCCGCCACGCTGTAATTCTGGTTGTCTCGCTGCCAGACATAGGCCTCGCCCACCAGCACAGGGATATTGCGCCCGCCGATCGCATAGACCGCGGCAAACACCTCGAAAGCCAGCACCGTGCGCAGGATCAACGCCGATTGCAGGCTGGGCTTGAGCATCGGCAGTGTCACGCGGGTCAATTTCTGCCAGGGACTTGCCCCGAAAATTTCAGCGGCCTCGCCGAATTCCTTGGGGATCAGTTGCAGCCCCGCCACGATGATCACCAGCACAACCGCCGTCGACCGCCAGATTTCGGCCACCGCCACGGCGATAAACAGGGTCACGGGTGTCTCGGAATTCAGCCATGCCGTCGGGCCGTCGATGACCCCGAGATGGAACAGGAACGTGTTGAGATAGCCGGTATTCTGCAAGATCGCCAACCAGACCAGCCCCGCCGCCAGATCGGACACACCGAGCGGGATGGTCCAGATCCACAGCACCACATCGCGGCCCCTTTGCATCTTTTGCAGCATCAGCCCCATGCCGATCGCCAGCATCATCTGCAAGGGCACGACCGTCAGCACCAGCATGAAGGTGTTGCGCAGCGAGACATTGAAATTGAGATCACCCAGCATCCGCTGGTAATTGCCGAAAAATCCCGCCGTGCCGCCGTCAAACGACAGCACGATCGTCTGCACCAGCGGAACAGCAAAAAACACGGCAAGAAACACACTTGCCGGAGCAATCAGCAGATAGGGCAGCCAGCGTGACGTCGGCATGGTGTGTCCGGATTTTCAGGGTAGAAAAGGCACGCGGAACCATTCCGCGTGCCCGATTGCCAAACCTTATTTGACAGGGCAAGCGCCTTCGCTGGCCTTGTCCGGTGCCCAGCATGGCGCCTTGGTGGCGGCCATGATCGAGCGCATGACATCGGCCTGTGCATCAAGGGTCGCACGCACCGGCTCGTTGCGCAGCACGATGCGCTGGAACGTGTCGACATAGACCTTGTTGAACTCGCCGCCCTTGTCACCCAAGCCCACCGGCAGCAAAGCCACCACGGCGTCTTTGGCTGTCTGGGTCTTGGCCACGCCTTCGGCCAGCAATTTCACACCGGGAGACAGGTTGGCAGGCAAAGTGGCATTGACCACGGGGAAAAAGCCGACTTCGGAAGCCGTGATCAACTGCGTTTCGGGCTTGGTCAGATGCATGATCAGCTCGGCAGCGCCTTTGCGGTCGGGTGCGCCTTTGGCAATCGCCAGACCGGCAATCACCGGCATATAGGAGCGGCCCTTGGGACCGGCAGGTGGCGCCACGACCAGATAATCATTGGGAGCCTGCTGCAAGGCATCCTTGACGCGGGCAATGTGATCCCACGCCACCAGGACTTCACCCGCCATCAAAGGCTCCTGCATGAAATCATAGGAGGTCGAATTGGGGTTGGATTGCGCCCAGACGGCCTTGAAATCGTTCCACATCGTCTCGGCTTCGGCCGAGCGGAATTCGGTCACCATCGAGGCGGTGTAGGACGGGTAGAGATTGCCCTGCAGGAAGCGGGCGAACAGGCCCTTGGGACCGGCAGGGAAACCGAGACGGCGCTGTCCGGTTTTCTCGTTCATCGTTTTGCCCCATTCAGCCAGCTGCTGATAGGTCAGCGCATTGACATCGGCACCCGCGGGCAGGAAAGGCAGTGCCTTTTTATTGACAACCATCACATAGGTGGCCTGCATCCACGGGATATACATCTGCTTGCCGGTGCCGAGCTTGCCCAGATCCATCAGACCGGCGGGAATCCCGCGATCCTTGAGGCTTGCAGCCACATCGTCGATCGGCTCAAGCGCGCCCATCGGCAGCAAGGGCTGCAATTCGCCGTGCAGCGCGCCGACAAGGCTGATCGTGTGCTTGTTGGCCTCGACTTCGGCCTTCATACGCACGGTAAAAGGCGACGGCTCGTCAACCACATAGCTGGTCTTGGGCGCGCCTTTCAAAATCACGTCACGCACCTTCTGCGCCTCGTCGATCGGCCGCAGCTGGGTCGACAGAAAGATCAGATCCTGTGCCTTGGCCACGGGGCCGTGCCGGCCAGAGCCAGCGTCAGAACGGCGGCAACGCCGGTCAATAAAACAGATTTACGCATGTCATTTCCTCCAGTGATAAATGTCATTCTTGGTCTTTACGGGGTCATCGGCGGTGCTATGGATCCACGCTCGATCAGATGCACCTCTCTGATATCGTGAACGGGTTTGGCATCGGGGGTCTTGATGCGTTCGAGAAGCAGCAAGGCCAGCCGCTCGCCGGTATCGGCCGGCGGCAATTCCATGGTTGTCAGGGCCGGTTCGGTCCGCGCCGAGGCCGGCAGATTGTCATGTCCGATCACCGACAGATCATCTGGAACCCTCAACCCCAACTCCTTGGCGGCTTTGAGCACGCCATAGGCCATGCGGTCGGTTGCACAAAGCAGGGCTGTCGGGCGGCTTTCACCGGCCAAAATCTGCAAGGCCACGGCATAGGCGGCATCACTTTCGGCCGCACTTTCAATCGAGACCGGCTGAAGGCCTGAAGCCAGCATCGCTCCCTCGTAGCCATTGCGGCGCAGGGTTGCGAAGGTGAAAGCGGAGGGTGCGGCCAGATGCACGATGCGCCGGTGGCCGAGGGCCAGCAAGCGTTCGGTTGCAGCCGAAAAGGCCTTGGTGCCGTCACCATCGAGCAAGGAATAGTCGCCCGCCACATCCGACCGGCCCATCACCACAAATGGCGTGTCGGTGGTCAGCAGATAGCGGATGCGCGCATCATCGCGGCGCGCGCGCACCACGATAATGCCGTCGGCGCGGCGGCCTTCGACAATCCGCCGATAGGTTTTGATTTCCTCGTCCCCGGGAGGAGCGGCCAGCAGGGTCAGATCATAACCCGCTTTGACAAAATGCGGCCCCATCGCCGCCAGCAATTCGATATAGAGCGGCTCGTCG
>CAIYZJ010000235.1 GCA_903930675.1 uncultured Hyphomicrobiales bacterium
GAATAGCGCGAACACGCCTCCTCAAGCGAGAGCCAGCCCGCATCAAGAGCAGCAATCAACTGCGCTTTGCGGCTGATCACCCACCGCAAATTGGCACTGGCAACAGGCAGATCAACGCCACCGCGCACGGCTTGATCGGATACGCTTTGAGACACAACAACCACACAATCGAACGCTTGGACCCCAGACACTTGAATCTAGAGAGGAATTTATCTGATTTGACAAGCGTAAGTTGCAAATTGCGACAATTCACAACTTACACCACGCCCTTGCGGGGATGGCGCCGGTTTGATCGGGGTGATTCAGACAGCGGATGGGATCAAACAATCAATCGAAAATCGTGTCGCCATGGGCTTCGACATAGGCGGCCAGCGCCATGGTATGTTCGCGCGACAGGCGTTCGGCCAGATCGGCATCGCGCTTTTCCAGCGCCTCGATAATCGCCAGATGGTCGCGGATCGACTTTTCGGCGCGATCACCGCGCCCGATGGTCAACTGCCGGATCCCGCGCACATGCAGCAACAGATTGTCGGTCAGATCGACCAGAATCGACGACCCGCTCATGCGGATCAAGGTCTGGTGAAAGGTGATATTGGCGGCCGAATATTCCGACAGGTTTTCCTGCGGGCGGTGGGCGTCGTTGAAGCTCTGGAAAATCCCGCGCAGGGTGGCGATCTCGGCATCGGACGCCTGTTCGGAAACAAGTCGCGCCGCCATGCTTTCGAGTGCGGCCCAGGCCTGCACCATGCCGATCACTTCGCGCTTGGTCTTTTTGAGCACCATGATGCCCTTGCGCGGCACCGAGCGCACAAAGCCTTCTTGCTCCAGCATGGCAATCGCCTCGCGCACCGGCGTGCGGCTGACGCCGAGCTTTTCCGACAATTGCCGCTCGTCCAGCCATGTCTGGGCGGCCGAACCATAAATATCCATGCCGATCACGGCCTGTTTGAGAATGCCGTAAACCTTGGTTTTAAATGACATTTCGGGTGCCACGCGCTTGAGCACCAAATCCTGTGACAGATCCTCGTCGAGCGGCCAGCGCATTTTCGGTTTCAGAGCTTTGGCCATCATGTCATTTCCGTCCCTGCCCCGTTACGGGGGATATTGCACCCGATCAGGTGATCGTCACGCCGTCATTGGCCCGTGACGCGGGGCCAGACGATCACCGATCAACTGGTATCCCAAAAGCCACAGGCCTAATCACTGTTTATATTCAAAGGGTCAGACGGTGACAATGCGCAAATTGTTGGTCGATCCCGCCATGCCGAACGGAATGCCCGAAACAATCACGATGGTTTCGCCCGGCTGCGCAAAGCCGGTCTCTCTGGCATGGTGAATGGCCTGTTCGACCATTTCATCATAACTGCCGCCGCCGCTCGATTGCACCGTATCGGTGCCCCACAGCAAGGCCAGCCGCCGCGCGGTCTGGATGCTCGGGGTGATCGACAGGATCGGCACGCTCGGCCGCTGGCGGGCAATGCGCATCGACGAGGTGCCGCTTTGGGTGAAAGCCACCACGCCCGCCGCCCCGATCGAAGAGGCGACATCGGCGGCGGCCGCCGAAATCAGATGCTGCGGATGCGGCTCGACGGCCGGATGCAGCGCATGGATCAACGGCGGATAGGAATGGTGCCGCTCGGTGCGTCCGATGATGTGGTCCATGATCTCGACCGCCTCGACCGGATATTGCCCCGAGGCCGATTCAGCCGACAGCATGACCGCATCGGCCCCGTCATAAATGGCGGTGGCGACATCGGAGGCTTCGGCGCGGGTCGGCGTGGGCGCGCTGATCATCGATTCCAGCATCTGGGTGGCGATAATGACCGGCTTGCCCGCCATGCGGCAGGCCCGCACCAGGTCTTTCTGCGCCCCCGGTACATCTTCGGGCGGGATTTCGACGCCCAGATCCCCGCGCGCCACCATGATGGCATCGGCCAAGCGGACCAGCTCGTCGAAATGCTTCAGGGCCGAGGGTTTCTCGATCTTGGCCATCACACCGGCGCGACCGCCGACCAGTCCATGCGCCTCGATCAAATCGGCGGGACGCTGCACGAAAGAAAACGCCACCCAATCGACGCCCAATTCCAGCCCGAAGGCCAGATCGGCACGATCCTTTTCGGTGATGGGGGAGAGATCGAGCAGGGTATCGGGCAGGTTGACGCCCTTGCGGTCGGTCACCGGTCCGCCATTGATCACTTCGACCTCGACACCCTGATCAATCATCCGCACCACTTTAACGCGGACTTTGCCGTCGTCGATCAGCAGATGGTGACCGGGCATCAGCGCATCGAAAATTTCCTTGTGCGGGAGAGCCAGCGTATCGGGCTCCGTCGTATCCTTGCCCAACACCATGCGGACTGTCTGGCCGCGTTCCAGCACCATCTTGCCGCCCGACACTGCACCGAGCCGGATTTTCGGGCCCTGCAAATCCTGCAGGATGGCGATGGGGTGGTTGACCTCGGCCTCCAGCGCGCGGATCGCGTTGAAGCGGGCGCGGTGGTCCTCGTGGCTGCCATGGCTGAAATTGAGGCGGAAGACATCGACGCCGGATTCGAACAGGGTCCGGATCATCTCGGGCGAAGAACTGGCAGGGCCCAGTGTCGCGACAATACGCGCGCGGCGAAGACGTCTCATTCTCTCACTCCATTCATTTCCATGCCGACAGATGATCAGGAATTGATGACAAAGGCAAAACAAAAGCCCGCTCAAGCAGGCTTTTGTCGTGGAGAGCAGGAGTATTTGAGGATTACTCGGCCGCAATCGGCCGAGCAGGAGCCACTTGGGCGGCGCAATATTTGAACTCGGGAATTTTGCCGAACGGGTCCAGCTGCGGATTGGTCAGCACATTGGCCGCCGCCTCGCTGAAACAGAACGGCACAAAAATCATCCCGTCCGACACATCGTCATCGGCGCGCAAGGTGGCGATGATCTTGCCGCGCCGCGTCGAGACCTCGACCGGATCACCCGCCTTCAAGCCGCGCTGGCGGATTTCGAACCGGTTCATCGAGGCAATCCCCTCGGGCTCGATACTGTCGAGCACCGCCGAGCGCCGTGTCATCGCACCCGTATGCCAGTGTTCGAGCATACGGCCCGTGGTCAGCACCAGCGGATAGGTCTCGTCGGGGACTTCGGCGGGCGGCACGATATCGGCAGGCACCAGATGGATGCGGCCGTCACTGGTCGGCACGCTGTCGACAAAGATGATGTCCTGACCCGGTGTGTGCTCGTCCACCGCCGGATAGGTCACCGAGCCTTCGCGTTCGATCCGGTGCCACGGCAGGCCCGACAGCGACGGCATCAGCGCGCGCATTTCCTCATAGACTTCCGAGACATGCCCATAGGACCATGACAGGCCGATGCGGTTGGCCAGATCGACGATCAATTCCCAATCCTGCCGCGCCTCGCCCGGCAGATCGAGTGCGGGACGGCCCAGTTGCACCTGACGGTTGGTATTGGTGAAGGTGCCGAGCTTTTCGGCATGGGCCGAGGCCGGCAGCACCACATCGGCATGCCATGCCGTCTCTGTCAGAAAAATATCCTGCACAACCAGATGGTCGAGCTTGGCCAGCGCCTCGCGCGCATGGGTCTGGTCGGGGTCGGACATCGCGGGGTTTTCCCCCATGATATACATGCCCCTGATCTGGCCTTCATGGATCGCATCCATCACCTCGACCACCGTCAAGCCGCGCTTGGGATCGAGCGTCTGCCCCCACGCATTTTCATATTGGGCGCGGATCAGCGGATTTTCGACCAGCTTGTAATCGGGATACATCATCGGGATCAGTCCGGCATCGGAGGCGCCCTGCACATTGTTTTGCCCGCGCAGCGGATGCAGGCCCGATCCCTTGCGGCCGACATGGCCGGTGATGGTCGCCAAAGCGATCAGGCAGCGCGAATTGTCGGTGCCGTGGACATGCTGGGACACGCCCATGCCCCAAAAGATGATCGAGCGTTCGGAGGTGGCAAAAAGACGGGCGACCTCGCGGATCATTGCAGCGGGTATCCCGCAGACCGGCTCCATCGCCTCGGGAGAAAAATCCTTCACCTTGGCTTTCAGCGCCTCGAAACCCGACACCCGCGCCTGAATGAACTGCTCGCTGGTCAACCCTTCCTCGATGATCACATGCAGCATGGCATTGAGCAGGGCAACATCGGTGCCGGGGCGGAATTTCAGACTGTGGCTGGCATGGCGCATCAGCCCCTGCCCGCGCGGATCGGCAATGATCAGCTTGGCCCCGCGTTTGGCCGCCTGCTTGAAATAGGTGGCCGCCACCGGATGATTCTGCTCGGGCCGCGCGCCGATCACCAGAATGCAATCGGCATCGAGCGCGGCCATGAAGGGCGCCGACACCGCCCCCGATCCGACCCCTTCCATCAGGGCCGCGACCGACGAGGCATGGCACAGACGCGTGCAGTGATCGACATTGTTGGTGCCGAAACCCTGCCGCACCAGCTTCTGGAACAGATAGGCCTCCTCGTTCGAGCCCTTGGCCGAACCGAAGCCCGACAGCGCGCCGCCGCCATGGGTATCGCGGATATGGGCCAGCCCGCCTGCGGCGCGGCTCATCGCCTCCTCCCATGTCGCCTCGCGGAACACCGACCACGGGTCCATCGGATCAATCGCGATGTCGCCATGTTTGGGGGCATCGTCGCGGCGGACCAGAGGCTTGGTCAAACGGTGCGGGTGGCGCACATAATCGAAACCGAACCGGCCTTTCACGCACAGGCGGTTTTCATTGGCGGGACCATCGCGGCCATCGACGCGGATGATGGTGTCGTCCTTCACCGCCACCTTGGTCAGACAGCCGACGCCGCAATAGGGGCAGACCGAATCCACTTCCTTGTCGGGTGTCACGACGGTCTTTTTGGCGTCAGAATCCATCAGCGATTTTTCGAGCAGCGCGCCGGTCGGACAGGCTTGTACACATTCGCCGCAACCGACACAGGTCGAGCTGCCCATACTGTCGGCCAGATCGAACACCGGACGCGATTGCCCGCCGCGAAAGCCCATGCCGATCACGTCATTGACCTGCACCTCGCGACAGGCGCGTTCGCACAGGCCGCAGGCAATACAGGCCGCCAGATTGACCGCAATGGCGGCGTGGGAATCATCGTGCAGATCCAGCCCCGCCTGATGCGGGGTGTGGTGGTGGCCTTCGCCCATGTGCGGATAACGGCTGGTGGCGACGCCGACTTTTTCCGACCATGTCCAGAATTTCGACGCCGGATCGGGCCCGTCATGGCGGGCGGGCATGTCGGTGGCGAGCAATTCGAACACCATGGCGCGGGCTTTTTCGACCCGCTCGCCGGTGCTGTTGACCACCATGCCTTCGCTCGGTTTGCGGATACACGAGGCCGCCAAAGTGCGCTCGCCTTCGACCTCGCAGACACAGGCGCGGCAATTGCCGTCGGGCCGGTAGCCGGGCTGGTCGAGATGGCACAGATGCGGGATCAGGGTGCCTTCGCGCTTGGCCACATCCCAGATGGTTTCACCGGCTTCGGCCACCACCTGACGGCCATCAAGAATGAACTGAACAGGTTTTGTCATGACACTGTCTCCTCGAGGAAGAACCGCAGGACCGAGCGCACGGGATTGCTGGCCGCCTGCCCCAAACCGCAAATCGAAGCATCGCGCATGACCTGATCGAGATCGCGCATCAGAGCGGGGTTCCAGTCCCCCTGCTCCATCATCCGCACCAGCATTTGCGTACCGGAGCGGCAGGGCGTGCACTGGCCGCAACTCTCGAGCTCGAAAAACCGCAACAGGTTGAGCGCGACCGCTTTGGGGTCGTCGTGATCGGACAGGATCACCACCGCATGCGAGCCGATAAAGCAGCCATATTGATCAAGCGTGCCGAAATCGAGCGGCTCGTCGGCCAGACTGGCGGGCAGCAAACCGCCCGAAGCACCACCGGGCAAGTAGCCGGTAAACCGATGTCCCTCGCGCATGCCGCCGCAATAATCCTCGATCAATTCGCGCGCAGTCACCCCCGCCGGAGCCAGTTTGACACCGGGATTTTTGACCCGTCCCGAGACGGAAAACGAGCGCATGCCCTTGTGGCCGCGCACGCCTTGGGCGGCAAACCATTGCGGCCCTTTCTGCACGATGTCGCGGACCCAGAACAGCGTCTCGATATTGTGGTTGAGTGTCGGCCGGCCGAACAGGCCCTGCTCGGCGATAAAAGGCGGGCGATGGCGCGGCAGGCCGCGTTTGCCCTCGATCGACTCGATCATCGCGCTTTCTTCGCCGCAGATATAGGCCCCCGCTCCGCGCCGCAATTCGATCCCGACCTGTTGGGTGAAGCCTGCGGCATCCAGACGGGTAATTTCGGTGTGCAGCAGCTGCAGCACCGCCGGATATTCATCACGCATATAGAGGTAGATCCGGTCGCAGCCGACAGCCCAGGCGGCAATCAGCGCGCCTTCCAGCATCCGGTGCGGATCGTGCTCCAGATAGGAGCGGTCCTTGAAAGTGCCCGGTTCGCCCTCGTCGCCATTGATGGTCATCAAACGGGGCGCGGGATAGGAGCGCACAATCGACCATTTGCGGCCGGACGGAAACCCCGCCCCGCCCAGCCCGCGCAGGCCGGAATCCGACAAAAGGGCAATGATCTCCTCGGGCGTGTGCTTGCCCGACAGACAATCGGCCAACAATTGATATCCGCCATCCGTCCGATAGGCGTCGAGATCGCGATAGGCGGGAATTTGTGGCGATGTTTCGCCCGCTTGCGCCAGAGCCAACAAGCCTTCGGCGGTGGCATGATCCACCTCGCGCCGTCCGGCAAGGGCGGCAGGCGCTTGTGCGCATCGGCCGATACAGGGCGCGCGGACCACCCGGACGGCGGCGGGATCGACCAGCGTTTCGATCTTGCCGATCAGATCCTCGGCTCCCGCCATCATGCAGGACAATGAATCGCAGACCCGGATGGTGAGGGCGGCTGGCGCGTTCTCGCCGTCTTTGACGATATCGAAATGGTGGTAGAAACTGGCGACTTCGAAAATCTCGGCCTCGGCGAGCCGGAAACAGGTCGCCAGCGCTTTCAAATGGCGGGCATGCAAAGCGCCTTGCCGGTCTTGCAGGCGGTGCAGAGCCTCGATCACCATATCACGCCGGCGGGGCATGGAACCCAGCATGGTTTCGACCTCTGCCATTGCAACGGCATCGAGCATCCGGCCCTTTGGCTTGGCAATTTTCGGATCGGTCTTTTTGACCTGTTTATTCATTGAAGGCGTCCTCCCGCAGACATACAGAATAACAGGAAATTCGAGATTGGGAACACCCTTGGCATACCACACACCACACATGTTTTCATGGGCTTGGTCCGATGTGCTCTGTAATTTTTTCATACCACAAGGCATTTTTATCCCTAAGGGAAACATAGTGCATTGCAGCATATTCCCGACAGGTGAGATCACAGGTCATGCGCGGAGCCCGCATCACAAGCAATTGACTTCGACACCAAGCAATCTGGCCCACAACCTATTGCAGTGCAATGAAAGAGAAGCTTGCCATCTGGCGTATGGCATACCAAGATATTCATGGTATCCAGATGCAAATGGCATTGTCCCGCACCATAAGCGGGGGATCGATCAAGGGAGGCTAGCATGGCACAAGATGAGGGGGCGGTCTCCGCCCGCGTCAGTGAAAGCTATCGTTGGATACAATTGACGATAGGCGTTGTGTGTATGGTGATGATTGCCAACTACCAATATGGTTGGACATTCTTTGTTCCCGATATTCAAAAGCAATTCGGTTGGAAGCCGTCCGATATTCAGGTGGCTTTTACTTTGTTCGTTCTCTTCGAGACATGGCTTGTGCCGATCGAGGGCTGGTTCGTTGACCGTTATGGTCCAAGGGTCGTGATTTTTATCGGTGGTATTCTCTGCGGCATCGGCTGGTGGATGACCTCGCGCGCCACCTCGCTGGGTGGTATTGACGGTTATTACTCCGCCATGATCGTCTGCGGCATCGGCGCAGGCGGGGTCTATGGCACCTGCGTCGGCAATGCGTTGAAATGGTTTCCGGACAAGCGCGGTCTGGCTGCCGGTATTACTGCGGCAGGCTTCGGGGCGGGTTCGGCCCTCACCGTTGTGCCGATCCAGAACATGATCAAGGATGTCGGCTTCCAGCAGACTTTCCTGAATTTCGGTATCGGCCAAGGCATTATCATCTGCATTCTTGCTTACTTCCTGCTCGCACCAAAGCCCGGCCAGGTGCCCGGCACCACCACCAATGCCAATGTCATCCAGACACGGCGGCAATATAGCCCGATGGAAATCATCGGCCCTGCAAGCTGGTGGCTGGCGGCAAGTGTTGCGGTTCTGATGGTCGGGTTGATCATGTGGAACATGGGCTTGCTGTTCTACTTCCAGCTTGTTCTGGCTGGGATGATCTTCCTTGTGGGCGGCACGATTGTCGTGATGCGGGGCGAGCCGATTTTCATGCTGATGTATTTCATGTTCGTGATTGTCGGCGCGGGCGGCTTGATGGTGACTGCCAATCTCAAACCGATTGCCTCCAACCTCAAAGTGGCCGATCAAATGGTCACCATTGGCTGGACCATGACGGCGATTACCTGGGCGGCCACCATCGACCGGATTTTGAACGGGTTGACCCGTCCTTTCTTCGGTTGGGTCTCGGACCAGATCGGGCGCGAGAAAACCATGTTCATTGCTTTCGCACTTGAAGGCATCGGCATCTACGCTCTCTATCTCTATGGCTCCGATCCTTTGTGGTTCGTGCTGCTGTCTGGCTTCGTGTTCTTTGCATGGGGGGAAATCTATTCGCTGTTTCCTTCCACCTGCACCGATACATTCGGCTCCAAATTCGCAGCCACCAATGCCGGATTGCTCTATACAGCCAAGGGTACGGCGGCTTTGCTGGTGCCGTTCGGCAGCCGCATCCAGGAAGCCACCGGCTCTTGGGATACGGTGTTCATAATTCGGCGGGAGCCAATATACTGGCCTCTGTCCTCGCGCTGTTTGTGCTCAAGCCATGGCGGGCACGGGTTATCGAGCGTTCGGTAGCCAACTGACACGCACTGCTGCCGGCCCTGCTATGCAAGGCCGGCAGAGATTGCTTTTTGAGACTTGACATCGAGCCAGATTGGCATGCCAAATGCCACTTATAAAAACACCGCTGACAGGCAACAAATTTGATTGTGGTTGGCAGCAAAGCCGATCCGGGAATGAAACGAGGAAACTGACCATGGCGCATGACAAAGCAACTGTTCGCAACGTTCTGGATGGCGTAAAGGCCTCCGGCCGCACGGCACTGACGGCCCCCGAAGCCAAACTGGTATGTGATGCGTTCAGCATCCCGCTGCCCAAGGAAGACCTTGTGACCTCGGCTGACGGCGCGGCCAAAAGCGCCTCGGCGATGGGCTTTCCGGTGGTGATGAAGATTGTTTCCGCCGACATCCTGCACAAGACCGATGCCGGTGGCGTGATCGTCGGCGTCAAATCGGCGGACGAAGCCAAGGCCGCCTATGACACCATCCTCGCCAATGCCAAGAAGTACAAGGCCGATGCCAAGATCGAGGGCATTCAGGTGCAGCAGATGCTGCCTTCGGGCGCGATTGAAACGCTGGTCGGCTCGATCACCGATCCGTCCTTCGGCAAGCTGGTGGCCTTCGGGCTGGGCGGCGTGCTGGTGGAAGTGCTCAAGGACCTGACCTTCCGGCTGGCTCCCGTCAACGAGCATGACGCGCTCGACATGATCGGTTCGATCAAGGCACAGGAAATGCTCGACGGCATCCGTGGTTCCGAGCCTGTCGACCGCAAGGCGATTGCCCAAATCCTGATCAATGTCTCGGCCCTGCTCGACGCCTTCCCCGAAATCAGCGAGCTGGATCTCAATCCGGTGTTTGCGACCTCCAAGGGGGCCACCGCGGTCGATGCCCGCATTGTCTGCGACTTTGAAATCCATCACGAGCGTTACCGCCCCGATCAGGCCGAAATCCTGCGCGCCACCAACCGCATCTTCAAGCCGCGTGCCGTGGCTGTCATCGGTGCGTCGAACGAGGCGGGCAAGATCGGCAATTCGGTGATGAAGAACCTGATCAATGGCGGCTACAAGGGCACCATTGTGCCGGTCCATCCCAAGGCCGATGTGATCGAGGGTGTGAAAGCCTACAAGTCGGTGCTGGATTACCCCGGCGAGGTCGATGTGGCGGTGTTTGCCGTGCCTGCGCATCTGTGCGTGGCGGCGATGGACGAGGTCGGCCAGAAGCATGTTCCGGGCGCGGTGATGATCCCGTCGGGCTTTGCCGAAACAAACAACCAGCCCTTGCAGGATGAATTGCTGGCCATGGCGCGCAAGCACAATGTCCGCATCATGGGGCCAAATATTTACGGTTTCTATTACACCCCCGAAAACCTGTGCGCGACCTTCTGCACCGCCTTCGACGTCAAGGGCCATGCGGCGCTGTCGTCGCAATCGGGCGGCGTCGGCATGTCGATCATCGGCTTTGCCCGTTCCACCAAGATGGGCGTGTCGGCGATTGTGGGCCTGGGCAACAAGTCCGATCTCGACGAGGACGATCTCTTGACCTTCTTCGAGCAGGACGACAACACCCATGTCATCGCCATGCATTGCGAGGATTTGAAAGACGGCCGCGCTTTCGCCGAGGTCGCCAAGCGCGTCTCCAAGAAAAAGCCGGTGATCATGTTGAAGGCCGGACGCACCGCTTACGGTGCCAAGGCCGCAGCCTCGCATACAGGTGCTTTGGCGGGCAATGACAAGATTTATGACGATATTCTCAAAGCTTCCGGCGTGATCCGCGCCCCGAGCCTGCGCTCAATGCTCGAATATGCCCGCGGCGTGCAGGTGTTGCCGACACCCAAGGGCGAGAATGTCCTGATCATCACCGGTGCGGGCGGTTCGGGCGTGTTGCTGTCGGATGCCTGTTTCGACAACGGGCTGACTCTGATGAAAATGCCCGATGATCTGGATGCGGCTTTCCGCAAGTTCATTCCGCCGTTTGGTGCGGCGGGCAATCCGGTCGATATTACCGGCGGCGAGCCGCCCAAAACCTACCAGAACACCATCCGCCTCGGGCTTGAGGACGAGCGGATCCATTCGCTGATTCTGGGCTATTGGCACACGATCGTCACCCCGCCGATGGTGTTTGCGCATCTGGTGGCCGAGGTGGTCGAAGAGTTCCGCGCCAAGGGCATCGACAAGCCGGTGGTGGCCTCGCTGGTAGGTGACGTGCAGGTAGAGGAAGCCTGCCAATATCTCTACGAGCGCGGCATTGTCGCCTATCCCTACACCACCGAAACACCGGTGGAAGTGCTGGGCGCCAAATACAAATGGGCCCGTTCGGCTGGCTTGCTCGGCAAGTAAGCGCCGTCTCTTTCAATCCAACCGGCGGCAGGGTTTCTTGCCGCCGGTTTTTTATGCCTTGCTGTGGGGATCCAGATAGTCATGGATGGCCGGAACAAGTCCGGCCATGACAGTTTGGGGAGTTTGGCGCACTCCTTTTATTGGCTCATTTCCACTTCCGGTCCGGCATCACTCCTCTAACCCTGTCATGCCCGCCTTGCCCTGTTTTACCCCCCTGGCCCTCCCGTCCCTGTGGCGGGCATCCACGACTTTTCAAATGCAACATCCGGCATAAAACAGGCCAAAAAAAACGACCCCCGAAAGGGCCGCTTGATCCGTCAATCTCAAACACTCAACCGGTTGCGCCCGACGCCTTGATTTCGGCGATCTTGGCTTCGGGCAGGTGCAGCACGTCGCGCAGCACTTCGTCGGTGTGTTCGCCCAGCAGTGGGGAGCGTGTCACATCGGCGGGGCTGTCCGACAGCTTGATCGGATTGCCGACCGACAGATATTTGCCGCGGGTCGGATGATCGACCTCGACAATCGTGCCGGTGGCATGCAGCGACTTGTCCTCGGCGATTTCCTTCATCGACAGGATCGGGCCACACGGAATGTTATCCTGATTGAGAATGTCCATCGCCTCGAATTTGGTCTTGCTCATCGTCCATTGTTCGATGCGCCCGAAAATCTCGTTGAGGCGTGGCAGACGCGCGGCGGGCTTGGCGTAATCGGGATGGGTTTTCCAGTCCGGTTCGCCGATCACATCGCAAATCTTTTCCCACACGGGTGCCTGCGTGATGAAATAGATATAGGCGTTGGGGTCGGTCTCCCAGCCCTTGCATTTCAGGATGCGGCCGGGCTGGCCGCCGCCGGAATCATTGCCCGCGCGCGGTGTCGCATCGCCGAAGGGGATGCCTTCGCCGAACTGGCTGTATTCCTTCAACGGGCCGTGATCAAGACGCTGCTGGTCGCGCAGCTTGACGCGGCACAGGTTCAACACGCCGTCCTGCATGGCGCAGGTGACCATCTGCCCCTTGCCTGAATGGGTGCGCTGATAGAGGGCGGTGACAATGCCGAGCGCGAGATGCAAACCGGTGCCGCTGTCGCCGATCTGTGCGCCGGTGACCAGCGGCAGACCGTCGCGGAAACCGGTGGTCGAGGCCGCGCCGCCCGTGCATTGGGCGACGTTTTCATAGACCTTGCAGTCCTCGTAGGGACCGGGGCCAAAGCCCTTGATCGACGCCACGATCATGCGCGGGTTCATCGCGTGGATGACTTCCCAAGGAAACCCCATGCGGTCGAGCACGCCGGGGGCGAAATTTTCGACCAGCACGTCGCAGGTCTTGATCAGATGCTCGAGCACTTCCTTGCCCGACGGATTTTTGGTGTCGAGCGTGATCGAGCGTTTGTTGTGGTTCAGCATGGTGAAATACAGGCTGTCCACATTCGGAATATCCTGCAACTGGCCGCGGGTGATATCGCCGGTGCCCGGACGCTCCACCTTGATCACATCGGCACCGAACCATGCCAGCAATTGCGTGCAGGTGGGGCCGGATTGGACATGGGTAAAATCGAGGATTTTAACCCCTTCAAGTGCCTTGCTCATGGATGTTCTCCGTTATTTCTTTTTGACCACGCTTTGCGGGTTGAGATTGCCGATACGACCGCTCTCGGTGCCTGCTGCCGGATCAATGACCGCATTGATCAACGTCGGCTTGCCGGAATCGATGGCCGCATTGACGGCGCGCAGCAATTCATCGGGGCTTGTCGCATTGACGCCGACACCGCCGAAGGCTTCCATCATCTTGTCATAACGGGAATCGCGGACAAACACGGTGGTGGCGGGATCGCTGCCATTGGCGTTGACATCGGTGCCGCGATAAATGCCGCTGTTGTTGAAGATCACGATGCAGACCGGCAGGTTGTAACGGC
>CAIYZJ010000236.1 GCA_903930675.1 uncultured Hyphomicrobiales bacterium
CATCGCATAGACCAGAATGGAGGCCAGCGCGCTCGACATGATCAGGTTGATGATCACGGTCAGCACGCCGGTCCAGAACAGGTCGACATAGGGCAGCATCAGGGTGAAGGGCAGGGCACCCAGAATGGAAAACCAGATGATGATGCGGCGGCCGACGCGGTCGCTCAACCAGCCGCCCATGAGCGAGCCGACGGCGGAGGAAAACAGGAAAACAAACAGCATGACTTGCGAAAACTGCAAGGAAACAGAGAATTTTTCAATCAGATAAAACGTATAAAACGAGTTGAAACTGGCGGAATAGGCGACTTTCGAGAAAATCAGCACCATCAAAATACCGATGGCCAGCAAGGTCGAATTGGAGACCGCAGGCAGCACGGGCGGTGCCGCGCCCGCCACGGCATTTTTGGCGCGCTCGATATTGGAGCGGATATGCCAGCGTCCTGCCCAGGCCAGAATGACCATGCCCAACAAGGCGATCAGCGAGAACCATGCAATCGAGCTCTGTCCGCCGGTCACGATTACAAACACCGCCATCAAGGGACCGATGGCACTGCCGGTCTGCCCGCCCACCACAAACACCGCTTGGGCAAAACCAATCTGTCCGCCGGAGGCGCGCCGCGCCAGACGGGTGGCTTCTGGGTGGAAAATAGACGAGCCGATCCCCACCATCGCCGATCCGACCAGCAGGAAGGTGTAATCATGGGCAAAGGCCAGCGTGAACAGCCCTGCCATCGAAAATCCCATGCCGACCACCATCGAATAGGGCATCGGCTTTTTATCGGTGTAATGGCCGACCATCGGCTGGAAAACCGAGCCGCACATCTGGAACACAAAGGTCAGCATGCCTATTTGTGCAAAATCGAGCTGGTAATTGGCTTTGATAATCGGATAAATCGCAGGCAACAGCGACTGGATGGTGTCGTTGATCAGATGTCCGACGCTCAGCGCGATCAGGACAGAGTAAACCGCTTTGTTCTTGGTCATTGTTTCGGGGCCTGCTGTTCTGCGCCGCTCATTGAGGGGCACACAAAAGCATGGCCGCATCTGTTTGCAAAGCGGATAAACTCCATGCCGGTGCATGGGAGTGTTGCGCTTTGTTCTTATGCCACCGTATTTACAGAAGATTTCAGCTTTTCCTGCCCTTTGACGGCGCAGCGGGGGCAGAGGGCAAATATTCCACCGAGGGCGGATTGCGCATCGCTTGCGGGTAGAGTGCCATCAGGTCCAGCACCGTTTCGGGCATCTGGGTGTTGATGCGCAGGCCGAGGTGTTTGGCCGCGGTGGCTGTGATGGGGTAATCATGGGTCCATTGCCCGTTGGTCATGGTTTGCGCCAGTTTTTCTGCCTCGGCCGCGCCCATACGGTCTGACAGCAGATCAACGCAGGCCTTGTGCACCTGTGCGGTCGCCTTGGCGCCCATATCGGCCAGAATGAGGGTGTCGTCGTCGATTTCGGCAATGGGCTTGTCTTTGACGACTTTCAGCAAGGAGGCGGCCGGATATTTGCCGATTTGCGGATCTATCGGCCCCAGAACAGAGTGTTCGCACATGACAATATGATCAGCGGCCATCGCGATCAGCGTGCCGCCGGACATGGCCATATGCGGGACATAGACGGTGATGCGGGCCTTGTGCTGCTTGATGGCATTGGCAATTTGCAGCGAGGCCAGCACCAAGCCGCCGGGTGTATGGAGGATCAGATCAATCGGCGTATTCTTGTCGGTCTGGTGGATGGAGCGGATGACGGCCTCGGAATCATCCATATCGATGTAGCGCATGACAGGAATACCGAAAAACTGCACGCTTTCCTGCCGGTGCACCATCGTGATGACGCGGGAATTGTTGGTTTTCTGGATCTCGGAAATCAGCTTCTGCCGCAGATAGACCTGTGCCCGCTGCCGGATCATCGGTTGCAGGGTCATCAGGATCAGAAAAAACCAGAAAACGTAGGATAATTCCATAGCGGTCAACCTTTTTTGTACGGGGGCGGGAGCAATAATCCCGATGATCGCAGATCTTGGCCTGCACGAGGACCGCCACCGAGCCCGGCATCGATCGGACAAGAAATCCGGTTGATAAAAGAACAAGCACAATCGCCGATCCTGTGCCATGATGTAGATCATTAAGACGAGAGTTGCGTGAGGATGTGATGGGAACGATCTATAGATCGGGATGGGGCGCAGGTTCCGTTATCAGCTTGGCATTGAGTGCGATGGTTCTGTTGGCCGCTATGGGGCTGGCGCAAGCCAGCGAGCCACCTCCCAAAAAAGTAGACAAAGAGGAAAAGGTCGAAAAACCCAACGGACTGACCGGCGCTATCGTGCCGCGTTGTGACCCGGGATTTTATTCGGCTGGTGCCAAATGCAAGCCGTCGCCTCCCGGAAGTTATGTCAATACCGGCACCAATAACGTGAAAACGTGCCCATCCGGCACCAATTCTGCCAGCGGCTCGCGGAGCATCAAGGAATGCTATCCCCCCGGACAGGGACCTGCGCCGCCCGCCAAAATCAGCCATTGAGGCCGGTCATGGTCTATGTGCCGCGCAAGCGGGCCACCCATGGCGGTTATACATCCAAATATTTCGTGCTTAAACCGCTGCAGGATGTGGTCGAGCACGATATGCTGGCTGCACTCGAAGCGCGGCGCGTGATCCGTTCCGGCAAAGTCAAAACCTTCGAGGGTGACGGAAAACCCTTTGTGCTGGCCGACCAGTTGCGGCGGCATATCAAAGTTTGATCCAGAACAAAGCCGCCCGCGCCGCATCATGTTCAGATTGTCCCATTCCTCGCATCCAACCGGAGCGAGATACAGTTTGGGAGACTATGATGATCAAAGAGGTTGAAGGCGATATTCTGCTGAGCCGCGCCGAAGCGATTGCCCATGGGGTGGCCCCGTCCGACCATTTCAACACCGGATTGGCCCACGCCTTGCGTGAACATTATCCGGTGATGGTCAAGGATTTCCGCCATTATTGCCAGCAGAACCATCCCCATCCGGGTGGGTTGTGGCAATGGGCCGGTGTGGGCGAGCAAGGCAAGGCCATCACAATCATCTCGCTGCTGACCCAAGAGCCGTCAGAGGGAGCAGGCGGCTTGCCCGGCAAGGCCAAAGAAACCCATGTCGGTCACGCCTTGAAGGCACTGGCCAAGCTGATCAAGGACGGGGGCATCAAAAGCATCGCACTGCCGCGTCTGGCCACCGGAGTGGGCGGGCTGGACTGGGCCCATGTGCGCCCGCTGATCGACAAGCATCTGGGTGATTGCGGTATTCCTGTCTATCTTTATGTGACCTATCATGCAGGCGTGGCGGCAGCCGAATAATCCCGATGGCTGTAGCCGGATCAACAGGCGCCGCTTTAAAATTTCCAGACAATACCCTGATTCATCAGGGTATTTTTGGGTCGTCATCCGGTGTTGCCAGCGGGTTGGATTTGCTGCGATAGGCGTCGACATCGCCGAAATCGGCAAAATCGCGGTAGCGTTGATGGGTGTTCTGGGCGCGTTTGGCATGTTTGATCGGGCACCAATAGGCCTCGGTCAGCGAGGCGATTTCGCGGGTATAGGCAATCAAGCCGTTGGCATAGGAGCAAAAGCCGCAATTGATTTTTTCGATGATGTTCAGATAGGCCAGATGATGGCGGTCGAACACGATATAATCGCTGCGCTTGACCTTGGTGATCTTGTAAACCGGAAAGCAAATCGCCTGATAAACGCTGATAAACACATCCAGAATAACCAGCGGCACGACCAGCGAATAAATCACCGGTGCAGTCAGCACAACCCACGGATTGGCCCGGAGGATAAATGTCAGCACACCGGTTTTGAGTTCTTTATGGCGTCTGAGAACCTCTTCCTCAAACAGGATGCGGCCCTTTTCCATGCCGTATTTCAATTCCGCGGCGCGGCGCGACAATTCTGCGTCCAGTTCGGCTTCCAATTGGCGTATTTGATCCATCAAGGATTTAATCGTCATCATCGGATGTTCCTTTGAACGGGTTGAAGTGCCTTTTGACACCATGCGCCCGAACATCGTTGAAACCTAGGAGCAAATGATCGGTACTTTGTCGGCACACGATGAATCGTGCTAGGTTCGGTTCAATCCATTCTTGAAACAGGCTTACACATGACCCCTTTGATTTATGTTCTCAACGGCCCGAACCTGAACCTGCTCGGCAAACGCCAGCCCCATATTTACGGCCATGAAACGCTGGCCGATGTCGAGGCCGATTGCCGCAAACTCGCTGCCGGTCTGGGTCTCGATATGCGCTTTCACCAGAGCAACCGCGAATATGAAATCATCGATTGGGTGCATGAGGCGCGTGAAACGGCCTCCGGCATCGTGATCAATCCTGCCGCTTTCACCCATACATCGGTGGCCATTCTGGATGCGCTGAACACGTTTGATCATCCGATCATCGAGGTGCATATTTCCAATGTGCACAAGCGCGAGGAGTTCCGGCACCATTCGTATGTTTCGGCGATTGCCTCTGGAGTGATCGCCGGTTTCGGCACCCAAGGCTATCAACTGGCGATCCAGCGGCTGGCTACCCTGATCAATACCGCCAAGGCTTGACCCTTGAACAAGCTCGACATCGCTGTTCAGGGCGTGGGGCTGATCGGCAAGCGGCATTGTGACTATATTGCGGCCTGTCCCGATACGGTCTTGAGCGCGGTGATTGATCCGCTGCCGGCCGCCCGCGCGGTGGCCGGGCATTTCGATGTGCCCTTGTTTGCCTCGTTTCAAGACATGCTGGCCGTGCACCGGCCGGACGGGTTGATTGTGGCCACGCCCAATGGATTGCACGTTGAAAACGGGTTGGCCGCGGTGGCAGCCGGAATTCCGGTTCTGGTGGAAAAGCCGCTGGCCGATGATGTGGCCTCCGGCCTGTCTCTGGTCGAGGCGGCAGAGCGGGCGGGTGTGGCCTTGCTGGTCGGCCATCACCGCCGCCACAACCCGATGATCCAGACCGCCAAAACCATGGTGGATTCGGGCAGATTGGGTGAGATTGTGGCCGTTCACGGCTCGTTCTGGCTGTCCAAGCCCGATGGCTATTATGATGTGGCATGGCGGCGCGAGGCAGGGGCGGGACCCGTGCTGATCAATCTGATCCATGATGTCGATCTGCTGCGCTATTTGTGCGGCGAGGTTGTGGCTGTGCAGTCCATGAGTTCGAACAAGCAGCGCGGTTTTGCGGTGGAAGACACGGCCACTGTGCTGTTGCGCTTTGCCAATGGTGCGCTGGGCACTGTGACGGTATCCGATACCATTCCGGCTCCGTGGAGTTGGGAAATGACAACAGGAGAAAACCCTGCCTATCCGCAATCGGACCAATCATGCTATGTGATCGGCGGTTCGCTTGGCTCGCTGTCTATCCCGCGTCTCGAATTCTGGTCGCATCAGGGCGGGCGGAACTGGTGGAAACCCCTGCACAGCGAGCGTACGACTTTGATTGCGCAAGATCCGTTGCAGTTGCAAATCAGCCATTTTGCCCAAGTGATCAGAGGCGAGGTGTCCGCGCTGGTGTCGGGACGCGAAGGGTTGAAAACCCTGCAAGTGATCGAGGCCATCAAACAGGCGTCCGTTTCGGGTAAAACCGTTTATTTGGCAGATGGTGTGGATCAATAAGTGCTTTGATTGATGTATCTCATGGCGGGTCAAGCTCAAGCGTGACCTGATCACTTCGCTGCGTCATAAAGAGGATGAGATGATAGAAAAGTCCCAAAAGCACGGCCACGAGCATGACGACCATGAGGGCGGGCAGCAGGCCTTTGGCCGGGTTGTGATCTCGCGAATCGCGGTTGCGGTGTGCGGTGCACTGGTTACATGGTTTGACCCGCCTTGGCCTGTCTGGCTGATCGACGGCTTGGCTTGGGCCGCGCTTGCCTATGCAGCTTGGCCGATTTTTTCCGAAGCGATCCATCATCTGCGCCAAAAACGCATGACCATGGAATTGTCGATGAGTATTGCCGTTGTGGCGGCGGCGTCGATTTCGGAATTGTTCACCGCTTTGGTTGTGTCGGTTTTCGTCCTGATTGCAGAAGAAATCGAGCATCTGACACTGGCGCGCGGGCGCACCGCCATCAAGGATCTTGTCGAATTTATTCCGCCGACAGCCAAAGTGCAGCGTGATGGATCGTGGCAGGAATTGAATGTCGACGAGATTGTGATCGAAGATGTGGTGTTGGTGTCGCCGGGCGAGAAAGTCCCGGTCGACGGGATTGTGGCCGAGGGACATTCCTACCTCGACCAGTCAAGAATCACCGGAGAATCCATGCCGGTCGAGGCCTTGCCCGGTCAGCAGGTCTTTGCCGGATCCATCAACCAGATGGGTGCCTTGCAGGTGCGCGTGAAACAAGTGGGGCGCGATACCAGTTTCGGCCGCATCATTGAAGCTATTGAAAACGCTGAACAAAACCGTGCACCTGTGCAAAAACTCGCCGATGTTCTTGCAGGCTATCTGGTTTATTTTTCCTTTGCGGCGGCTTTGGTCACCTATCTGCTGACACGCGACGTGCGGGCGACGATTTCGGTCATTATTGTGGCAGGGGCTTGCGGGGTCGCGGCGGGTACGCCTTTGGCAATTTTGGGCGGGATCGGCCGCGCGGCCCAATTGGGGGCGATTATCAAAGGCGGTATTTTTCTCGAACTTTTGGGTCGGGTCGATACGATTGTTTTCGATAAAACAGGGACTTTGACGCAGGGCCAGCCCTCGGTGATGGCCGTCTTGCCGCATAAAGGGGGCAGCGAAGACGAGCTGATCCGTATGGCGGCGATTGTCGAAGCCCATTCCGAACATCCGCTGGCCCGTGCGGTTGTTAATGAGGCCAGGAAACGCGGTTTGACCATCGACGAGCCGTCGAGCTTCGATTATCAGGTCGGGCGCGGTGTCAAGGCGCAATGGCAAGGCAGGGTCTTACGTGTCGGCAACAGGAAATTGCTGACCGAGGCGGGGATCACAGTGCCCGGGCGTTACAGCGATGTCATCGGTTCTGAAATTGTGGTTGCGGTGGATGATCGTTATTTCGGCGAGATCATCGTTGCCGACCCCTTGCGTCCCGAGGCAGCCGAGGCGATCGGGGCGCTGAACAGGTTGGGCATCAAGACCGTGTTGATGACCGGAGATACCGAGACAGTAGCCAAAGATGTGGCGGCGCGGCTGGGCATTTCGGAATTGATTGCCCATATGCTGCCCGAGGACAAGCTGACCAAAGTACGCGAATTGGTCGCCTCCAAGAGGATGGTGGCAATGGTGGGCGACGGCGTCAATGACGCGCCAGCGCTGACCGCCGCCCATGTCGGCATTGCGATGGGATCGGGCACCGATATTGCCAAGGAAAGTGCCGATCTGGTGCTGATCGGCAATGATCTGGGCAAGCTGGTGGAAACCATGATGATTGCGCAGAAAACCCGCGCCATCATCTGGCAGAATTTCGCGGGCACGATCGGCGTTGATACGATCGGGATCGTGCTGGCCTCGATGGGTTACCTCAATCCCTTGCTGGCGGCCCTGATCCATGTCGGGTCGGAGCTGGTGTTTCTGAGCAATTCGGCGCGGCTGCTCGATTACCATTTTAAAACCCGCCCCACGGACTGAATAGGGCTGACTGCCTGATCATTGATCTTGAATTTCTGATCGAATGAGGGCACGTATGCGTCATGATCAAAACATCCTCAATGCGCCTTTGCGTCGCAGGGTTCGGCCTTGCACTTCTCGCAGCTTGTTCCGATACAGGCAAAGCACCGACGCCTGCCGCGCCACCGCCTCCTGCTGTGACGGTTGCCAAGCCGCAAATCCGGCAGGTGGTCGACGAGGATGAATATGTCGGACGTTTTGTCGCCCTGAATGCGGTGGAAATCAGAGCGCGGGTGTCGGGTTATCTCGAACAGGTCCATTTCAAGGACGGCGCGATCGTCAAGCAGGGCGATCTGCTGTTTTCCATCGATCCGCGTCCCTTCAAGAATACGCTGGATCAGGCCCGCGCCAATCTCGAACAGGCGCGCTCCAATGCGGTCTATGCCGAATCCGATTTTGGTCGCGCGCAATTGCTGGCGCGCGAGAAAACCATTACCGATCAGGCGCTTGACCAGCGTTCGCAAAGTCTGCGCAATGCGTTGGCGGCTGTGGCTGCCAATGAGGCACTGGTGCGCCAAGCCGAACTTGATCTGCAATTTACCGAATTGCGGGCCCCGATCGACGGGCGCATCGGCGACCGCCGCGTTTCGCCGGGAAATCTGGTCACGGGCGGCACGACGGGCAATACCTCGTTGCTGGCCAGCATTGTCTCGCTGGATCCGATCCGGTTCGAATTCACCTTCGATGAAGCCGCCTTCCTGCGCTACAAGCGCATCAGACCGCAGAGCACCGATGCCAAGGCGCAAGAGCCTGTTCCGGTCCAGTTGAAACTGATCGACGACAAAACCTTTGCCCATCAGGGCGCGATTGATTTTATCGACAATGTGATCGACAGATCCTCGGGCACGATGCGCGGTCGGGCGGTGTTTGCCAACAAGCAGGACCTGTTCACCCCCGGCATGTTCGGGCGGTTGAGAGTATCCGGTTCTTTGCCCTATCAGGCCTTTTTGATCCCCGATGCTGCCATCGGCACCGAGCAGATCCGCAAATTCGTCTATGTCGTGGGGGCCGATGACATGGTCTCCATGAAATATGTGGTGCCCGGCCAGATGTCGGATGGTCTGCGCGTGATCAAAGACGGGCTTTCCGACGGGGATCGCGTGGTGGTCAACGGATTGATGCGGGTGCGGCCGGGGATCAAGGTCACGCCAAGCGAAGCGGCGAGTGCGCAAACACCCACACCTGCGCGCTAAGGGAGAGAGCCATGCATATCTCCCGTTTTTTCATCGACCGTCCGATTTTCTCCGGTGTGATCTCGATTTTGATCATTATTCTGGGTGCGGTGGCGTTTTTGCGGCTGCCGATTGCCCAATATCCTGAAATCGCGCCGCCGATCATCAATGTGTCGGGCCAATATCCCGGTGCCAGCGCGGATGTGGTGGCCTCCACCGTCGTCGCGCCGATCGAGCAACAGATCAACGGCGTCGAGAACATGCTCTATGTCTCCTCCAATTCGTCGGGGGATGGCCGCTTTTCGATTCAGGTGACTTTCGATCTCGGCACCAATCTGGATACCGCACAGGTGCAGATCCAGAACCGTGTCGGCATTGCCGCGCCGCGCCTGCCTGCCGATGTCCGCAATCTGGGCGTAACGGTGACCAAGAGTTCGCCCGATCTGATGATGGTTGTCCATCTGATCTCGCCCGATAAATCCCGCGACAATCTGTTTATTTCGAACTATGCGACGCTGGAAATCACCGATGCCCTGACCCGCGTTGACGGGGTGGGATCGCTGACGGTGTTCGGTTCGCGTGATTATGCGATGCGGGTCTGGCTTGATCCCGACCGCTTGCAATCGATGGGCATGACTTCGGGCGATGTATTGCTGGCCTTGCAGGGACAGAATATTCAGGTCGCCTCGGGCGTGTTGAACCAGCCGCCGGTGGCCAATCCCGGCGCGTTCCAGATCGCCGTGCAGACTTTGGGCCGCCTTTCCGACCCCAAACAGTTCGGCGAGGTTGTGGTCAAGCAAACCGCCGGTGCGCTGGTCCGCATCAAGGATGTGGCGAGGGTCGAATTGGCAGCCCTTGATTATTCGTCCAATTCCTATCTCGATAACGATCCGGCTGTGGCGATGGCGGTGTTCCAGCGCCCCGGATCGAATGCTTTGGCCACGGCCAAGCTGATCCGCCAGACCATGAATGATCTTTCGAAACGTTTTCCGGCGGGCGTGCAATACAAGATTGTTTATGATCCGACCGTGTTCATCCAGCAATCGGTGGAAGCGGTGCAGGAAACCGTGTTCGAGGCGATCTTGCTGGTGGTCTTCGTGGTTGTGCTGTTTTTGCAGCGTTGGCGCGCCGCAATCATTCCGCTGGTGGCGATACCCGTGTCGCTGGTCGGCACGTTTTTCCTGATGTCGCTGTTTGGGTTCTCTCTCAACAATCTGACCCTGTTCGGGCTGGTGCTGGCGGTGGGGATTGTGGTCGATGATGCGATTGTGGTGGTCGAGAATGTCGAGCGCAATATTGCGGCGGGCCTGAGCCCCTACGAGGCCTCCGTGCGCTCGATGGAGGAGGTGGGGGCTGCCCTTGTCGCGATTTCGCTGGTCTTGTGCGCGGTGTTTATCCCGTCCTCGTTCATTACCGGTATTTCGGGGCAGTTTTACCGGCAATTCGCGCTGACCATCACCGGTGCCACGGTGTTTTCGCTGATCGTTTCACTCACTCTGTCGCCCGCTTTGTGCGCCTTGCTGTTGAAACCGCATCATGACGGGGTGCCGACCCGTTGGTGGCAGCATCCGTTGCAGGCCTTTTTCAACCGCTTCAATGTCGGCTTCGACAAGCTCGCCGGAGGTTATGGCTGGCTGGTGCAGCGCGTGGTCCGGCTGTCGGCTTTGATGCTGGTCGCCTATGTGGCGATTATCGGTCTCGGGCTGAACGAGTTCCGCAAAGTGCCAACCGGCTTTATTCCGCCGGTGGATCGCGGCTATCTGATCGTGGTGGCACAATTGCCGCCCGGTGCCGCCTTGGCGCGCACCGATGCCGTGCAACGCCGCATTGTCGATATCGCCCTGAAAGTGCCCGGTGTGATCGGTGCGGTCAATATTGTCGGCCTGTCGGGGGCCAGCTTTACCAATGCACCCAATGCGGGCGCGGCCTTTCTGGCCCTTGATACATTCGACAAGCGCGCCAAAGATCCGCGCCAATCGGCGCAGGCGATCCAGCGCGAATTGTTCCGGCAGTTTGCCGGTATTCAGGAAGCTCAGGTTTTCGTAGTTGTTCCGCCCTCGGTGGCGGGGATCGGCAATGCCGGCGGTTTCCGCATGATGGTGGAAGATCGGGCGGGGCAGGGGCCGGCAGCTTTGCAGGCGGCGACCCGTGCCATGATGGCGCGTGCCGCCCAGACGCAGGGTGTGGCACAGGTGTTCTCGATCTTTGAAAACGCGACACCGCAACTCTATCTCGATATCGACCGCGAGAAGGCCCAGTTGCTGGGCGTCAATGTGCCCGATGTCTTCGCTGCTTTGCAGACCTTTCTCGGCTCGTCCTATGTCAATGATTTCAACCTGTTCGGACGCACCTTCCGCGTGTCGGCACAGGCGCAGGACAGCGCGCGTCTGGAACCCAAGGATGTCTTGTCGATCCGTGTGCGCAATTCATCCGGTGATACGGTGCCGCTTGGGTCGTTTACCACCGTCGAAAACCGCTCCGGCCCCTATCGCGTGCCGCGTTATAACCTCTATCCTGCCGCCGAACTCGATGGCAGTGCCGCACCCGGCTTCTCGCAGGGCGAGGCGATGCAGATCATGGAAAAGCTGGCTGCCGAAGTCCTGCCCGACGGTTTCGCAACCGAATGGACGACTTTGGCCTTCCAGCAACAGCGGGCCGGCAATACCGCCGTTTTTGCCTTCATTCTGGCGGTGGTCTTCGTGTTTCTGGTGCTTGCCGCCCAGTTTGAAAGCCTGACTTTGCCGCTGGCGGTGATTTTGATCGTGCCGATGTGTCTCATCGCTTCGATTGTCGGAGTGATGCTGCGCGGTTTCGACAACAATATTCTGACCCAGGTCGGGTTTATCGTGTTGATCGGTCTGGCCGCCAAAAACGCCATTCTGATCGTCGAATTTGCCAAACAGCTGGAAGATCAGGGCATGGACCGTTTTGCGGCGGCCGTTGAATCGGCCCGCTTGCGCTTGCGCCCGATTCTGATGACCTCGCTGGCCTTCGTCTTCGGCGTGTCACCCATGGTCTGGGCGGTAGGTGCGGGGGCGGAATTGCGCCAGTCGCTCGGCACGGCGGTTTTTTCCGGCATGATCGGAGTGACTTCGTTCGGACTGGTGTTCACGCCGGTGTTTTATGTGGTGTGCCGCTGGCTGGCTGTTCGCTCCAAACAATCCTAAAAATAATATCGTTGTTGCTGATATTTTGTGCAAACCGTCCAATTGCCCAGACCCAATCGCACATGCCAACTCTGATGAGGACTGGTTGTCATCCGCCTTCGTCTTGACTGCGTGCTGATCGATGAGGACCAAACGAATAAAAGTGCATGTTTTTTGGCCGCGTCTCTTTACAACCTATGATTGAATATTATTAATGACCTTCGATAAATTGCCTTCAGCGGGTCGGATTTCATTCGTTGAATTTGGCAATGTCAAGTCGGGGGACTTTTAACAAGTTGGGACTCTCGCAGGGTCTTGAAGATGTCGCCTGCAACGTGGCGTGTGTTGCCTGTTGCCAGTGCGATGCCTTCCCGGTGTCGTGTCTCTGCGGATTGATATTCGTCGGGGTGTTTGTGTGTCGATTGGGCCTTAACTTCGGGCTCTTGTCGTGACTTGTAGTATTAGAGTTTTAGGAGAGTTCGAATGGAAGCCTATAGAGACAATGTTGATCACCCGACATGGATACATCGGGTATTTCATGATCCATCGTATGATTTGTTCAGAAAATGGCATAGTATTATCAATCTGTTCATTTATTTGTCATGTATAGCAATTGCTCTTGAGTCGGTTGAGGAGCTTGAAAAGGCTTTTCATAAAGAATTCATGATTTTTGAATGGTTTTCGGTCATTCTGTTCACTATTGATTATCTCGGTAATATTTTTACATCCAAAGACCGGGTGCGTTATATCTTCAGCTTCTGGGGTATGGTTGATCTCCTTTCGATCCTGCCGACTTATTTGATGCTGCTCAACTTCACCGGTGTGAAGGCCACCAAGATCCTGCGGATCTTGCGCGTCATCCGCGTGTTGCGTGTGTTGAAACTGGCCCGTTCCGCCTTGCAGGACATCAATTCGGCTAAAGAGGGCACTTCCAACCCGATTGTTGCCAATCTGCGCATCTATTTCATCGCGCTGTTTTCCATCCTGATGATTTCTTCGACCCTGATGTATCATGTCGAAGGCGGTCTCTATTCGCCTGACCACATTGCCGAAGGTCAGGCTGTTCTGGATGCTTCGCTGGTGAAAGAAGGCAAGGCAGCGGGTTCCGAGACATTCATGCCGACAGATCCGGTTTCGGGCAATTCAATCCTGGAAGACAAGCGTTTCTACACCTCCATTCCGACCGCGATGTGGTGGTGCATTGTGACACTGACGACAACGGGTTACGGCGATATGTATCCGGTCACTGTTGGTGGACGTATTGTTGCCGGTGTTACGATGTTCCTCGGCTTGGTGCTGTTTGGTATGTTGATGAATATCGTCGGCAAGACTTTGATGGTGTTGCTGTTTGGTGAAGCTGTCGGCCACGAGCATGAAAAAGATGACAAACATCATTCGGGCTCGCATCATGCCGGCGGTGACCGCATCAAGGCAGCAGTCTATCTGTTGCTTGAGGAAGGTGTGATCAACACCAACCAGGCGGAAAAGCTGTCGGTCCTGAGCCGCGAAGAATTGTCAAAGCGCCTCGATCATCATTGATCCTGCCGGCATCAAACAAGAGAAAGCCCCGCGAGGGGCTTTTTTTGTGGCCGATTTCCAGTATCAGGATGCGCACATCGTCAGTCCGCCATCGCCAGACAGGCAGACGCCGGTGATATAAGAGACCTGTTCGTCCGTCACAGGCTGGCGGGACTGCCTCAGTTGGTCAAGCGGTTGATACCGTCCAGAGCGGCGGTTTTGTAACATTCCGCCAGCGTCGGATAGTTGAACACCGCATCGGCGAGATAGTCGATGGTGCCTTCATGCGCCATCACGGCCTGTCCGATATGGATCAGCTCGCTCGCCCCTTCACCCAGAATATGCACACCCAGCAGCTTGCGGGTGGTCGGGCAGAACACCAGCTTCAACAAGCCGGTCATGTCGCCGATGATCTGGCCGCGGGCGATTTCGCGGTAATTGGCCTTGCCGATCTCATAGGGCGTGCCGGAGGCGGTCAACTCGTCCTCGTTTTTGCCGATCGCCGAAATTTCCGGCACGGTATAGATGCCATAGGGGAACAGGCCGATTTCGTGTTCGTGGTCCTCGCGCACGCCGAAGGCATGGCGCGCGGCCGCGCGGCCCTGTTCCATCGAGGTGGAGGCCAGAGACGGGAAACCGATCACATCGCCGACCGCATAGATGTTGGAGGCGCTGGTCTGGTAATGCTGGTTGATGATGATCTTGCCGCGCTCGTCGAGTTTCACGCCCGCTTTGCCCAGATCCAGACCAGCCGTCGCGCCCGTGCGGCCAATGGCGTAGAGTGCGGCATCGGCATGCAGGACTTTGCCGCTTTTCAAGCCCACTTCCACCTGTGTGCGCTCGCCGGACGGCCCTTCGTTCTGAACCAGTTTCACGCCGGCCACTTCCTCGCCCAGCCGCATGGTGACGCGGTTTTGCTGGGCAATATAGGTCAGAGCCGCCGAGATTTCGTGATCAAGGAACGGCAGCAAAGTCGGCCGCTTGTCGATGATGGTGACGCGCACACCAAGGGCCGCGAACATCGTGGCATATTCGACCCCGATCACCCCGGCACCGATGACAATCAGCGAACGCGGGATCGAGCGCAGCTGCAAAATATCATCGCTGACCATGATGCGCTGGCCGTCAAAGGTAATATGCGGATCACGCGCCGCATTGGTGCCGCAGGCAATCACCACCTTGTCGGTCTGAATGATGTGTTCTTCCTCGGAGCCGTCTTCGAGCCGGATATGGTTGGCATCGACAAAGCATGCGGTAGCCTCGATCAGTTGCACTTTGTTGCGGGCCAGCTGGCCGCGGATCACGTCGATTTCGCCGCGCACGACATGTTCGACCCGAAACAGCAAATCCTCGATCTTGATATCGTTGCGCACGGTGTAGGAATTGCCGTAGATGCCGCGCTCGCGGAAACCCGACAGATGCAGCACGGATTCGCGGAAGGTTTTCGACGGGATCGTGCCGGTATTGACGCAGACCCCGCCGACCACGCGTTGTTTTTCGATCACGGCAACATGTTTGCCCAGCTTTGCCGCCTGAATGGCCGCTCTTTGACCCGAAGGGCCGGAACCGATGACAACGAGATCATATTTCATGGCTGTAAAACTTCTTTGATGCAATTTAAGGTTGCGTCAATCCTTTGCCGCCATGCCGGCAAAAGTCAATCGGACAGATGGGCAGATCAGGTTCGGGGCGATGGACTAGCTTGCGTCTTCAAGCGTGCGGCGCAACCGGCGGATCATTTTGGCGCGGCTGTTGGCATCGGGCAAATTGCCGATCGCCTCGTTGAGATCGAGCACCAGTTTCGACAGGTCGTTGTTCCAGTCGATCCGGCCCAGTTGTTCCGGCATCAGGCGGGCAGGGGTGTCGCTTTTGGTCTGCAACGCATGGCCGTCTGCCAGATCGAACACATCATCGAGGTCGGGGATCACCACGGGCACATTCGGCATGGCCTTGGCGAGGGTCGCGGCCATGGCTTCAAAGGCCTCTTCTTCGCCATGGACGAGAAAAATAGATCCTTTGATGGTGCCGCGCTGTTTGATCCAGCGCAACAATTCGGGTGCATCGGCATGGCCGGAATAGACATCCATGATGCTGATATGGGCTTTGACCTCGATTTCACTGCCCATCATCCGCACGCGATGCGCACCGTCCTGAAGCACGCGGCCCAGCGTGCCGTTGGCCTGATAGCCGACCAATAGAATGGTGCCGTCAGTCCGCCACAGCCAGTCTTTCAGATGGTGGCGGATTCGTCCGGCCTCGCACATGCCGCTTGCCGAGATGATGATGTGAAATCCGCCGATTTTGGAAATCGCTTTGCTCTGTTCGGTGGTCTCGGTAAAGCGGACATAATGGCTGTTCATGGCGCGCATCAGCGCATCGCCGTTTTTATATTCGGAGGCGTGTTTGGCAAACACCGCGCTGGCTCTGGTGGCCAAAGGCGAGTCGATGAAAATCGGGCAGGAGGCAAGCGCGCCGGATTCAATCAATGCGACAATATCAACCAGCAATTCCTGTGTGCGTTCGACTGCAAACGAGGGGATCAGCAAGGCCCCTTTGCGGTGTTGGGCGGCGGTGATTTCGGCCAGCAGGATTTTGCGGCGGGCGTCTTCGGTGATTTCTTGGCGGTCAGTGTCGCCATAGGTGGTTTCGCAAATCAGATGGTCGATTTCTGTCGGCGCTTCCGGTTCGTCCTCAAGCAGTTTGTAATCAGGGCCGATATCGCCGGAAAACAACAGGCGGGTGATTTCCGGTGTAGCGGACGGATCGGTAACCTCGACCTCGACCGAGGACGAACCCAGCAAATGTCCGGCATTCCAGTACCGGGCACGGACCTGATCGGTGATGGATACCCATTCGCCATAGGATACAGCGTGAAATTGCCCCAAGCTGGCGGTGGCATCATCCACCGTATAAATCGCTTCAACCTCTTTGCGGCCCCGCTGTGCGTTGCGGCGGTTGAGCTGCTGGACTTCCATCTCCTGGATATGTCCCGAGTCCGGTAGCATGATCGAACACAGATCGACCGTGGCGGCGGTGGCATAGACGGGGCCGGTGAAACCGTGTTTGGTCAGTTTGGGCACAAGGCCGGAATGATCGATATGCGCATGCGTCAGGATCATCGCGTCAATCGAGTCCGCAGAGAAAGGGAAATCACGATAGTTCAGTTCGCGCTCGGTTTTCGAGCCCTGCACCATGCCGCAATCAACCAGCACCTTTTGGTCGCCGGCTTCGATCAGGAAACAGGATCCCGTGACAGCCCGACAAGCTCCGTGAAAGTGCAAACGCATTTGAACCCTTTCAACAACATCATCAGGCAAGGCTTGATGATGTCAGGCTAGCATAGCGGTAGAGGATCGCCTATCAGACATTCGGTCCAGTCCTTTGCGGCACTCATTCGCGCCACTCCATCCAGACCTGGCTTGCCAGAGTGGCAAAACCTCCATTACTCTTGCCCTGTATATCCCTTGTTCGGGTTTTGACAGACGGGAGCGCGTAATGACCTGTTCCATATTTCGGTTGGATCACTCCAAATATTCTCTTGCTTTGGCCCTATGCGCGGCCGGTTTCGGGCTGGCTTTGTCCGGTCCGGCCAGGGCGGACGCGATTGACGGCACTTGGTGCAGCGTTCAGGAGGCGAGGATGTTGACCATCCAGGGATCACAATTGATCGTCGACCGTACAGTCAGCACCGGACAATACAGCCGCCACAATTTCATTGCCGATTGGCCGGTACCCACGGCGCAGGATTCCGAGAAAGGCACGCGCATCCATTTGCGTTTGATGGGCGAGACCACCATGATCGGGATCAAAATCCGTGCCAATGGCGAAACAACCGCGCCCGAAACATGGCATCGCTGTCAGCCAGTGACCTAGTTTCGCTGGTATTTGCGGTAAATGTCGATCTGCCAGTGGCCATAGAGCGTTTTGACGATATCTGCGTAATTGGGCAGCAGGCTTTCATCGTCATATTTGAGCTTCTGGTCGATGACATCGAGCGCGTTGATTTCGGCAAGATAGGTACCGAGATCCTTTTTCAGATGATAGAAATCATCCTTGTTGTCGGTTTCCACCACTCGGTCGATGGTGTTGGAAAATTCCCGCATCACAATATTGAAATCACTCAACCTGACATTGGCCGCAAACAGGGGTTGTGGCAGGCATTCCGTCATCACCTGGGGCTTTTTGATGCCTTCGACAAAGTAAACGGCCATTGGTTGTTCGGCCAGTTGCGGAAAAATCGTGTAAAGAATTTTGGGAAGAAACGGATAGTCGATAATGGCAAGAATACGGGCATGGGTATGATCCAGAATTCTTGTATAATCATCGGGCGTCAATTTGGCTGCATAAACAAATAAATATGTATGCCCCCGTTGCGGTTTGATGATGTAACTTGCCATAGCCAGATGCCTTTTAATCCTGATCCGGTCACCCATGCTCGGACTCAACAGTCCTCACATATACAGATCGG
>CAIYZJ010000237.1 GCA_903930675.1 uncultured Hyphomicrobiales bacterium
CAATGATACGGAATAAAGAACAATAAATTCAATTACTTAGAACGGATTTAGCCTTTCGCACAAAGGCAAATCCCAGAAGCGCATCGATTCCGAGCGACTCCCGATGTTGGAATCAATTAAAAGATCAATGAAATCAACATACTAAAGACTGGGTTTCACTGGAATACGTCAAAGTCTGCCCAACCTACGGCCCAGGCTTCTTCTACATCCCCGGCACCACCACTTGCCTGCGCGTTGGCGGTTCGGTGACAGCATACGCTTATGGCACCACCGTTTGGCGTCAGCAGAACGATGCATTCAACACCAACGCTGAACTGCGCATCTTCCTCGATGCACGTGACAGCACCGAATACGGTGTGTTGCGTACCTTCGCACGCATCAACTGGATCCGCTCGTCCGGCGGCGACGATAACTCCGGTTCGCAGCCACGTCGTGGCCAATTCTTCACTGGCAACTCGACAGGTTACGGCAACCTTCAGAACGGCTTCTCCGGTTCGGAAGCTTTCGTTCAGCTCGGCGGTTTCCTTGCTGGTCGTACAACATCGTTCGCTTCAACCGGTCTGTCGGCAACTCAGTTCACCACTCAGAACCCATCGGGCGGCCGTGTGAACCAGTTCGCTTACACAGCTTCGCTGGGTAACGGCATGAGCATCACTGCAGCTGTTGAAGACGCTGCTGAATTGCGCAACGCTGTTCACGGTGCAACTGCTAATGCGATCCCGAACAATGGTCCAGACGCTATTGCTTCGTTTGACGTCTCCCAGTCTTGGGGTACTGTGAAGATTGCCGGTGTTGTGCACAATGTTGCACCTGCTGGCCGTGACACAACTGCTTCAAGCAAGACCGGTTACGCTTTGATGGGCGCAACGAAATTAATCTTCCAATGCTTGCTGCTGGCGATAACCTGCAGTTGTACGGCGCTTATGGCGTTGGCGCATCTGGCCGTGTCATCGGCAACACTGCAACAGACACCAACGTTGCAAACTATAGCTATGGCGTCGGTCGCACCAACGGTGGCCTGTATGATGCTGTTCAGGATGCAACAACTCTGACCCTGACCAAGTCCTACAGCTACGGTGCACAGTTCCAGCATTTCTTCTCGCCAACTGTCTCGGCTTATGTCGGCGGCAGCTACGGCAAGCTGGATATGCCTGGTTCGGTCCAGAACACAACCACACGTCGTGACATCGCTGTTTGGGGCGTCGGCCTCGGTGTGATCTGGTCGCCAGTTAAAGGTCTCGAAATCAACCCAGAAGTGGCTTACCGCAAGGCAACCTCTTCTTTTGCTGACGTTGCTTCCGGCAACGCTGCTGGTGAAGGTTCGAGCCTGAGAAATGACGACTCGATGACCTACCGTCTGCGCGTTGCACGTTCTTTCTAATCCTCTGATTAGTTAGACGACATTAGCCCCCGGCAGGACACTGTCGGGGGTTTTTTATTGCCTGTGATCTTGACGGGCTTTTCGTGCTAGGGATACGCATCCGGTGACGGGATGGGTCTCTTGGTAAAGGCGGGATGATGAAAACGCGTATTATGCTGTTGCTGGCTGTGGTGATGGGTTTGACCTGTGGCGCGCAAGCGGAGGAAAACCAACGCTTCCATTTCGGGTTGTGGGGCGACATGCCCTATGCCAAGGCCAGGGACGAGCTGAAAATGCCGGCCCTGCTGGCCAGCATCAATGCGGGCAATATCGCCTTTTCGCTCTATGACGGCGACATCAAGGATGGCAGCTCGCATTGCACCGACAAGGTGTTTGCCGATGCGCTCACGATGTTCAACAGCATGACCATGCCGGTGATCTATATTCCCGGTGACAATGAATGGACCGATTGCCACCGTCTCAACAATGGCGGCTATGACACCCAGGAGCGGTTGACCACCTTGCGCAAAGTGATGTTTGCGACACCCGGCAGCCTCGGCAAAAAACGGATGCCCTTGCAGCATCAGGGCAAAACCGGCGAGAAGTTCGTCGAGAACACCCGCTTCACCTATGGCAATATCGTGTTTGTTACGCTCAATATCCCCGGCAGCAACAACAACAAAGTGCTCGATGACAGGGAATGCACCGATCGCAGCGCCCGTACGCCTGCCGTCTGCGCCACCAGCAATGCCGAATATCTGGAACGCGATGTAGCCAATATCGCATGGCTGAAAGAAGGCTTTGCACTGGCAAAATCCCAAAAATCCCCCGGTCTGGTGGTGGCCTTCCAGGCCGATCCCGGCTTTGATCTGCCCGAAACCGAAATCGACGAACGCCAGCACCCCTCAGTGAGCGGCTACACCCAATTTCTCGCCCAACTGGTCAGTGAAACCGAGCAATTCAAAGGTCAGGTCTTGCTGGTGCATGGCGATACCCATTATTTCAAGGTCGACAAGCCGCTCTATAATCCAGCCAAAGCCCTGCCCAATCTGACACGGGTGCAAACCTTTGGCAGTCCGTCGATCCATTGGGTGCGGGTGTCGGTTGATCCGCGGACACCCAACGTGTTTTCCATCCAGCCGGTGATGGTCAAACACTGATCCTTTGCCCATAGCCATTCACGCAAGCAAGGTCCGATATGGGCGAAATGGGACTGGACAGACCGGTCCCGCTTGCCCATCCTCGCAGCAGTCTGACAGCAAGAGCGGAGTCTCCATCATGGGTTTGATCAATTACATCACCACTGTGCGTCTTGATTTCGGCGCGATCCAGCATCTGGCGGAAGATTGCGCCATTGCGGGCATCACCCGCCCGATGGTGGTGACAGACAAAGGCGTAGTGGCCGCAGGCCTGATGGAACGCGCCCTTGCCTTTTTGCCCCAAGGCTTTGTGCAAGCCGTCTATGACAACACGCCCGGTAACCCGACCGAAGAAGCCGTCGAAGAGGCTGTGATGCTGTATCGCGACCATGATTGCGACGGGATGATCGCGATTGGCGGCGGCTCGCCGATGGATCTGGCCAAGGCTGTCGCTATTGCCGCCACCCATGACGAACCGCTGATCGACTTTGCCGCGATTTTGGGCGGCACGCCCAAGATTACCAGCAAAACCGCCCCCACCATTGCCATTCCTACCACCGCAGGCACGGGCAGCGAGGTCGGACGCGGCGCGGTGATCACCTATCGCGATGGCCGCAAGCTCGGCCTGCTGTCACCCTATCTGGTGCCCCGCCGCGCGGTTTGTGACCCCGATCTGACGCTTGATCTGCCGCCTTTGCTGACAGCAGCCACCGGAATGGATGCAATCAGCCATTGTGTGGAATGTTTCATCTCGCCGGTCGATAATCCCGTGGCTGCCGCCATTGCGATTGACGGTCTGGAACGCGCCGCCCAAGCCCTGCCGCGCGCCGTCAGGAACGGACACGACAAGGACGCCCGCCGCGAGATGATGATTGCCGCTTTTGAAGGCGCGATGTCGTTCCAAAAGGGTTTGGGCGCAGTCCATGCCTTGTCGCACCCACTGGGTGCTTTGCGCGAATTCAAGCTGCATCACGGCACGCTGAATGCCATTTTGCTGCCGCCCGTGTTGCGCTTCAACGCCGCGGTTGCCGGTCCGCTTTATCCCCGCCTCAACCGGGCTGTGGGCATCGGCGCGCATGATGATCTGCCACGCTGGTTCGAGGATTTCTCGGCCTCGCTCGGCCTGCCTGCCAAACTGTCGCACATCGGCGTACCGTCACAAGTTCTGCCTGCCATTGCCAAAGCGGCCCTGAAAGACCACACCCACGCCACCAATGCGCGGGTTGCCACAGAGGCCGATTATCTGGCGATGCTGGAAGCGGTCTTGTAACCGATAACAGCTCTGAAAAGATGCCGCGCGCTCAGCTATCCGTGCGCGGCAAAAACGGCAGGGGCATGATATCGATGCCCTCTTCGGCGAGTTCTTGCGCTTCATCCAGCGTGGTCTGTCCGTAAATACCGCGCTGGTCGGCCTCGCCGTAATGGATTTTGCGGGCTTCCTCGGCAAATTCCGATCCGACATAGTCGCAATTCTTTTCCACCTCGGCCCGCACCCTGTGGATCATTTCGATCATCTGGTCCGAGAGCACAGGATCAGGCATCACCATCGGCATCACAGGCGGCGCGGCAGCAGGCAATATGGCCTCGCTTGTCCCGTCAACCGGTTCTGCACTGGCAGTCGCATTACCCTTTTTACCGATCGCCGGAGCCATCAAGGCCCGCCGGACGTCGGTATTGCCGCAATGTGGACAGGCAATCAGGCCGCGCGTCTGCTGCTCCTCGAAACCGGAACTGTTGGCAAACCAGCCATCAAAATCGTGGTCATGGCCGCAATGTAGTTGATAATGGATCATTCCCGAACCCGAACACAGCGTTGCACCCGTCTATAGCACAAGACTGATGAAAGAGATCAAGACTTTCCCCGCGCTTTATACTCGCCACTTCTGGACGAAGCACCATTTTGCACCTAGCTTCGGATCATGCAAAACAAGAAAATATGGCAGGGGAAACCATCATGAACATTGTCTTTCACGGCGGGAATGCCTGCTCGTTCTCCGCTGGTTTTTCAGCCCTTGTCGGCCCCGGCCACAGCATCACTTTGCTGCCCGATGTGCTGGCTACCGCGCAGGAACAGGCCGCCTATGCGGCTGCCGATGTCATCATCGGCGTCGGATTCAACGCCAGCCTGCCACAGCCTGCCAACTTGAAACTGTTCCATGTGCCCGGTGCGGGTTATGACGCGGTTGATCTGGCGTCCCTGCCACCCGCCACCATCGTGTGCAACTGCTTCGGTCACGAACAGGCGATTGCCGAATATGTGATGAGCGCCATTCTGGCCCGCCACGTGCCCTTGCAGCAGGCCGATCACGACCTGAGACAGGGCCGCTGGACCTATTGGGCGGGAGCCGCCAACCGCACCCATGACGAGATGAGCGGCAAAACCATCGGCCTGTTGGGTTATGGCCATATCGGCAAGGCGATTGCACGCCGCGCCAAGGCGTTCGGGATGCAGGTTCATGTCGCCAACCGCTCACCCGTGGCCCAAGATGCCCAAGATGCCCAAAATGCCCAAGTGGACCGCGCCTTCACGCTTGACCAGCTGGATACATTCTATCCCGATATTGATTATCTGGTCACTTCGCTGCCTTTGACCGCTGAGACCAAAGGGCTGGTGAACCAGACGGCCTTTGCACTCATGAAACCGCAAGCCGTGGTGATCAATGTCGGGCGCGGCCCGATCATCGACGAGCAGGCTTTGTTCGATGCCCTGACCCGTCGCACCATTGCCGGTGCGGTGATCGATACATGGTATCACTACCCGACAGCGGACAACGCCCCCACGCAGCCGTCATCCCTGCCCTTCCACACGCTGGATCAGGTGACCATGACCCCGCACATGTCCGGCTGGACCCACGGCACCATCCGCCGCCGCCAGCAAACCATCGCCCGGAACGTGCTCGACCTTGCAGATGGCAAACCCTGCACCAATGTGGTGCGGGCGGGGGTGTGAGGGGTCAGGGTTCAGAACGCGGACCTCTCAATACTGGTTGATATCCGGCACCTGCGCATTGTTGCGTTTGACCAGCCAGCGGGCGGGAAGCAGCAGCACCGTGCCGATCAGCAAAAACACCATGCTTTCGGATAAAAGCGAAGCAGTTTGATCAAGCAGGACACTCAGCAAGGCCATCACAAAGGCCGCCACAGCGTAAGACAAGAAGAAGCCCGGCATCAGAAGGATTTCGACCATTACCAGTATCAGCCCGACAGCCATCCAGCTGGCCGTGTGGTAATCCTGAAAAAGCTGGTCGAGCCCGCTCATTTCTTCAACCCTTCGAACAACGCGGTCAAACCACCCAGCGCCTTGGTAATGTCTGTCGGCACCACAACCAGTTTGGTGTTGGGGGATTTGCCAAGCTCGGCAATGCTGATCACCTGCTGTTTCATGATTTCGAAATCAATCGCCGCCTGCCCGTTGGTCATGATCGCCGCGCCCACAGTCTGGGTGGCAAAGGCATCGGCCTCGGCCAGAATACGGCGTGCTTCGGCCTGTTTCTGGGCGGTGTAAAGCTCGCCATCGGCCTTTAATTGCTGCGCCTGCCGTTCGCCTTCCGCCTTGGTGACCCAGGCACGGCGTTCGCGTTCGGCATTCAACTGCTGCTGCATCGCATTGCGCGTGGCCTCGTCGACCGACACATCCAGTACTTCGGTGCGGGTGATCTCGATACCCCACACCGAACAGGCCTCGGACAGGCTGTCCATGATGCGTTCATTGATGAAATCGCGCTTGGATTGCACCTCGTCGAATTCCATTTGCCCGCCGGTAGACCTCACAATGCTGGTGACCGTGGTTTTGACCGCCTGATTGACATCGGTGATGCGATAGACCGATTTGGCAGGATCGGTGATCCGGTAAAACACCGCTGTCGTCAGGTGGATTTCGACATTGTCCTTGGTGATGACATTGATCTGCTGCGGGTCGATCTGCCGTTCAAGAATGATCACCCGATGCTGGACGGAGTTGATGATCGGCAAAATGAAATTCAGCCCCGCATTGAGGGTTTTTACATATTTGCCGAATTGCTCGACAATATAGGCCTCCGACTGCGGGACAATCTGGATGGATTTGAGGCCGAAAATCACGAGCAACAGGATTGCTGCCCAAATGACCATTTCTGAAGGTGTCATGATGCCCTCTATCCTTGACAAGCGATGATGCCATATTGCGGAAAACATACCGGATTTGTAAAAATAGCGAAAGAAATTTCAACAATCTCATTGATGGACAGAACATATCACAAAAAACAACGCAAAGTGGTCTGAACCAATTATCCAACCAGAAGGTTTCGCCTCGCCCTGACTTCGCCCCCGATCACAACCATTGCATGGATCACAACCAGACATAATAGGCCGAGGGCGACCCAGATCGAGATGATGATCGGCCGCACATAATCACCGACCAGATCAACACGAATGACATGTTCACCGGCGGGCAATTCGAAATCGAGATTTTCTGTCATCGCCAAAAAAGGCTTTTCGGGTTCGCGGCCATCGATCAGAACGCGATGCAACGTTGTGGGAACAATGTTGGTTTGCAAGAGACAATTGCGTTCGCAATCGACACGCATCTCTTTTCCATAATCGCGGACAAGAAGAGGGATGATTTGCCTCCCAGTATCATCCAATTCGGACCGGGCACGATAGAGCTGCGGCATTGTGTAGGCGCGAGACCCGTAAAAGGTGAAAGGATATCTGCTCGTGTCTTTGGTGATGGATTGATATTCGGACGGTTTGATCAGCAAAACGCGGGCATCGATATAATCATCCAAAATGACAGGAGATGTTGCAATAATGATTTCAGGCGCCTTGATATATTCCAGATAAATTTCGGCTAATTTTTGAGCGTTTGATAATACAGCTAAAAGAGATGTTGCATAAACAAGCGTGGTAAAATTCTTGCGGAATGTGATGTCGTCTGTCAGTCCGGCAATAAAATGGACAAAAAAAATGCTCGTGACCACCAGACAAAGCGATAGTGTGCCTGACAGGCGGTAGGCAAACTGGATCGGCATCAAGAGCCGATGCAGCAAGCTGTGCTCACTTGTCACATAGATGGAATTTTCCCACGGGCCGGACAAACCGGATTCAGGTGGAATAATACCCATAAACAAAACCGACAAAACAACCACCAAGGGCATAATGTATTTCAGTATTTTTATATTTTTAAATTGACAGGCTCTTCGCGGATTTTAGTGGGTAATTTTTGGTTTTTTTCATAATTTTGGCAAGCCTGCGGTTA
>CAIYZJ010000238.1 GCA_903930675.1 uncultured Hyphomicrobiales bacterium
AACCAGCATGCGCCGGGCAATATGGCGGTGCTGGTCAATGCCCAACGCCCCGGCTTGCGCAGCTTCGATGATGTGCTGGAGGCCCAGACAGGCGTCTGACAGGGCCACAAGCAGGGCATCCGGGCACCCTTTTCCTCCCGCGCCTGTGCAATATCATTAGCCAGCGGGTCCGAGACTCGGCTAAGAGGGATGACCACACCGGTGGTCTGTCTCCTTGTCCTCATGCTTGCCCGGGATTGCTTGCCGATGTCACCCCATCATCATTCGCTTATTCTGCGGCTGGCTCCTGTCTTTTTCGTGCTGCTGTGGTCGACCGGCTGGATTGTCGCGCGTGCTGCCGCCGATCATGCCGATCCGCTGACCTTTCTGGCCGTGCGCTTTCTGCTGGCCGGTCTGGTGCTGGCCGTCATTGCACTGGCGGCAGGGGCCAAATGGCCGCGCGGCAGGCATATGCTGCATGCGCTGCTGTCTGGCGTGTTCTTGCACACCATCTATCTCGGCGGCGTCTGGTGGGCGGTGCGCCATGGCCTGCCTGCGGTGATTTCAGGCCTGTTGGCCGCCATCCAGCCGATTGCCACCGCCTTGCTGGCTCCGGTCTTTTTGGGCGAGCGCATCACACGCCTGCAATGGCTCGGCATCGGCTTGGGCTTTTTCGGCATGGCCTTTGTGCTCGCCCCGAAACTGCAAGCCCTCGGCCTTGATGCTTTGACCAGTGACATGATCCTGATCGGCATCAATGTCATCGGCATGTTGTCAGCCACCATCGGCAGTTTCTATCAAAAGCGGTTTATCCCCGCCAGCGATCTGCGCACCCTCAGCGTGCTGCAATATTGCGGAGCCTTTATCGTCATTCTTCCTGTGGCCTATCTGCTGGAGCCGATGCACATCGAATGGACCGGCTCCATGATCGTCGTGATGGCGTGGTCGGTGCTGGCGATTTCGGTCGGGGCCATCGGGCTCTGGCTGTTCCTGATCCGCGAGGGCGAAGTCTCGCGCGCGGCTGCGCTGATCTATCTGATCCCGCCAGCGGTGGCGGTCGAGAGCTTTTACCTGTTCGGCGAGCAACTTTCGCTGGTCCAGATGCTCGGCATGGGCCTGTCGGTGCTGGGCGTTGCCTTGACAATCAAACGCCAGGCCCATCCCGCACCCTAAGACAAAGGGGGCATTGATTAGTGCAACGCATCAAGGCATGCTGCACTGCACTCAACACGCAGGAACCCTGTCATGTCCGCAACCGAGACCGCTGGAATTTCTCCTGTCCATCTTCTGTCAAACGCGCGTTTGGCCACTGACACGGCCCGCGCCCTGCTTGATCTGGCCACCCTTAGCGTGCGCCGCCTCGTCAGCATCGACGGCAAACTGTCTGCCGCTTTGCTGGAGCAGGAGCAGCGCGCCGCCCATGGGCTGGCATGGCTGGCCACCTATTGCGAAGCCATCCGCGAATTATCCGCCTATGGCCACAGGCTCGAGGCCGAAGGGCGGTTGGGCGAGACCGAATGTCTGCTGATCAGCATCGGGACGGGTGAATATCTGGCCCAAATTTTCGGCGGCATCCCGATGAGCCAGGGCGAGATGGTGCGCTTGGGTGATCTCGGGCTGGACAAAGCAGCAATTGCTTCGGCCCTCACGCCTGCGGTTGAGGCTGTGCTCGACAGCGGCAATTCCCCGCAGCATCGCGCCCGTCTGGTGGCCTTGATCCGCCAGCAGCAAGGGGCCGCCACAGTCGGCGATCCCGGTCTCGACGAGACGCTCGAATCCATCCGCTCGGAAATGCGCAAATTTGCCGCTGCCGAGGTCGAGCCTTTTGCCCATCAATGGCATCTCGACAATGCCTACATTCCGATGGAGGTGGTCGAAGGATTGGCGGGCATGGGCGTGTTCGGCCTGACCCTGCCGGAAGAGTTCGGCGGCATGGGCTTGGGCAAAGAATCCATGTGCGTGGTGTCGGAAGAATTGTCGCGTGCCTATATCGGCGTCGGCTCCTTGGGCACCCGCTCTGAAATTGCCGCCGAACTGATTTTATGCGGCGGCACGCAAGCCCAGAAAGACTATTGGCTGCCCCGCATCGGCAGCGGCGAAATCCTGCCGACCGCCGTGTTTACCGAGCCCAATACCGGCTCCGATCTCGCGTCCTTGCGCACCCGCGCCACCCGAACCGGCGACACCTATGCCATCACCGGCAACAAGACATGGATCACCCATCCCGTGCGGGCCGATCTGATGACCATGCTGGTGCGCACCAATCCCGAAGCGCCCGGCTATAAGGGCCTGTCCATTCTGCTGGCCGAAAAGCCACGCGGCACCGATGCCGATCCCTTCCCTGTGGCGGGCCTGACCGGCGGCGAGATCGAAGTGCTGGGCTATCGCGGCATGAAAGAATACGAATTGGCTTTCGACGGTTTCCAGGTCCCCGCCGCCAATCTTCTGGGGGGCGAGGAAGGCAACGGCTTCAAGCATCTGATGCAGACGTTTGAATCCGCCCGCATCCAGACCGCCGCCCGCGCTGTCGGCGTCGCTCAATCCGCACTCGATCTCGGCATCCGCTATGCCGAAGAGCGCGTCCAATTCGGCAAGCCGTTGATTGCTTTTCCACGGGTCGCCGACAAACTGGCCATGATGGCCGTCGAAGTCGCAATCGCCCGCCAGATGACCTATTATTCGGCACGCGCCAAGGATGAAGGCAAACGTTGCGATCTGGAAGCCGGCATGGCCAAGCTGCTCGGTGCCCGCGTGGCATGGGCTGCCGCCGACAACACTTTGCAAATTCACGGCGGCAACGGTTTCGCGCTCGAATATGCCATTTCCCGCGTGCTGTGCGACGCCCGCATCTTGAATATTTTCGAGGGCGCGGCTGAAATCCAGGCACAGGTCATCGCCCGCCGATTGCTGGAAGAGCGCAACTGATCCCGCATGGGCTTAAGTAACGAGCCCACCTGCGTGATTGCAAAAACAAGCAGGCGCCGTCGAAACCAGACACACAGTGCGATGAAGCCAACGGCACCTAAGCCAAGCCGCATCGCACATTTATCTTATCCGCTATAGTGCTGACGGGCTTTTATTGTCCAGGCACCGCACAGCTCTGGCGGCCCAAATTTGTATAATTCGATACCGAAGCCTCGCAAATCACAGGCAGAACCAATTCCTGAATAACAGGCACTGTGGTGGTCTTGATGATCTCGTCATGTTTGATTGCGCCAAAATCCGTCGACTGATTGATCAGCAAGACGCCATCGACAAAGGCCAGCGCGTAGTTTTGGGCCGTCCCTGATGCCTTTGTGGCATAGGTGCCCGGACTGGTGCCAGCCCCATAGGCCGATACACCCGTCAGCACCGAGGCCGTTTCGCCATTGACCAGACCCGTAACGGTAAAGCCCGTCACCGTCTGCAATGTGCCATTATAGTTGAGCGTCGCCGAATTGGCCGTGACGGTGGCATTTGCCTTGTTGATCGTCAAAGCGCCGTCGACCAGCGTCAGCGCGTAATTGCCATCCGTGCCCGTCACCGTATTGGCATAGGTTCCGGCATTCTTGGCCGATGCGCCCGAGGCCGTCACGCCCGTCAGCACGGACGTGGTCTCGCCACCCACCAGACCCGACACCGTAAAGCCAGCCACCGATTGCGTGCCGCCATTATAGGTCACAGTCGACGAATTGCCCGTCACCGTCGCCGCCGCCTTGTTGATCACCAGCGCGCCATTGACCAGCGTCAGCGCGTAATTGCCATCCGTGCCCGTCACCGTATTGGCATAGGTTCCGGCATTCTTGGCCGACGCGCCCGAGGCCGACACGCCCGTCAGTACCGAGACCGTGTCGTTGCCCAACAGACCCGACACAGTAAAGCCAGCCACCGATTGCGTGCCGCCGTTATAGGTCACCGTCGAGGAATTCCCCGTCACCGTCAGCGCTGCCTTGTTGATCGTCAAAGCGCCATTGACAAAAGTCAGGTTGTAATTGCCGTCGGTGCCGGTAGGCGCGTTGACATAGGTTCCCGCATTGGTCCCCGAGACCGTCGCCGTTACACCCGCCAGCACAGACGCGGTCTCTGACGGCACAAGACCCGTGGCGGTAAAGCCCGCCACCGTCTGAACCCCGCCATTATAGGTCACCGTGGCCGAATTGCCTGTCACCGTCGCATTCGCCTTGTTGATCGTCAAAGCGCCATTGACCAGCGTCAGCGTGTAATTGCCATCCGTGCCCGTCACCGTATTGGCATAGGTTCCGGCATTCTTGGCCGATGCGCCCGAGGCCGACACGCCCGTCAGCACGGACGCGGTCTCGCCACCCACCAGACCCGACACCGTAAAGCCAGCCACCGATTGCGTGCCGCCATTATAGGTCACAGTCGACGAATTGCCCGTCACAACCACGCCCACTTTGGTGATCGTACCGATGGCAGCACTGACGGAGGTGCGCGGATTGATTGAATAACCATAAACGGCCTTGCTGCCGGTCGAGACGCTGCTTGCCGCACCTGTCAGCGTCCCGTTGATGGAGACGTTAATCGACGAACCGGCATTTTTCGTGGCATAGGTTGCACCCGAAGTCGGTGTAAAAATGCCTACATCACCATCGACTGCCCCGACATAAGAATAATTGCCGGAATTTAACGTGGCGGTCGTATTGGTGTCATAGGGCTTGGTCACCGTACCGACCAAAGCCACATCCAGACTTGGCGTGATGGAATAAAAGAGACCATTGCCGGTTCCCAGTACGGACGAGGTGCCATAGGTCGCATTATATTGTTTGAAATCGAAGGCCAGACCATTGCGCCTGTCACCAATCGCGGTGTTGGTGTTGAACGGATCCGCATTGGTGCTCCAGACCTGCCAGGTCTTGCCCGCGCCTGTCGCGGACAAGGCAGATGCGCCGACATTGTTCATAAAATGCGCTGTCTGCAGAACGATATTGCCGCCCGAACTGCTGGCGGCCGCATTCAAGGCCAAGGTGCCTGTCGCTTGCAAATTGATATCGCCGCTTGTCACCAGCGGTGCAGCGACGGTCAAATCAACTCCGGCCAACAGATCGACGCTGACTTGCGTGACGGAACCATTCAGGGTGAAACTGCCGCCAATCGTTGCGACCGTCTCCCCCGTCCCCGTTAGGCCCGCAGACTGTTGGAGCCGCCCAACATCATCTTCTCGTAAGAACCAAGATTTTTATTGGTCAACTGCGTGGTCAGACTGGCCAGAAACGACAACTCCTGGGTGATGGTCTGCAATCGCGAAACCGAGGCCACCAGCTTCGAATACTGCCCCTGACTATTGACCGAGCCGGCGTCGCCCGCCTTGTTGGGTGAACCATCGAGGTTCAGATTGCCCATACTCGCCATCACCGTGGCAACAGTTTTGCCGCCGCCGAAGACATTGTCGTAGATATTGCTGGCAAGCCCCGCAGTGATCGCATCCGAGCGGTAATTGCTGGAGGTGGTAGCGCCCGCTTTGTTATCGAACATCCGGCCGTCATAGGCGGTAACAGCAAACAGGTTGAACGAACGGTTGCGCACAAGCGGCTGTGATATTTCCAGATTAAATGTAGAAGTAGAACCGTGGATATCCTGCGACCGCATTGACGGCGTCACAACTTGATATTCCATATAACTGCCCGACAGGCTGAATTTGGTCCCTGATGGATGAACCGGAAGCGAAGCGCCCAAACGGCCATATTGGCTGCCGCTGGAATACATGCCCAGTGCCGTGAACTGTTCGCCGTAACCGAGCGCGCTGTTGAGCGCGGTATCGGCAGACATGCGGATCGGCCCGGTCGGGCGCGCGCCGAAATTATCAACACCCGCATTGCTGGCAAACAGCGGACGCAAATCCGACAGCAGCACCATCCGGCTTTCACCGGGGTTACTGCCCCTGTCCAGTCCACCGGACACCGAGGCACCTGCCAGATCATTGGCAATCAGCATGGCCCGATCGAGGTCAAACATATTGACGGGCTCGCCTTTGGGCAGAGCCGCCTCGAACCGTGAGACCAGCATTTCAGGCTTCACACGGCCCGTCGATTTGCCATCGACCACAGCGCCGCCGAAACGTGCCTCGGCAACTTGCAAATGCACGACACCGCCAGTAACTTCCTGCTTGGGGATGAGACAGCTCGCCATCAAACCCACTTTGCGATAGGCCAAAGCCACCGCAGAAGCCGCACTTTGCAGATCGCTCAATGTCAGGGACCGCCCCTCATAGGGGGTCAGAGCCTCTTGCAGCGTGGATGTGTCAATCAGGGTATTGCCGGAAACGATCAATTTGCGGACAAACAACCGCTCGCCCTTGCCTTGCAACAAGGCCACCTGAGGCAATTCCTCCGCGGGCCCGATCGTAGGCATGGTCGGAACCGGCAAAGTGCGCTCGATCTGGCGCAGAACCGAACCGGAATCGAATTTGGCTTGCGCCATCACAGGCAATGGCAATGCACACAGATACAGAACAAATAAAAAGGCAATACCAGTAGCCACGCCGGATTTAATCCGAGGCGCAGTTGTGAGTAAAAAGTAGGCAGCATTCTGCCCCTTTTTTAATAGATACTCCCGACAATTTAGTTGCATCACTCTACTACACCAAACAACCAAGACAATTTACTACTGCATACCCATTAAATAATGAATCATCTCATTTTTTATTTAGAATCATATCATGTATT